>CAISJZ010000120.1 GCA_903885755.1 uncultured Hyphomicrobiales bacterium | reverse complement strand
ATTGTCGCCGGCTGGCTGGGCGAGATCTGTTCGAGCAGCGCGTCGAGATCGGCGAGATAGTCCTGAAACCAGTAGCCCGTCGGCGACCAGCCGCTCTGGCCGTGGCCGCGCCAGTCCGGCGCGACGAAATGATGGTCGCCGCGCATCTCGTCAACCATGAACTGGAACGTCGCGGAGGCGTCCTGATGGCCATGCAGCAGAATGAGCATCGGGGCGGCGGGATCGCCCCATTCCCGGACATGGCAAGTCAGGCCGCGAATGTCCGTGAAGCGGGAGCGCGAAACATTGCGCGGACGGTAAGCGGTATTCGATTCCCCGGAGGTCATGCGCGGCGTTGCCCGTGAATATGATTTCCCGCGACTATGCACGGGCCGCGCGGGCGAGGCAACGCGGGGCTTGCTTGACGCGGTTCGCCGCCCCGACCTAAGGTTCGCGAAACAATTCGCGCGGGAGGATCGGGTGAATTTTCTGTGGTTCCATTTGATGCCCTACATGGATTTGCCGGCTGACTTCCGCGCGCAAAATCCGTCCGTGTGGGTCGATATCAACCCGGCGCTGTTTGATCCTGCGCGCGCGCACGGCATGTACAACGACTATTTCGACGAGCTCGAATACGCCGCGAAGGTCGGCTTTGACGCGATCTGCGTCAACGAGCACCATTCCAACGCCTATGGCCTGATGCCCTCGCCGAACCTGATCGCCATGGCGCTCGCCCGCGCGACGAAGGACGTGAAGATCTGCGTGCTGGGCAATTCGATCGCGCTCTACAATCCGCCGACGCGCGTCGCCGAGGAATTCGCGATGATCGATTGCGTGTCGGGCGGGCGGCTCATCGCGGGATTTCCCGTGGGCACGCCGATGGACACGTGCTTTGCCTATTCGGCCAATCCGAGCCAGTTGCGCCAGCGCTATCAGGAAGCGCACGATCTCATCGTGCGCTCGTGGACCGATCCGAAACCCTTCGCCTTCAACGGGCGCTTCACGCAGCAGGCGCATGTCAACGTCTGGCCGCGGCCCATTCAGAAGCCGCATCCGCCGATCTGGATTCCCGGCGGCGGTTCGGTCGAGACGTGGACGTGGTGCGTCGAGAACGATTACGTCTATTGCTACCTGTCCTATGGCGGCTACAAGGCCGCGCAGGACACGATGAAGGGTTTCTGGAACGTCGTGGAACGGCACGGCAAGGAGAAGAACCCCTACCGCGCCGGTTTTCTGCAATTCGTCGGCGTGGCGGAAAGCCGCCAGCAGGCGATGGATCTCTACACGGAGCCCGCGGAATATTTTTACGGGCGATGCCAGCACATCGATCCGCGTTACGCCGGCCCGCCCGGCTATGTCACCGAGGCGACCCAGCGCGCCGGGCTGACGGGGCAGGTGGCGAGCCTGGCCGATCGCTCGAAACGGCGGCGCCCGACCGAGATGAAGGAAATCGTCGAGGCCGGATATGTCGTCATCGGAACGCCCGAAGAAGTCGTCGAGCAGATTCACGAGGTCGCGACCTCGCTGCACGTGGGACAGTTGATGCCGCTGCTGCACTTCGGCAACATGAGCAAGGACACGACGTTCATGAACACGAGACTGTTCGCGGAAAAGGTCATGCCGAGACTCAAGGGACTGTTCGCGGAACACGAGGATCACTGGTGGCCGAAGCCCTTCGCCGCTCCGGCCATGGCCGCGGAATGATGGCGGGAGCGCGGCGTTGAGCAATCATACGGAATCCTTCATCGATCTCGACGGTCACGCCATCCGCGTCTGGCGCGCGGGAAGCGGCCCGAAAATCGGTTTTTTCGCGGGCTGGGGCGGCTTGCCGCGCTGGACGCCGTTTCTCGATGAACTTTCGAGAAGCCGCACGGTGATCGCGCCGTCGCTGCCGGGCTTTCCCGGCGGCGCGCGCGCGCATCTCGATCTCGACACGCATCTCGACTGGGTCGTCGCGGCGCGACGCATCTTTCTCGCCGCCGGGCTCGATGGCGCCGATCTCGTCGGCTCCAGCGTCGGCGGCGGGCTTGCCGCGGAGCTCGCCGCGCTCTGGCCCGATGGCCCGCTCCGGCTCGTTCTGATTTCGCCGCTCGGGTTTTACGACGCGAACGAGCCGCCGGCGGATGTCTTCGCGCGGCGCGCCGAGGAATATCCCGCCTTCCTGTGCGCCAATCCCGCGCGCTGGAGCGAGCATGTCGCCGCGCCCGCGGGTCATAACGATGTCGAATGGCAGATCGAGCAATCGCGCGCGGCCGAGGCGACGGCGCGCCTGCTGTGGCCCATCGCCAACACGCGTCTCGAAAAGCGCGCGCCGCTGATCCGCCAACCGACGCTGGTCATGCAGGGCGACGGCGATCGGCTTCTGCCGCGCTCCTATCTCGCCCGATGGGCCGCCGCGATCCCGGGCGGCGCTCGAACGCGCGTAATCGCCGACGCGGGCCATCTCGCCGAACTCGATCAGCCCGAGGCGGTCGCGCGCGAAATCCTCGCCTTCACCGCATGAGCGCTGGCGCGCGCGGCGGCCGCGCCGTATTTCGCCATCGCGACTATCGCTATTTCATCGCCAGCCGTTTTCTCTGGGCGCTGGCGTTGCAGATGCAGACGCTGGCCGTCGCGTGGCTTGTCTATGACATCACGCGCGATCCGTTTTCGCTGGGCCTGATCGGGCTGTTCGCCTTTCTGCCGGCTCTGCCGCTTTCGCTTGTTTCGGGAGCCGTCGCCGATCGCTACGATCGCCGGTGGGTGCTGATCGCGACTTACGCCATCATGATCGTCGGACTCGCGGCTTTCCTGGCGCTGTCCGGAGTGGCGCGCGCGTGGCCGGCATATGGACTGGTCGTTGTCGTGGGAACCGCGCGCGCCTTTTCCAATCCGGCGAGCCAGCCGCTGATGACCAACCTCATTCCCGCGGATGAATATTCCAGCGCCGCGGCGTGGGCGAACACCTTCAACCAGACCGCGACGATTCTCGGGCCGAGCGTCAGCGGATTGCTCTACCCGCTAGGCTCACGCGTTCCTTTCGCCGTTGCGCTCGGCTGCATGGTTCTGGCCTTCGCGCTGACGTTCCTGATCGCGCCAAGGCCTTCGGCGCCGGGCGGACGGCCGCCCGTTACCCTGGCGAGCCTAGTCGCGGGGTATCGGTTCATCTGGGCGGCGCCCGCGATTCTGGGCGCGATCACGCTCGATCTCGTCGCGGTTTTGCTGGGCGGCGCGACGGCGCTGTTGCCGGTTTACGCCAGCGATGTATTTCACGTCGGGCCATGGGGCCTTGGCCTGTTGCGATCGAGCCCGGCGGTCGGGTCGATCATTGCCGCGCTGGTTGTCGCGCATATGCCGCTGTCGCGTGGCGTCGGCAAGATGATGTTCGGGGCGGTGATCGCCTATGGCGTGGCGACCATCGGCTTTGGCCTGTCCACCAGCATCTGGTTCGGCATGGCCTGTCTCGCGCTGCTCGGCGCCGCGGACGTGGTAAGCGTGGTCATCCGGCAATCGCTGATCCAGATCGACACGCCGGACGCAATGCGCGGACGCGTGGTCGCCGTGCACAACATCCTGACCAGCGCCTCCAACAATCTCGGCGATTTTGAATCTGGCGCGCTCGCCTCGCTGATTGGCGCGCCGCCGGCCATTGTTTTTGGCGGCGCCTGCGCGGTTTTCGCTTCAATCGGCTGGATGCGGCTGTTCCCGGCGCTGCGCGACCGCGAACGCCTGACGAACTGAAGTAACGTGGTATTAACCATAACGCGCGATTTCCCATGGTTGCATCACCCGGTCCACGACCCATCGTGGCGGAGGAGTTCCCATGGATCAGTCGAACGCAGGCAATCCCGAGAACGGCGCCGATAAATCATCCCGCTCGATGATTCCTCGCGACGCGGCGGCCAGGAGCCCGGTCATCATTGATGTGATCGCCAATGAGGAGCCGCTCGGGTCGAAAGCCTCGAGCAAACCGCGATTTGACGCTGGCGCGTTCACGACCAACGCCACGAAGAAGCTCCTGACGCCCCGGTCCGCGGCCATCGCGGCGAGCGTCGTGCTGGGCGTTGGCGCCCTTGCTGGCGGCGTCGGCGTGTCACGTCAAGCCGATCAGGCGCGCCAGTTGGCGCGAGAGAATCAGGAGTTGCACACCCGCGTCGCGGCGCTCGAACAGGGTCGCAAGGCAGATGAGGCCTCTGGCGCGCGCGCGGCGATCGCCGCCCTGAAGGCCGAACTGGAGAAGACGCGGGTCTCGGTGAACGCGCAATCCGGGCAACTCGTCGCGCGTCTCGACAGGATGGACCATGACGCCAGCGCGCGTTTCGACAAGATCGAGAAGTCGCTGATGACGCGTGACGCGACAGCGTCCATACGCGCGCTTCCCGCCCCATTGCCCACGCCCGCGCCAGCGATCGCGCCGGTCGCCACGGCGAAGGAGCCGGCGGTCAGGGTGGCTCCGCGCTTCGTGGATCGCGCGCATATTCCGATCGGCGGCTGGGTGCTGCGCGATGTTCGCGACGGAGTCGCCTATGTCGAGGGGATCGCGGGCGTGCGTGAGGTCGTTCCGGGCGACGCCTTGCCCGGCGCGGGCCGGGTTCAGCGTATCGAACGCCGCGCCGGCCAGTGGGTGCTGGTGACGACCAACGGCGTCATCGATCAGGAAATCTACTGAGCGACCGGCGCCTCGAATTTGGCGGGCAGGCGCGCCAACATCTCGATCAAGGCGCGGTCCTGAAGCAGGATCAACCGTTCGCGCGGCCTGAGCCAGCGCGCCGCTTCGCCGATATCCCGCGCGTCATTGAGCTTGGCCTCCGCGACGGCGCGATCCGGGTCGATGACTCCGCGCATCCGCGGCGTGGCTGGCGGCAGGTGGGTTTCATGCCATTCGCGCAGGTCGGCGTCGGCGTGAATCGCGAAAAGCCCATCAGCGCCCTCCTGATCGCCGCTCGCCAATTGCGCGCCGAGCGCGTTGGCGCGCGTGGCGATCGGCGGCGGTTGGGTTTCTTCCGGGGTCAGCAGCAGGCCCCATTTTTTCAGCAACAGTCCGATCGACAGCATGCCGCTCCACGACGACAGTGGAATCGAGAACACGAGTCCGGCGATCGTCGGCGACATCCAGGCGGCGAGTGACGGGGAGATGATCAGTCCGGCGATCAGCGTGATGACGCCCAGCGCGGTATGCGAGCGGTGACGCCGCACGATATCCTTGAAGGGAATGGAGCCATCGTCGCGGCGCTGCGGGTTCCAGCCGGTGTCGCGGCCAAAAACGATCTGCATCACCGATCCCGTCTGGATCACCATCATGATCGGCGCGTAGAGCGACGACATGATGATTTCAATCAGGGCGGAGACGGTCAATCGTAACGCGCCGCCGGAAGCGCGACGGGTCGGACCATCGAAGATGGCGATGATCAGTCCCATGAACTTGGGCGCGAGCAGCACCGCCATGGTCAGTCCGAACAGTTCGAGCGCGCGTTCGGCGTCGAACCGGGGCCAGGCCGGAAACAGCCGGAATTCATCTGTGAAGTATTCGGGGCGTATGTAGGCTGATTGCAGCACCAGCACGATACCGACGATGAGTTGCGCCATCCAGAGCGGCGAGGCGAGGTAGCCCATGATGCCGGTGGCGAAATGCTGTCGCGTCGCGAACTTCAGGCCCTTGGCGGGCAATATGCGGACGTGCTGCAGATTGCCCTGACACCAACGTCTGTCGCGGGTGGCCAGATCGATGAGCGACGGCGGGCTTTCCTCGAAACTGCCGCCAAGCGTCGGCAACATGTAAACGGTATAGCCGGCGCGGCGCATCAGCGCCGCCTCGACGAAATCATGGCTGAGAATATGCCCGCCGAAGGGCGGGCGTCCACGCAGATCGGGCAGGCCGCAGCAATCGGCGAAAGCCTTCGTGCGGATGATCGCGTTGTGGCCCCAGTAGTTGCCGTCGCGGCCCGACCAGAGCGCCAGCCCGGACGCGATCACTGGCCCGTAGATGCGCGCCGCGAATTGCTGCACGCGCGCGAACATGGTGTTGCGATTGATGATCAGCGGCAGAGACTGGATAATGCCGGCGTCGGGGTCCGCTTCCATGGCGGCGGCGAGAGAGACGATCGCGTGGCCGGTCATCAGGCTGTCGGCGTCGAGCACGACCATGTGCTCGTAGGAGCCGCCCCAGCGCGTGACGAAATCGGCAATGTTGCCGGCCTTGCGGCTCGTATTTTTGGGGCGGCGGCGATAATAGACCCGCGCGTCGGCGGGCAGTCGCTGGCGCATGGCGAGAAAGGCGCGCTCCTCGGCGATCCAGACATCTGGGTTGGTGGTGTCGGCGAGGAAAAACCAGTCGAACGCGTCGCCAAGCCCCGTCGCTTCCACGTCCTCGTGGATCGCCTGCAAGGCGCCGAACACGCGGGCCGGCTCCTCGTTGTAGATCGGCATGACGACAACTGTGCGCGCGGCCAGATTCCCGGGCGCGTCGGGAGATCCCCGACGGCGCGAGATCAACCAGAAGAAACCCACGACGCCATTCGTGAAGGCCAGCGCGATCCACGAAAAGTTGATCACGAACAGAACGAGCAGCGCCCATTTGAGCGTCGTGATGGCGCCAACGTTGACGACGCCGTACATCTCGTTGGCGCCATAAGTCGTCAGCGCGAGGCCGCCGAGAAAGACGATCGAACGCGAAATCCACGGCGGCGTTCTCGTCGCGGCGACATGCGCGCTCGCGCGGTCGAAGCGCGACAGCGACTGGACCGGCATCGTCAAGGGCGATTCCGGCGGGATCGGCGCTGGCCCGGCGCCGGACATTCCCGCGGCTGCGGCGTCCGTTTCCACGCGCGGCATGTCGTTCACGGCGTCCATCGGTACAGCCAGATTTCGCTCAACGGCTTGCCGCCGGATTCGAGGAGAAGACGCATCTCGCACAGTTGTTCCGCGCCGGGATCGAGGTCGAACACGATTCGCGCGGATTTTCTGTCCGGCGTGACGAATTTGCGCGTCCCGGAGATCGCGCCGGAATAGGCGCGCAGATTGGGAACCACTTCGGCGAATTTTGCGTCATCGGCGAACAGATCGCCTGAAAATTCGACAATAAAACGGCGGCGCTTGCCGCCGGGGCTTCTGCCGCCGCGCGATTGCGTGACATAGGCGCTCGGGGGGCTGGCCGGCGGCGACCAGCACCAGAACTGCCGGTAGGCGAAGGATGTCTCCGAACCCGCGGCGAGGCCGGCGTTTGGCCTCCAGTAGGCGATGATGTTCTGGTTGACGTCGGAATCGGAGGGAACTTCGATGAGCGTGACCGCGCCGGGGCCCCAGTCGCCAATTGGTTCGACCCAGAGCGAAGGGCGTTTCTCCCAGTGGTTCTCGTCGTCCATGAACCGGCCGAACTCGCGGTCCCTTTGCAGGAGTCCGAAACCCCGTGGGTTGGTGTCGACGAAGGCCGACGACTGCAGGGTTTCGCGGTTGGACAGCGGCCGCCACAGCCATTCCTCGCGGCCGTTGAGGATTTGCAGGCCATTGGCGTCAAAAACGTTGGGGCGGGCGTCGTCGGCCCGTCGGCGATCAAGCGCGCCGGTCATATAGGTCGCGGTCATCGGTGCCACGCCAAGACTATCGACGGCGACGCGGGCGTAAAGCGTGCTCTCGGTGTCGATGATGGTCGCGTCGCCCGCCCGCAGGGTGAAGCGATAGGCGCCCGCGACGCTGTCGGAGTCGAGCAGGGCGTGAATGACCAGCGTCCCCTGCGCCAAGGATGGTTTCTCGATCCAGATTTCCCGGAAGATCGGAATTTCCTCGCCCTTCGTGTCGGCGACCTTGATGGCGAGGCCGCGCGATTTCACGCCGAAGACCTGTCCGCGCGAGATGGCGCGAAAGAAACTGGCGCCCTGAAAGATCGCGACTGGCTCCATGTCGCGGCCCGGCGAGTTGACGAGGACGCGGACGCCGGAAAACCCGATGTCCTTGATATCGGCCGGGGGCTTGAACGCGCCGAAGTCGAAATCCGTGGTCGCGTAGACAAGCGCGCGGGCAACGCCGTCCTCGACCACGTTGATCTTCAGCGGGGCGGAATAAAGAGAGCCGCGTTGCAGTGGCTCCACGGCGAAGCCGAGATTGTCCGCGCCCCAGACGACGCTCTCCGGGCGGTTCTGGATCGCCGCATATTGTTCCAGCGACAGATTGGCGAAGGCGTCCGGCAGGTCCGAGGAAGGGGCCCGAAAGGGCCTTGCGGCGAGGGCCCTGGCCGCCTCGACCACGCGCGAGGCGTCGAATCGCGGCGCGACCGGCGGCTCGGCGGTGGCCTGAGCCCTGGCGTCCCGGAGTAACAAAGCCGTGCTGGCGACAGCCGCCACGCCGGTCTTCAGCACGTCTCTACGCTGGAACATCAAGAAATTTTCGACTTGGTTGGATCACGCCACACGGAAATTACGCCGCTTTCGGTATGTATATCCTGAAAGACGGGGCTTGTGATGGCCGTTTGCGGGATTGTCTAAAATTTTTCCGGATTCGTAATGCTCTTTCGGCAGAATAATCCCATGAATAGGGCGAAAGTGGAGTGTTGACGGATATGACACAAGGTCAGAATTCGGGTCCGCGGAGCGGGCTCGCCATCGTTCTCGCCGCTGGCGAGGGTACGCGCATGAAGTCGGCGTTGCCCAAGGTGCTGCACCCGGTCGCCGGGCGCTCCATGCTCGCCAATACCCTGGCGTCGGTCATGGCGGCGGGAATCGAGCGGATCGCGGTGGTTGTCGGGCCGGGCCGGGAGGATGTGGGCGCCGAGGCCCGGCGCATCGCGCCGACGGCCGAGGTCTTCGTCCAGACCGAGCGTCTGGGCACGGCGCACGCTGTTCTGGCCGCGCGCGCGGCGCTGGAGAAGGGTTGCGATGATCTGATCGTGGTTTTCGCCGACACGCCATTGATCGAACCGGAGACGTTTCTGGCCATGCGGCGGGCGCTGGCGGAGGGGGCCAGCGTCGCCGCCCTCGGTTTCGAGGCGGGCGATCCGACCGGCTATGGCCGGCTTCTGCTCGAAGGCGATCAACTGGTCGCCATCCGCGAGCACAAGGACGCCAGCGAGGCCGAGCGGGCGGTCAGGCTCTCCAACGCGGGCCTGATGGCGCTTGATGGCAAGGCGGCCCTGTCAATCCTCGAAGCCATCAAGGCGGAGAACGCCCAGAAGGAATTCTACCTGACCGACGCGGTCTCCATCGCTCGTGACAAGGGTCTGCGGGCCGTGGTCGTGCGCGCGCCCGAGGAAGAGGTGATGGGCGTCAACGACCGCGTCCAGCTCGCCGCCGCCGAGGCGGTCGCCCAGCGCCGACTGCGCGAAAAGGCCATGCGCGAGGGCGTGACCATGATCGCGCCGGAAACCGTGTTCCTGTGCCACGATACACGCATCGGCCGCGATACGGTCATCGAGCCGAACGTTGTCTTTGGCCCCGGCGTGTCGATCGCCGAAGGCGTCTCCATCAAGTCGTTCTCGCACCTGACCGAGGCGACGATCGCGGCAAAATGCTCGATCGGGCCTTTCGCGCGGCTGCGGCCGGGCGCGCGGCTGGAAGCGGGCGTCAAGATCGGCAATTTCGTCGAGATCAAGTCGGCGCGCATCGGCGCGGGGGCGGCGATCAGTCATCTCAGCTATGTCGGCGATGCGATCGTCGGCGAGAAGGCCAATATCGGGGCGGGCACGATCACCTGCAACTACGACGGCTTTAACAAGGGGCTGACCGAAATCGGAGCGGGCGCCTTCATCGGCTCGAATTCGGCGCTCGTCGCGCCGGTGAAAATCGGCGACGGCGCCTATATCGGCTCGGGCTCGGTGATCACCAAGGACGTGGAGCCGGACGCGCTGGCGATCGGCCGCGGGCGGCAGTTCGAGAAGGCCGGCTGGGCCGCCGCCCTTCGCAAGTCGCGCGAGGGCATGACGAAAAAGCGGGTCTGATCGCCCGTGTCACAAAGGTTTATTCAACGTGATTTGCGCCGGCGGGTTTGGCCGGCCTAACCCTTGCCCCGCCATCGGCGGATTCGGAGATATTGGCGCATGTGTGGAATTGTCGGGATCATTGGCGGCGGCCCTGTCGCCGGGCAGATCGTCGAGGCGCTGAAGCGGCTCGAATACCGGGGGTATGATTCGGCCGGAATCGCCACGCTGGAGGACGGTCGGCTGGAGCGCCGACGGGCCCAGGGCAAGCTGCGCAATCTGGCCGAACGGCTGGAGAAGGAGCCGCTCGCGGGTCATATCGGCATCGGTCACACCCGTTGGGCGACGCATGGACGGCCAACCGAGAACAACGCCCATCCACACGCCAGCGACAAACTTGCCGTGGTGCATAATGGCATCATCGAGAACTTTCGCGAGTTGCGCGAGGAGCTGCGCGGCAAGGGCCATGTCTTCGCGACGGAAACCGACACGGAGGTGGTCGCTCATCTCGTGACCGAGGAAATGCGTCAGGGCAAGGGGCCGCAGGACGCGGTCGCCGCGGCGCTGCCGCGCCTGCGCGGCGCCTTCGCCCTGGCCTTCGTGTTCGACGGCTACCCCGATCTGCTGATCGGCGCGCGGCAGGGCGCGCCGCTCGCCGTGGGGCATGGCGAGGGAGAAATGTACGTCGGCTCGGACGCGCTCGCGCTCGCGCCCTTCACCAGCGAGATCACCTATCTCGACGATGGCGACTGGGTCGTTCTGACGCGCGATGGCGCGGTGTTCCATGACGCCAATGGCTCGATCGTCAAGCGCACCCGCCTGCGCAGCCAGGCGTCGGCCTTTCTGGTCGATAAGGGCAACCACCGCCATTTCATGGCGAAGGAAATTCACGAACAGCCGGAAGTCGTCGGTCGCACGCTGGCGCATTATCTCGATATGTCGGCGGGCGCGGTGCGGCTGCCGTTCGAACTTCCCTTCGATCCCGCCAAGCTGTCGCGCATCACGATCACCGCCTGCGGCACGGCCTATTACGCGGGCCTTGTCGCGAAATACTGGTTCGAGCGTTTCGCGCGATTGCCGGTCGAGATCGACGTCGCCTCGGAGTTCCGCTATCGCGACGCGCCGATGCCCGAGGGCGGGCTGATGATCGTCGTGTCGCAATCGGGCGAGACCGCCGATACGTTGGCCTCGCTGCGTTACGCCAAGGAAAATGGCCAGCACACGCTCAGCGTCGTCAACGTGCCGACCTCCACCATCGCGCGCGAATGCGATGTGGTCGCGCCAACGCTGGCGGGGCCGGAAATCGGCGTCGCCTCGACCAAGGCCTTCACCTGCCAGCTCTCCGTGCTCGCGTGTCTGGCCATCGCGTTCGGCCACGCGCGCGGCGCCCTGTCCAGGGAGGCCGAGGCGAAACTGGTGTCCGATCTCATCGCGGTGCCGGGTCTTCTGGCCGAGGCGATCAAATCGACGGCGGCGACGGAAAAGCTGGCGCACACGCTCTCCAAGGCGCGCGACGTGCTTTATCTCGGTCGAGGCGTTTCCTATCCGCTGGCGCTGGAAGGCGCGCTCAAGCTGAAGGAAATTTCCTACATCCACGCCGAGGGCTATGCGGCCGGCGAACTCAAGCACGGCCCCATCGCGCTGATCGACGAGGCGATGCCGGTCATCGTTATCGCGCCGAGCGATCCGGTGCTGGAAAAGACCGTGTCCAACATGCAGGAAGTTTCCGCGCGTGGCGGGCGGATCATTCTGGTTTCCGACAACAACGCCATGCACGAGGCGGCGGTCAACGTCGAGGCGCATCTGGTCATGCCCGACATGGCGCCGGATTTCGCGCCGATCGTCTATGCCGCGCCAATCCAGCTCATCGCCTATTACACCGCCGTGGTGATGGGCAAGGACGTGGACCAGCCGCGCAATCTGGCGAAATCGGTGACGGTGGAGTAGCGACTCCGCCTTCCCCCGTCGTCGCGCCGGCGCCATAAGCTCCGGCGATGACATCCGCCACCATCATGCCCGAGGTCGTGACCCCGGCGGGCCTCGGCTTGCAGCCAGGCGGCGGCCCGGGGCTTTCCGCTCCTTCGCGCCGATGATCATTTTTCCCGAAGTGAAGTCGGGCGCGTCACTTCTTCTTGCGATAGACCAGCAGCGTCTCGTGCATGCCGACGCGCTCGACGGCCTGGGCTTTTTCCCACGCGGCGATGACCTTGGCCGCCGGCTCGAACGCGAACGATTTGGTGTAGAACAGCATGTAGCCGCCGGAGTTCAGCTTGTCGGTGAGCAGATCGAGGACCTCCCGATCGGTCAACGCGCCGTAGACATCGTTGCGCTCGTTGCGGAACTCGCAGAGATGGAACAGCGTGACCACGTCGAAATTCGGCAGAAGCCGCGCGTCGAGCTGATAGATGTCGCCGAAGAAGGCCTTGTAAATCTTTTCGACCTCGGGTCGGTCGATGGCGAGTTGCACGAAGGTATCGTACTCCTTCGGCGCGGCCGTAATGGCGAGAACGTGATTGTTCAGACCATTTTCCGCCTGCTGGATGCCGACGACGTGATGCGAACCGGTGCCGAAATGGAAAATCGCCGCGTTCTTGACGCCGGTCGTTTCGATCCAGTCGTTGAAATGGACATCGCAGGGGCATTCGTCGATCCGCAGATCCCAGACCGCGTCCCAGAAATGCAATTTGCCGCTCATTCCCGATCTCCCAACAATGAACTTTCAGATCGCCGCAGTTTCGACCGCGTCGCTCCACGCCGTGGCTCCTTCGACAAGACGGGTCGGCGTTCCGTCCGCTGGTACTAGCATCAGACGGCGATTGTAAAGATCGTCTGGCGCCGGTCGATTGCTGAAATCGACGATGATCGACGCGCGCCCAAGCGAGAACAGGGCTTCGGTCGCGCGCGCCTGCGCGTTGGCGTCGCAGGCCGACAGCGCGTCTTCCACGATGATCAACGGCGGCTTTCGAAGAATGGCGCGCGCGATGGCGCAACGTTGTCGCTCCGCCAGCGAGAGCGCCTGCATCCAGCGTCCTTTTTCGCCAAGGCGGGGAGCCAGATGGGAGAGCTCGACGGCGTCGAGCGCGACACATATCAAGCGATCGGTGATGGAGTCGGGTTCGGCGGGACACAGGATCGCGTCGGCGAGACGGCCCTCTGGAAGGAAGGGCGTGGCGCCAAGAAAGGTCGGCGGCTCGGTCGAGGGAAATCCGATTTCGCCCGACCCCCATGGCCACAGGCCGGATAACGCCCGGGCGAGTTCGAGTTTTCCAGCGACGGCTTCGCCGCCGATCAGCACGCGATCACCGGGATCGAACCGCGATGTTCCGGCGTCGGTCACGACTTTTCCGTCCCGGTCGGAGAGGCGGAGATCGCGAATTTCCACCGAGCCGGCATCGGTGGTTCGCGTTTCGACGCGCGGAGCAAGCATGCCGTCCGCTCCCGTGTCCACCGCGTCGAAGGCGTCCACGAGTTCGACGACGCGCCGCGCGGAGGCGAACCATTCGGCGACGTTGCGGTAATTGTCGGCGAGCCAGCCGATGGCGATCTGCACCTGCGCGAAGGCGGAGGCAAGCTGAATCACCTGGCCCAGCGACAGCTCGCCAGCCAGATACTTGGGCAGGGCAAGCACCAACGGGACAACGGGAATCAGCGCGCTGCTGGCGTTCATCACCCAGGTGACATTGACGTGCTGGCGCACCATCGCCATCCAGTTACGCGCGAGTATCGCGTAGATGGCGTCGAGCCGTTCGAGCGCCGACCCTTCGGCGCGGGTCAGGGCGATGCTCTCGGCGTTCTCGCGCAGATGGATGGTTTCGGCGCGAAACAGAGCCTCGGATTCGTTGCGCGCGGCGGTGGCCTGCGGCAGGCGGCGGCCCGCGAGCGGCACCAGCGTGGACATCGTGACGCCGTAGATGATCGCGCCAATGACCATGAAGGCCGGTATCTCGAAATGACCTCCGGCCAGGCGCACGTTGAGCGAGCCGCCCACCGACCAGAGAATGCCGACGAAGGTCGAGGCGGACAGCAACGCCGTGAACAGCCCGATGGCGAAATCGACCAGCGGTTCGGTGGCGAGGCGCACGTCGTCGGAAATGCGGTATTCGGGATTGGCGAGGCCGCGCGTCGAGCGGGTCAGGTGAAAAAAGCGCTGGCCGCTCATCCAGCGATCGAGCAGTTGCGCCGTCACCCATTGCCGCCAGCGCACTTGCAGTGTTTCGCGCGTCAGCACGATTCCCGCGCCGACGGCGGCGACGCAGAGCGCGATCAATCCGAAGGTCAGGACGGCGTCGGCGGCGTCGGCGGCGTCGCGGCGTTCAAGCGCGTCGAAAAACCAGCGGTTCCAGTGATTGACCGTGACATCGACGCCAAGTTTCAGCACCAGGCAGAAAGCGAGGCCCAGTGTCCACCACCAGGCCTGCCGGGCGGTCGATCCGCGCCAGTACCCGCCGGCCAGCCGGTTGAACCGCGCGGCGATGGCGCGGTCGAGGCCCGGAGCATGAGGCGCGGGGCTCGTCGAGGGTGTGGTTGTCATATCCTCGCGGGCTCTGGCGGCATGGCGTTGCGCCTTTGTGCCGCTCTATGCCATTTCTCGTCGCGGAAAGGAAGGCGACGGCCACTTTCCATGGATTTCGTTGGCGCGGGGACGTTGCCTGGAAACCGCCTGGTCTCGCGCTTGCTTCGCGGGGCGCGAGTCGCCATGTTCCCGTTGGCCGCCTCGTCCGCTGGAGTTTCGATGACCGATCCGATCTTGCCGCAGCTTTCGCCCGCTGACGCCAAAGCCGCATTCGGCGCGGGAATCCGCACCTGGTTTCTGACCGGCGTGGTTATCGCCGGCCCGCTGGCGGTCACCGTGTGGCTCGTCGTCTGGTTTACCGATACGGTGGACGCCTGGGTGCGCCCGCTCGTGCCGCCAGGCCTCTGGCCGGACACCTATCTGCCCGTGCGGCTGCCCGGAACCGGCGTCGTGCTGGCGTTTCTGGGACTGACGCTTCTGGGTTTTCTGGCGGCCAATCTGGCCGGTCGCACCCTGATCAGGTTCTCCGAGCGGCTGCTCGACCGGATTCCGGCGGTGCGCGGCGTCTACAAGGGCGCCAAGCAGGTGTTCGAGACGCTGTTTTCGCAGAGCGGCACGTCGTTCCGCAAGGTCGGGCTCGTGGAATATCCCGCCAAGGGCATGTGGTCCGTCGTGCTGATCTCGACTCCGCCAGCCGAGGCGCTCGCCGGCGCCATGCCGGAGAAGGGTGACTATATCTCGGTCTTCCTGCCCTGCGCGCCCAACCCGACCACCGGTTTCTGGTTCTACCTGCCGACGAAGAATGTCATCGAAATTTCAATCACGCCGGACGAGGCCTTCAAGCTGATCATGTCGGCGGGCGTCATCCAGCCCGGCGGCGAGGCGCAGGCGAAACTCGCGGCGGCGAAAAGCGCGGCGGTCTAAACCGCCGCCTCGCCACAATTGATCACGAGGGGATCGTAGCCCAGCGACCGGATGAAGGTCAGGAGATCGCGCGAGCGCAGCGTCGTCGAGGCCGCGTTGTGCAGAGGGTGAAAGTTGACCCATTCGCTTTTAGGCAAATCGTCGTCGACGATGACCGTCAGTGCGCGATCCCTGTCGTTCATTAGCGCGAACGGCGAAACCGAGCCGGGCGTCACGCCCATGATCTCCAGCAGCCGGTCGGGCTTGCCAAAGGACAGACGCGCCGAACCGATGCGCTTTTCCAGCAAGCCGAGCATGGCGCGCTTGTCGCCGGGCATGAGCACGAGCCAGAACTTGCCGTCGCGGTCCTTCAGAAACAGGTTCTTGCAATGCAGGCCGGGAATCCGGTCGTGCCAGTCGCGGCCATCCTCGACGGTGAAGATTGGCGGATGTTCGATGGTGGAATGCTCGATCCCAAGGGAGTCGAGATAGGCGAACAGGTCCCGAGGCGTCGTCGTCATGGCGCGGTTCTAAAAAAACGGCCGCTCCCGTTGAGCGGCCGTTGTCTTTAGCGAGATTGCGCCGGACTAGTCCAGAGGTTCGACCTTGACGATCGAGGCGCCATGATTGGACCCGACCCAGAACGTCGGGATCGGGGTCGAGTTGTCGACGAACATGCGGCGCATGTTGGTGTCGCGCGGCAGGGGGTATTCGACCGACGCGCCGGTCTTGGGATCGACGCGCACGACGCGGTCGGTCGTCATGCCGCCGGTCCACAGTTCGCCGTTCTTGTCCCAGATCACGTCATAGGGGCTCGTGAACTTGGTGGGCATCGGATATTCCGTGAACTTCTCGGTCGTGGTGTCGAACATCGCGATCTTGTTGCCGCGATATTCGGCGAACCAGAAGCGATCCTGCGAATCCATGTGGCCGCGGCGATTGCGCGAAAGCGGCGTCGGCACCTGATAGGTCTGGGTGCTGAAGTCCTTGGCGTCGACGCGCATGATGTAGTTCGACTGGAAGTCGGTGAGATAGAGGTTGTTACGTGAGTCCGGCACGATGTCATAGAAGGAGTGCGCGCCCGCGCCGCCGGGCAGCTTGGCGATGGGGTTGAGGTCCTCGTATTTTCCCGAGGCGACATCGAGACGCAGAATGCCCTGCGAGCCCGCGTCATTGACCCAGATCTTGCCATCCAGATGCTGGTTCAGCGTGACCATGTTGAGCTGGGTGTCGTCCT
>CAISJZ010000119.1 GCA_903885755.1 uncultured Hyphomicrobiales bacterium | reverse complement strand
TCAAGGGCATCGGCAAGCAGAACGAAGCGCGATTGCATGCGCTGGGAGTCTGGCATTTCGACCAGATCGCGGCCTGGTCGGTCGAGAACGTCAAATGGATTGGCTCGTATCTATCGTTTCCCGGTCGTATTGATCGCGAGGAATGGATCAGGCAGTCGAGGGAACTGGCCGCTGGCGTCAAGACGGATTTCGCCCGTCGCGTCGAGGCGGGTCTGGTGAAATCATCCGCCGATGACGGCGCCCACGGCCAATCGAATATCGCGAGTATTCACCCAAAAATCTGAGTTTTCAGACACTAGCGACAAAACTCGCGATGCGGTCGATGGAGGACACGTCGAGGAGCAGCGGCGCGTGGCCCTGACCGGGAACGGTGAAACTCTGGAAACGGGGATGCCGACGGCCCATTTCATCGAGCGTCTCGATGCTCAGCAGATCCGAATTCTCGCCGCGGATCGCCAGCACGGGGACATCGCGCAAGCCCTCGAATTGCGGCCACATGGTCGGCAATGGCGAATTAAGGTCGTATGCATCGAGGGTTTTCATCAGCATTGGGTCGTAGCGCGTGGCGAAACGGCCATCCTTTTCCTCGAAGGTGAGGCGCGCATAGGCCTCGAAATCGGCGTCGGAGAGGCCAGTGAACTGAGCGCTCATGGTGCGCCTTGCAAGATCGGTCGCGTCGGCCCAGGAATTAGGCGCGGGCAGCTTGCCGACATAGCCGCGGATGCGCGCCAGCCCCTTGGCCTCAAGAACGGGTCCGATATCGTTTAGGACCGCCGCGCGGATCAAAGTCGGACCGGTCGCGGTCAGAATCATCGTGTGAATGCCGCCGCGCGACGTGCCAACGAAGATCGCCTCGGAAATTTCCGCCGCCACGAGAACGCTCAGAATATCGGCGTTCTCGGCCATCAGATCGTAGTTCTTCCAGTTCCGGTCCCATTCCGAGAGCCCGCGACCGCGATAGTCGAGCGCCACCACGCGGCGCGTCGCGGCCAGGCGCGACGCAAGCGCCTCGAAATCGGCCGCCGTGCGCGCAAGACCCGGAAGGCAGACGACGGGCGTCGCGCGCGACCGCGAGGGCCAATCGCGCATATGCAGCTTCAACCCGTCCTCGGCGCTGTAGAACCGGCTGACAGGGACAATGGATGTGTCGGGCATGTGGCGTCCGTCGTGAAGGTTGAGCCAGCATAGGCCATCCCCGCGGGTTCGGCCAAGGCGGAACAATCCGGTCTGGCGCCTTTGCGCCATCGCGCCTATCTCTGGGTTTCACGAGAGAGCCAAAATGCCCTGGTCCATCACCATCGGTCGCGTCGCCGGGACGGCGATCCGCATCCACATCACCTTTCTCATGTTTCTCGCGTGGATCGGCTTCAGCGCCCTGCAACAGGGCGGCGCCGACGCGGCGATGCGCAATGTTGTTTTCATCGTCGCGCTGTTTCTCTGCGTTCTGCTGCACGAGTTCGGCCACATACTCACCGCGCGGCGGTTCGGCATCGCGACGCCGGACGTTACGCTGCTGCCGATTGGCGGCGTCGCGAGCCTCGAACGCATTCCGGAAAAGCCGTCGCAGGAATTGCTGGTGGCAATCGCCGGGCCGGCGGTCAATCTTGTCATCGCGATCGTTCTGGTGCTGGTCGCGGGTTCGGCGTTGCCGGGGGGCGCGACAACCATCGACAATCCCAACGTCAGTCTTGTTGCGCGCCTCGCCTTCGCCAATATCTTTCTCGCCGTGTTCAACATGATCCCCGCCTTTCCCATGGATGGCGGGCGCGTGCTGCACGCTGTGCTGGCGATGAAGCTGGGCCCAAAGCGCGCGCTCCAGATCGCCGCGCGGATCGGGCAGGGGCTTGCCTTCGTGTTCGGGTTCGTCGGCCTGTTCGGCAATCCGATCCTCGTGTTCATCGGCATCTTCATTTACATCGCCGCCTCCGGCGAGGCGCGGGACACGGTGTTTCGCGACACGATCAAGGGCCTAAAGGTGCGAGACGCCATGGAAACGCGCGTCGCCTCCATCCCCATCGGCGCGACAATCGGCGACGCCGTTGATATTCTGCTGGCGACGCCGCAACATGAATTTCCCGTCGTCGACGGTCATGGCAAGCCGGCGGGCCTGTTGACGCGCGATGCGATCATCGGCGCGCTGGCGGACAGGACGCGCGAGGCGCCCGTGGCCGAGATCGCGCAGGCGCCAATTCCGACGTTGCGCGCGGAACAGGATCTCGAAAAAGGCCTCGCGGACCTCAACGCGGCGCGGTCCCCGGCGATCAGCGTCGTCGATGTCGACGGCGTTCTCGTGGGGCTGCTGACGCGGGAGAACATCGCGGAGATGATGCTGATCGCGCAGGCGCGGCCGGACTGGAGTTTTCGACGGGAGACGTGAGGCGTGGCGACTGGTTTTGGGAATCGGGATTGAAACCTTGTTTTGCCGTGTCATGGATATGGCCAATGGCGCGGTCCACGCAATTTGAAGCGGAGGTAGCCATGCGTCCGCGGCGAGAAGGTTTTTCGCAATCGTGTAGAATCGAAATCCGTTCGACATTCTGGATTCCCCATGCCTCTTCTCCGCGCCATCGGCCTCATGTCCGGCACGTCCATGGATGGCGTCGATGTCGCGCTGATCGAGACCGACGGCGAAAGGACCGTTGGGCAGGGGCCGTCGTATTTCCTGCCCTATGGCGAGGCCGACCGCGCCCTGTTGCGCGCGGCATTGGTCGATGCCGCGAACCTGACGGACCGGACCGCGCGTCCCGGCGCGCTGGCGGCGGCCGAGGCCATGATCACCGCGCGCCACGCCGAGGCGGTGGAGGCTTTTTGCGCGGCGGAGCATTTTGATCCCCGGACCATCGATGTCATCGGGTTTCATGGGCAGACGGCGCTACATCGGCCAGAAAAAGGCCTCACCATCCAGATCGGCGATGGCGCGGCGCTGGCGCGGCGGCTTGGCGTTCCCGTCATCCACGATCTGCGCGCCGCCGATGTGGCCGCCGGCGGGCAGGGCGCGCCGCTGGTGCCGGTCTATCACCGTGCGCTGATCGAGGCCGTGGGCCTTGATGACAGGCCGGTGGCTCTGGTCAACATCGGCGGCGTCGCCAACGTCACCTTCGTCGCGCCGGGGCTCGACCCCATCGCCTGCGATTGCGGGCCGGGCAATGCTCTCATCGACGATCTCATGCTGGCGCGCACCGGCGCGGCGATGGATCGCGGCGGCGCCTCGGCGCTGGCGGGGGAAGCAAACGCCGCCGCGCTGGCTGAATTGCTCGATCATCCCTTTTTCGCCGCGCCGCCGCCCAAATCCCTCGACCGCAACGCGTTTGCGCGCGCCCCGGTCGAACGCCTCTCGACGCTCGACGCCGCCGCGACGCTGGTGGAATTCACCGCCGAGGCCATCGCGCTCTGTCTGCGCCAGATGCCGGACGCCGCGAGCCTCGCGATTGTCTGCGGCGGCGGCGCGCGCAATCCCGCCATCCTGCGCGCGCTGGGGCGCCGCACCAACACACAGGTGGAGACGGCGGACGCGGTCGGCTGGTCCGTCGACGCCATGGAGGCGCAGGCTTTCGCCTATCTCGCCGTACGCTCGCTTCGCGGTCTACCGATCACGTTCCCCACGACAACCGGCGCGCCGCGCGCGATGTGCGGCGGAGTGCTCGATATGCCGTGAATTCGCGGGCGATCATTCAACCGAAAGCCCGGCGCCGCGGATCAACTCGGCCCATTCCTTCGATTCCTTGTCGATGAGGGCGTTGAACGACGCGCGATTCATCTTCATCGGCACGAAGGAAACGCCGGTGAATTTCTTGCTTTCGACGGGGTCGTCGAGCAGGGCCCGATTGACGCTCTCGATTTTGGCGGCGATGGGCTCCGGCGTGTCGCGCGGCAGGAACAATCCATACCAGGAACTGACTTCGTAGCTGGGAACGCCGGCTTCCGCCGCGGTGGGCACATCCGGCAGGTCGGGTAGTCTGTGCGCGTCGGTCACCGCCAGCGCGCGCAACTGACCATCGCGAATGAAGGGAAGCACCGGCTGGGCGCCAATCGCGATCATCTGCAACCGCCCGCCCACGAGGTCCGTCACCGCCGGCGCCATGCCGCGATAGGGAACGTGCGTCAACTTTATGCCGGCGAGCTTTTCCAGAAGCACCCCCGACAGGTGCGGCGTCGTGCCGACGCCCGCCGATCCGTAATTGATGTCGCCGGGTTTTTCGCGCGCGAATGCGACGAGGTCCTGCAACGTTTTGAAGGGCGAGGACGCGTTGACCATGATGAGCTGCGGCGCCGACGCGACGGGTGTCACGGCGAGCAGGTCCTTGCGCGGATCGAATGGCAGATTCTTGTAGAGATACTGGTTGACGACGATGTTGCCCGCCGCCGCCAGCCCGATCGTGTAGCCGTCGGGCGCCGCCTTGGCGACCTGGCCGAAGGCGATGTTGCCGCCGGCGCCGCCGACGTTCTCGATCACGACCGCCGCTCCCGTCTGGCGCGTGAAATAGTCGCCGATGAAGCGCGCGATGACATCGGTGATGCCGCCCGCGGCGGCGCCAACGATGAGGCGAACGGGTCTTGCGGGATAGTCGTCGGCCGCGCGGGCGGGGGCGTTCAGGGCGAAGGCCGCGGCGACGAGCAGCAAGCCACTGCGAAAAAATCGGTTCAACGCATCCTCCCGTCGGGCATTTGATGTTCGTCGCAGCCTAGCGATACGCGCGGCCGGACGCCAGCGGCGAGAACGTCCGATCAAGTCTTTGTTGTTTGACAATCGCCTGCTCGTGGCGAGACTTCGGGGATGGGAAAGGACCGGTTGCAATGATCGAGATCGTTATCGACCAACGCAGGCGCGATCTCGGCGGTTTCGAGGTCGGGCGCGTCCTGCCCTACGCGAAACACCGGATGGTTGGGCCTTTCGTCTTCTTCGATCACATGGGGCCGGCGGAATTCGCGCCGGGCCTGCCGCGGAGCATGGACGTGCGTCCGCATCCGCATATTGGCCTCTCGACGGTGACCTATCTCTTCGAGGGCGAAATCATGCACCGCGACAGCGTTGGCTCCCAGCAGGCGATCCGCGCGGGCGAGGTCAACTGGATGACCGCCGGGCGCGGCATTACCCATTCCGAGCGCTTCGAGCGCGCGCGTTTGCGGGGCGACCGGCTGCACGGCATCCAGTCGTGGGTCGCATTGCCGGAGGCGGACGAGGAAATGGCGCCGGGCTTCTCCCATCACGCGATGGAGGACCTGCCGCTGTTCGAGGAGCGCGGCGTCGCCGCGCGGCTGATCGCCGGAAGCGCCTTTGGCGCGCGGGCCGCGGTCGAAACCCGTTCGCCGCTGTTCTATGTGCATTGGTCGCTGCGCAAGGGCGCCGCCGCGCCGCTCCCCGACGGCTATTCCGAACGGGCCGCCTATGTCGCCCTCGGCGCCATCGAGGTCGACGGACAGACCATCGGGCCAGGCCAGATGGCGGTTTTTTCGCCTGGCGCGCCCGCCCACGTGCGCGCCGTCGAGGATTCGACGGTCATGTTGCTCGGCGGCGAACCGCTCGGGCCGCGCTTCATCGAATGGAATTTCGTGTCGTCCTCGCGCGAGCGCATCGAGCTGGCGAAGGCGGACTGGCGGGCAGGACGGATCGCGCTGCCGCAATCGGACCACGATGAGTTCATTCCGCTGCCGGACGATCCGCCGCGCGGCGGGCGCATTTCGGGTTAGCGCTACAATCTGAGGACCCGGCAGGGATCGCCAGCCTTCGCCGCCAGCTCAAAAACACGAAGGCCAAGAAAGCACGCCATGAAGCCGCAATCCTCGCCTAAAAATCCCGGCTTCAAAATCGGCCAACGACTCACCCTCTTCCAAGTGGGTGAGCTTCGGCGGCTGGCAGACTCAGGCTACGACGTAAAAGTGTCGCTAGGAAACGGCGGTTGGAAACTCGACAACTTGAAACGCGTG
>CAISJZ010000118.1 GCA_903885755.1 uncultured Hyphomicrobiales bacterium | reverse complement strand
CGCGCCGGCCGAGGCGAAGGTCGTCTGGCCCGGATGCGCCTTCGCGTTGGCGATGAGTTCGCCGACATTCGCGGCCGGAAAGTCAGGCCGCGCCGAGAGTACATAGGGCGCGGTCGTCACGAGGCCGAGCGGCGACCAGCGCGCGGGATCATAGCCCGGGTCCTTGAACAGCAGGTGGTTCGTCGCGAAGGCTGTTGGCGGCGCGAACAGCAGCGTGTAGCCATCGGGCGCGGCGCGGAACGCCGTCGCCGCGCCTATATTGCCCGAAGCGCCAACCACATTGTCGACGACGACGGGCTGGCCCCATCGTCGTCCCAACTGGTCGGCCATGATTCGCGCGATGATGTCCGTGCTCGATCCCGGCGGGAAGGGCATGATCATGCGCACCTGCCGCGAGGGATAGACATCCTGCGCGAGTGCCGCCATGCCGCCAGAGGCGAGCGCGGCCAGACTGGCCAGAATGCGAAACAGGCCGCGCATGAACGTTTCCCTTATTGAATGATTCTCAGGCTCGCCTGTTACGCCCGGGACGCCGCCAGCGCAAAGCGGCAAACCGCCCGACTACGCCGCCTCGAACACGAGTTTGCGCGCCTGGCGCTCCTTGAGGCGGGGCATGACCTCGCGCGCGAACAGCTTCATGCTGTCGGTCGTGTCCGCCGCGGAAAGATGTCCGCCCTGACCCATCAGCAACAGGTTGCCCATGCCGCCGACGCCATCGACGAATTCGCAGATCTGTTTGAATACCTGATCCGGTGTTCCCGCGAAGGCGATGCCGCATTCAATGAAATCATCGAGCGACGCCGTGGACAACTCCACAGGACGGCCCTTTGGCGTCATCAACGTGCGGAAGGCGCGTGGATTAGGCGCGCGCGCCGAACGCATCGCCGCCTCGACGCTGAAATAGCCCGGCGGTTTGTTGAAGGGGTCGGCGACCTGCGCATTGGTGCGCAGGTAATCGGCGATGAGATCGCAGCGACGGCGCCCCTCCGCCTCGGTGTCCGCGACCGCGCACATGGCGAGATAGGCGAAGCGATCGACTGGGACATTCGCGCCGTGGCCGCCAGCGCGATAGCCTTCGGCATAGGCCTTGTGCAGCTTTACCGTTTCGGCGATGCCGCCCATGAAGCTCGCCATGACGTGTCCGCGCTGGCCAATCTCCACCGCGTTGGAAGGCGTCGCGGTCGAAATCCACACCGGCGGGCGCGGCTGCTGATACGGCCGCGGCCAGATATTCACGTTGCGGTAGTGGAAGAAATCGCCCTCGAAACTGAAGGGGCCATCGTGGGTGGTCATCGCCTTGAGAATGAGGTCATGCGCCTCCCAGAATCGCGGCATGAGCGTGACCGCGTTCGAATTCGCGGGCTCGATGTCATAAGGCACGCCCTTGATCATGCCGAATTCAAGCCGCCCCTTCGAGATGACATCGATGATCGACATTTCCTCGGCGACGCGCAGCGGGTCGGTGCGGTTGCCGACGGGTACGCCCAGCACCAGCAGGCGCGCGCGTTTCGTCACCCGCGCGAGGATCGACAGGACCACGTTGGCGGAAGATGTCAGACAGGTCGCCGTCGAGTGATGCTCGTTGAGCATGATGTCGAAGCCGAGTTCATCGGCGAGCATCCATTCGTCGATATAGCGATGATAGAGCTCGTTCGCCTTGACCGGATCGCACAGTTCGTTCGGCAGCGTGATGCGCAGCGAAGGTCGCTCGGCGCCCCAGGCGTCGGGATAAGGTTCCTCGGAGAAATGGTAGATGCGCATGTCTATGCGGCCTCGTTGCGGCTGTTCGCTTGGGCGAATGAGAGAATGGCGTCGAGAGTCGCCGCGGGTTGTTCGATCTGCGGGAAGTGCGCGGCGCCCGCGATTTCGGTGAAGCGCGAACCCGGCACGAGCGCCGCGTAGGCGCGGCCATAGGCGGGCGAGACGATGGCGTCGCGCGCGCCCCAGATAAACTGGGTCGGCGCGGTCACGCGGTGGAGGCGTTGGGCCAGCTTGGGATCATGCATGAACGGCGACCAGCCATAGCGCGCCAGTGATTCGCGCGCGCGCATGCGGCGCGCCAGTTCCTCGTCGGAGATGGCCTTGACGTCGGAGACGAAAATCGAGGGATCGACATAGGCGCGCGCGCGAAGTTCCGCGTCGGGCAGGCCATAGAAATCGGCGATGTCGCGGGTCAGGCGGTCGCCGATCTTGACGCCAAGCGGATCGATCAGCGCGATCGCCGAAATGCGCTCGCACGTCTTGATCGCCATCTCGGCGGCGACCCAGCCGCCGAACGACGCGCCAACGAGCAGGATGTTTGACAGCTTCATCCGCTCGATGAGGTCGAGGTAGAGATAGGCGAGATCGTCAACCGTTGTCGAACGGCGATCGACGGGGCCTGGACCGAACCCGGGCGCCACGGGCGCGATCACCCGGCCATGCGCCGACAGTCGCGCGATGAACGGATTGTCGTTGGCGAACCATGAGCTGGCGCCGAGATAAAGAATATCCCGGCCGGAACCCTGCGTCTCGACGCTGAAAACCACGCCATTGATGTCATATTCCACGAATTGCGTCTCCCCCGCGGGTTTTTGCGCCCCAATGATCACGGTGGCGAGTTTGCGCGGAATGAACCAGTCTTTTGACTTCCGTGTCAACGGGTTTAATAGGCGCTGTCTGATGCTCGAACGCGGGCGCGGGAGGTCCGGTTGACCAAGACGGGTTCCGAAAAATCGTCCGGCTCGAGGGCCGGTGACGATCGTCATCGAAATCGCGTCAATCTCATCGCGGCGGCGGGTTTGGGCCTGTTTCTGCTGATCCTCTATGCCACAGTGAAACTGTTCGTCGATCATGAGAATCTGCAGAACTGCGTTGACACGGGCCGGCGCAACTGCGTCGATGTTGGTAACGCGCCGCGCGAGGGCGTGAGGGTGCTGACGAGATAATCGCCGCGTTCCCCGGGGAGCGAAGGCGCGTGGAGGGACGATGAATCGTTTTTCGGCGGTGGTGATGACGGCGCTCGTCGCATCGTTGTGTTTCCTGGATTCCGCCCGCGCCGCCAACGCGCTGGAGACAGCGCTCGTCACCTGTTGGTCCTGTCATGGCGCCGAGGGCCTGCCCCACGACCCGACCGTGCCGATCATCCAGGGCCAGCAGGCGAAATATCTCGAAAAGCAGTTGCGCGATTTTCGCGAAGGCGACCGCGAGGACCAGATCATGTCGTCGATGGCCGAATCCATCCCGTTCAAGGATCTGGCGCGCGCCGCCGAACTCATTGCGGCGAAGACCTGGCCGGCGCGTCCCGTCGAAGGCGCGCCCGCCGCGGAGCCCGGGGTTGTCGCGACCTGCAAGGCCTGCCATGGCGACACGCTGATGGGCGGGCCGAGCCCGGAGGGCTTTGCGCCGCGTCTGTCGGGCCAGTTCGCCGAATATCTCGACGCCCAGATGGGAACCTTCGCCCGCGGTCAGCGCGCCAACCAGAAGTCCATGACCGCGATGATGAAGTCGCTTGGCGCGGACGAGCGCTCTGCGTTGGCGAAATACCTCGCGGGCCTTTGAAAGCACGCGGGTTGACGATCCCGGCAGCCGGGACGATGATCGCGGGATGTCGGACGGCGCCTTGGCGCGAACGATCCGGCCATATACTCGGGAGGTCCCATGAACGCTCGACTTTTGTTGGCCGCAAGCTCGGCTGTCGCCCTCGTGGCGGGCCTCACGGCCTCCCTCGCTCTGGATTACCGTGGCGGCGCTTCCGCCTATGGCGACTGGCATGGCGACACGCCGGGCCTCATGCGCAAGATCATGCCGGACGATATCGCCGCGCCGCTGGCGACGCCGTCCGCGGCCAATCGCTCCAAGGTCGTGCCCAAGCCCGCCGACGCCGCGCTCAAAACCATGCCAGGCTTTTCCGTCGCGCCCTTCGCGACCGGGCTGACAGGCGCGCGCGTCATTCGCGTCGCGCCGAACGGCGACATTTTTCTGTCGCAGAGCCGGCCCGATGGCAAGGTCACGGTCCTTCGCCCCAACAAGGAGGGTGACAAGCCGGAGAAGTCGGAGACCTTCGCCGAGGGCATGAAGGACGCCTATGGCATCGCCTTCTACCCGCCGGGGCCGAACCCGAAATGGGTTTACGTCGGCATGGAAGGCAAGATCGTTCGCTACCCCTACAAGGTCGGCGACATGAAGGCGTCCGGCCCGGCCGAAACCGTCGTGTCCGATCTCGCGGTCGGCGGCAGTCACTGGACGCGTGACGTGTCTTTCTCGCCCGACGGCAGGACGATGTATGTCGCGGTTGGCTCCTCCGGCAACATCGCCGACGACATGGGCGCCAAGCCCGCCGATCTCAAGGCCTGGGAGAAGGCGCACAATCTTGGCTCCGCCTGGAACAAGGAGGAATGGCGCGCCAACGTCCTGACCTATACGCCCGATGGCAAGGACAAGAAGGTCTATGCCTCCGGCATTCGTAACTGCTCGGGCCTGACCGTTCAGCCAGGGACGGGCGCGGTCTTCTGCTCGACCAATGAGCGCGATCTGCTTGGCGACAACACGCCGCCCGATTACGTGACAAGCGTGAAGAAAGGCGCTTTTTACGGCTGGCCCTGGTACTACCTCGGCGATCACGAGGACACGCGTCCGGGCGGCGGAACGCGGCCTGATCTCAAGGGGAAGGTCGCGCTGCCGGATGTGTTGCTGCAACCGCATTCGGCGCCGCTCGGCATGTCCTTCAACCCCGGCGGCATGTTCCCCGCGGACTGGAAGGGCGACGCCTTTGTCGCGCTGCACGGCTCGTGGAACCGCTCGCTGCATACCGGCTACAAGATCGTGCGCCTGCCTTACAAGAATGGAAAGTTGACTGGCGAATATCAGGATCTGGTCGTTGGCTTCACCGCTGGCGAGGAGAACGTCTGGGGCCGCCCGGTTGACGTGAATTTCGCGAAAGACGGCTCGCTGCTGTTCAGCGACGACGGCAACGGCGTGCTCTATCGCGTGACGTACAAGGCGACGATGGCGGGCAAGTAGCCCCGCGTTCAGTCACCGCGAAATGCGCGGGCGGGTTCTCTGAACCCGCCCGATTCATTTGGCGTTGAATTGCTTCAGGCGTCGTCGCCCACTTCCGCCTCGATCATCCGATCGAGCATCCGCCGCGCGAGCGTGGGCCCCCGGTCATAGATCGTGCTGACGCGTTTCTGCTCCGGATATTTTTCCATCATGCGCTGCTGCGCCTCGAGAATGGAAAAATCCTCCTCGAACACCTTCACCATGCCCGGCCCGAAGAAGTGATCCATTTCCGGATCGTCGTGCCTGAAGGCGCGCGCGAAGGCGAAGAAATAATGGCACGAGCCCGCGGTTTCCGGCGTCGGCAGGCTGATCGCCACGAGTTCGACGCGCCGCGGGCTCGCCTTGATGTCGCCCTTCGGGCCGCCAAAGCCCACGTCCACGCAGCCGGCGAAATTCACGCAGACAGCCGGCGCCCAGTATTCGACCGCAGCCCAGCGGTCGGCATTGCCTGTAAAATCGCCCGCCTTCGCATAGGCCGGCGGCGGCGGCCGGTTCATCATCCAGCGCGAGATGCGCACGGTTGTGTCGGTGTGCTCGATCAACGGCTCGAATTCGACAATGCTGCTCGCGCCGATGGTCGTGGGATGCACATAAGTCAGATGCGTCGCGTCGAGCACGTTGTCGGCGATCAGGCGATAGTCGCATTTTAGCGGCGCCATGTCGGGCGTCGATGGTTTCCAGTCCGGGTGATCCATCCACCAGATGTCGGGAATTTTGGCGGGGTCGGCCGCGTTCGGCTCGCCCATCCAGATCCAGACGCAGTGGAATTTTTCGACCACCGGAAACGAGCGTACGCGCGCGTGCTCGGGAATGAGCGTCTGGCCTGGTATATCGACGCAGGAGCCGGTCCTGTCGAAGGTGTAGCCGTGATAGCCGCATTGCACGCGGTCGCCGATCACTCTGCCGAACGACAATGGCAATGCGCGATGGCAGCACATATCATGCAGCGCGACGGGCGCGCCGTTCTCGCCGCGAAACAGCATGACGGGTTCGTCGCAGATAACGCGCGCCAGCGGCCTGTTCGTGACCTCCCTCGGCCATGCCGCGACATACCAGGCGTTGCGCAGATACATGGATCGCCTCCTCGAGAATGTCCTACTCATTTAACATTCCGGCGTGGCGCGCGCCGAGTCCCATGTTGTGCGGCAAATGATCCTGCCAGCGCTGGCCCGCGGGCACGTTGGTGTCGGGCAGGCTGCGCACGCGTGAATAGTCCGGGATGTCGAGGCCCAACGGCGCGCCGCCCGCTTCGTGCCGGCGCACGTTTTCGAGCAATCGATCGCGCAGTCGCACCACCGCCTTGTCGGCGGCGACCAGAACCTCCTTGTGGCGCTCGACAATCGGCCCCATGGAAACGCCGATGCTGGCGTCCTCCGGCGCGAGCCCGCCAAGGCCCGACCACACCGTGTCCATCCTGCTCCGGTCCTGACCGAACAGATTGTCCGGGCCGACGCGATAGTCGCAATCCTTTTCGGTCCAGAGTCGCTCGTTGTCGAGGCCAAGCACGGCCTTCATTTTTGCGCGGTCAAAGGGCTTCGGCCCGTGACATACGATATAGGTGCTGGTGCTGACGTTGTCGCGCGGAACCTCGAAGACGAAGAACTGGTATTGCGTCAACGGAATGATGCGCCCGGTCGGAAAGATGACCGCCGTCACGCGCACGCTATGCGTCGACGCGCCGTCGGACAGGGGCAGACCTTGGCGCATGGCCGCATAGT
>CAISJZ010000117.1 GCA_903885755.1 uncultured Hyphomicrobiales bacterium | reverse complement strand
TGGCCGCCGCGCGGCGGATGGTCGCGCCATTTAAGGGAACAAGGTCGATCTCGCCACTCGCTTCAAAAAGCGATTCATAAGCGCGCGCGAGGTGTGGGTCGTTGTCCCGATATGGCTTGTAAACGCATTCGGCGAGGGTCAGGTCGCTGGCGACGAGCCGCGCGCCAACCGTGTCGATGAGCCCGAATAACGCCTTCGTCCGTTCGAAAAAGTCTGGCGCGGCCTCGATGAAATAAATGAAGATGTTCGTGTCGATATAGACAACCGACGTTGCGTCAATGTCATGCATTGTCCCGCAGCCAGCGAATGTGTTCGTCGATTTCGTCCGCGGCGCGCGGCGCCGGCGCGCATTTGCCGGCGCCGGCAAGCGACAGCAGATGGGTCAGACGCCGCCCGCCGCCGGTCTCCTCGCGCACAATCGTGTCGAGATGACGCTCCAGCGCTTCCTGCATCAGGAAAGAACGCGACCGGCGGGTGAGTTTCGTCGCCTTGTCGAGGGATTCGCGCGCCGCCTTGGGGAGGCGGATGGAAATGGTGGGGGACGGGGTCGGCATTGGCTTTTTCTCTGGGGCGGCGCCTAGTGTATTCAAATGTAACACAAAGTGGTCGACCATTCCAGCCCTAGGATTGGGTGCGGTCTGGCGCCAATTATCGCCTACTTACCCGAATACTTCGCCGCGACGTGGGCGTTGCAGACGGCGGCGAAGCCGACATACATCGAGCCGGACATTTTCGCGTATTTGCGGTCACAGGCCGCGCGCTCTTTTTTGTAGGCGGCGCGGCGCGCGGCGGGCGCCGCGGGCAAAAAATCCTTCTCGCATCTGTCAATGACGACCTGCGAGAATTGCACGTCCATGCTTGAACCCCACGTACAGCGATCAAGCAGGCGGCTCGCTTCGCCGCAGGTTGGCGCCCTGGATAACAGCGCCGTGAGGTCGTCCGCTCCATCGACAGGGCAGGGTTGCGCCGCGCGCGCCGCGGTCGTCGCGCAGAGCGCGATCATTGCGAAAAGCATGGCGGTCTGGCGCATGACAACCTCTTTCGTGTCCGTCCTCATCCGCGCGCCGGATTTTTGTTTTGACTACGCCGGCTCGCGGAAGCGTTTCACGCTGTCGCTCTTGAACTCGTAGTACATGCCGGTGCGCGTCCATTCCGGCGCGCACAGATTGGCGAGACGTTCGGCGAATTCCTCCGGCCTGCGCAGAACCATCGGGTCCTCTCCCGGCATCAGCGCCGCGCGCATGCGCGTGCGCAGCGGGCCGGGATTGGCGACCATCACGCGCACGTTCGTCGTGTTCACGGTCTCCGCCGCGTAGGTGCGCGCCATCGCGTCAAGCGCGGCCTTGGAGGCGGCGTAAGGACCCATGAACGGCAGCATTTCGGCCTTGCTGCCGGCGCCTGAAGTGACGAACACCGCGCGACCCGCGTCGGAAGCGCGCAGCAATTCATCCATCGAGCGGATGAGGCGCCAGTTGGCTGTGACGTTGATCGCCATGGTCTCCTCCCATTTCGAGGGATCGACGTGTGCGAGCGGCGTCACCGGGCCGAGGATGCCCGCGTTGGCGACCATGATGTCGAGCTTTTTCCAGCGCTCGTGGATGGCGAGGCCAAGCCGGTCGAGAGCCGGAAAATCCTTGAGGTCGCAGGGCGCCAGCGTCGCCTCGCCGCCAAGCCCGCGGATCTCGTCATCGAGTTCCTCAAGCGCGCCCTGGGTACGGCCGAGCGCGATGACATGGGCGCCGCGGCGCGCCAGTTCCAGCGCGATGGCGCGGCCAATGCCGCGCGTGGCGCCAGTGACGAGCGCGATACGATTTGCAAGGGGCAAGGACATGAACGACTCCGGACGACAAGGCCAGTCTAGCGGCTGGCGTTCGCGGCGTCTCCCCGCACTTCAAAAGCGAAGTGGAAGGCCGGCAAATCCTCGCCGGGATGGTCGCGCTCATAGGTCAGTTGCGGAATGCGGAAATTGTTCGGTCTGACCTCATCGCCCTTGTAGATTGCGGGATAGACATCGATGAAATGCCATCCGGGCGCGCCCGCGCCGTTCAGGAAGACTTCCACGTCGCCCTGACTGTTAAAGCCGCAGGCGTAGCCGACGTAATTGTTATCATAGACGACGGTGTGGATGTTGGCCGTTTCGGTCCAGCCAACGCCCTTCAAATGCACGGAAAAGGGCGTCCCCGCGGGCCCCGACGTCGCGGCGAGGGGCAGGGCGCTCGGCACAAGGGTGAAGGCGCCATCCCGGCGCGCGCCGCGATCTTCAAGGGAAAGCTGATGCGCGCCGCCAAGATCGTCGGGCGCGTTGAAATTGAATGCGATGGCGCCGGCGGCGTCCCCGGTCGCCACGGCGATGTCGCGGGCCGCTTCATCAAAACCACCACCGCCGACGCGGTTTCCCGTCATTGTGCCAAAAGCGAGCTTGTAGGTTTTGCCGGGTTCAAGGCCCGTGGCGCGAACCACCACCGGCGATCCGACGGGCGCAAAAGCGGGCTCGACCAGGAGCGCGCCCGCGGGGGGTAGCCCGCGCACCGTGCGCTGCGTCTGCGAGGACGTCGGCGGCGGCAGGATGGGAGCGCCGGGCGTCAAGGTGAAGGATGCCTCGAAGCGCGGGCGGTCGGGACGCGGGTTCTGCTGCGGGTTGAGGTAGGGGAACGTGAATTCCCCATGGATGAGCTTCAACACATGGGTTCCCGGCGCGCCCGTGGCCGGAATGGTGAACCGCGCGGAGCCCTGTGTCGTGACGGCGGACACCCAGCCGACGAAATTGTTGTCGTAAACGAGGTCCCAACTATTTTCGAGCTGGCGCCACCCGATGCCCTTGACCTCGATGGTTACGGGCGCGCCCGGCGCCGCGTTCGCTGGCGACACGCTCCAGGTCATGTCGACGTTGAAGTTCGTCTGTGTCAGCAATCGCGTGGCCTGTTGAACCACGATGTCGTGGGAGTAGCCGAAATCCTCGGGTACGATGAAGCTCGCGGCGAACGCCCCATTTCCGTCGGTCGTCACGGGCGCGATGCGCCACGCGGCGGGAACATAGTCGCGCCCGTGATATTCGCCGTTGGCGACCTTCCATCGGCCTTTCACCGAGCGCCAGACGAGGTCAATTTTCTGGTTGGCGGGAAAGCCGGATCCGGACGCGCGCACGCTCGCGCCAACGGGAGCGTGCGCGGGCTCCAGTAACAGTTTGCCGACATAGCCGTCGGAAGGCTCGGCGAGGGGAGCCTCCGGGCCAAGCGCCGAGGGGTCGGCGTGGACGGAAGCGGCCACGAAACAGGCCGCGAAAATCGTCGCGGCGAGAAGCGGTCTCACGCGATCAGTTTTCAACGACGGTGATCTGGGAATTGGCGACCTTGAAGGGGCTCCAGTCTTGGGTCTTGCCATCCAAGTCCGTGACGACAACCTTGTATGAGAGACTTCCGGTTGGTTGATTGTCGGGCACGATCCAGCCGCCGGACCAGAACCAGTCCGTCGGCTCCTTCGGCGGGTGCTGATGGTAGGACATCGGCGCTTTCTGGCCATTCGAGAGCTGGATTTCGAGGCTCTTGACGCCTTTGTCGTCGAGTGATTTGCCGGATTTCGGATCAACGACGCGGATACGGAACAGCATGGTCTCGCCGCGCTTGAACCGGCTGTTGAGAACGCAGCCCGGCCCCTGTGCGCCAGGGCCATTGCCGCGAACGACGTCGCCTTCAAAAACAAATTTCGGGGCTTCCTGCGCGTAGATCGGTGCAACTGCCGCCGAACACATCAAAACAGCGAATGTCATCGCCGATGTCTTGAAGCCAAGCATGCCAGTGCCCTCCGATCCGCTATCCCGCGATTTTGCGCAAAGACTAGCCATCAATCAAAGGATTGAGAAGTGAAATTTTACTGGGAGACGAATTCGTCCGACGCTCTTCAGGCGGTCTCGGCCAGCAGGGAAAGCTGGTTGCGGACGCTTTCCCCGGAAAGGTCGGTCAGGCTGGTGGGATAATCGCCCGTGAAACAATGATCGGTGAATTGCGGGCGCGCGGGATTGCGGCCATTCTCGCCCATGGCGCTATAGATGCCATCGACCGACAGGAAGGCGAGGGAATCGGCGCCGACAATCTGGCGCATTTCCTCCAGCGAGTGCGTAGCGGCCAGCAGCTTCTCGCGCTTGGGCGTGTCGATGCCGTAATAGTCGGGATGGGTGATCGGCGGCGAGGAAATGCGGAAATGCACTTCCGCCGCGCCGGCCTCGCGCATCATCTGCACGATTTTCACCGAGGTCGTGCCGCGCACGATGGAATCGTCGATGAGGATGATGCGCTTGCCCTTGACCACGGATCGATTGGCGCTGTGTTTCAGGCGCACGCCGAGTTCGCGGATTTTCTGCGTCGGCTGAATGAACGTGCGCCCGACATAGTGATTGCGCACGATGCCAAGCTCGAAGGGAATGCCGGATTCGCGAGCGTAGCCGATCGCGGCCGGCACGCCGGAATCCGGCACGGGGACGACGACGTCGGCTTCAACGCCCGCCTCGCGGGCAAGCTGCGCGCCCATGTTCTTGCGCACGTCATAGACATGCCGGCCATGCACGATGGAATCCGGCCGGGCGAAATAGATGTATTCGAAGATGCAGGGCCGCGCGGGAATCGGCGGGAAGGGCTTGTGCGATTCAATGCCGGTCGGATTTTCCGCCGACTTTTCCGAGATGACGACAATCTCGCCATTCTCGACATCGCGCACGAAACGCGCGCCGATGATGTCGAGCGCGCAGGTTTCCGAAGCCAGGATGTAACAACCGTCGAGTTCGCCCAGCACCAGCGGACGAATGCCCAGGGGATCGCGCACGCCAATGAGTTTCTTGTTGGTGAGCGCGACGAGGGAATAGGCGCCTTCGAGCTGGCGCAGGCCCTCGATGAAACGATCGAGGATCCGGCCCTTGCGGCTGCGCGC
>CAISJZ010000116.1 GCA_903885755.1 uncultured Hyphomicrobiales bacterium | reverse complement strand
CGGGAAGCTGCGCGAAATCGACCTCGTCATCCTCGGCGTCGTCGTCGGAGATGAGCTGCGAATTCAGCGGCTGCGACAGTTTCGAGCCATCGCGATAGAGCGCGTTGGCCTTGAGGCCAAGGCGCCAGGACAGCATGTAGGCTTCCTTGCAATCCTCGACGCTGGCGTCGTTGGGCATGTTGATGGTCTTGGAGATCGCGCCCGTGATGAAGGGCTGCGCCGCCGCCAGCATGCGGATGTGGCTCTCGACCGAGAGATAGCGCTTGCCCGTGCGGCCGCACGGATTGGCGCAATCAAACACCGCGTAGTGCTCGGGCTTGAGGTGGGGCGCGCCCTCCAGCGTCATCGCGCCGCAAACGTGAATGTTGCAGGCGTCGATCTCGGCCTTGCTGTAGCCAAGATGGGTCAGCAGGTCGAAGGAGGGATCGTCGAGCTTTTCCGCCGGCACCTTGAGGGCGCCGGTCAGGAAGTCCGCGCCGAGCGTCCAGCGGTTGAACACGAACTTGATGTCGAAGGCGCTGGCCAGCGCCTTGTCCACCGCCGCGAGTTTCTCGTCGGTAAAGCCTTTGGCGCGCAGGCTGGCGGTGTTGACGCCGGGGGCCTGCGCGATCGAGGCGTGGCCGGTGGCGTAGACCTCCATCTCCGCGACCTGCGCGAGGCTGTAGCCGAGAACGCGCATGGCTTCGGGCACGGCGCGGTTGATGATCTTGAAATAGCCGCCGCCGGCCAGCTTCTTGAATTTCACCAGCGCGAAGTCGGGCTCGATGCCGGTCGTGTCGCAATCCATGACGAGGCCGATCGTGCCGGTCGGCGCGACGACGGTGGTCTGGGCGTTGCGATAGCCATGCGCCTCGCCGAGCTCCAGCGCGCGATCCCACGCGCGTTTGGAGGCCTCGACCAGCGCCGTGTCCTTGATGGACGCGTGGTCGAGGGCGACGGGCGTCACCGCCAGCTTCTCATAACCCTGCGTCTCGCCATGGGCGGCGCGGCGATGGTTGCGGATGACGCGCAGCATGTGCTGGGCGTTCGGCTTGTATTCCTCGAAGGGTCCAAGCTCTTTCGCCATTTCGGCGGAGGTCGCGTAGCACACGCCCGTCATGATGGCGGTCAGGGCGCCGACGATGGCGCGGCCCTCGTCGCTGTCATAGGGAATGCCCGACGACATCAGCAACCCGCCGACATTGGCGTAGCCAAGGCCCAGCGTGCGGTAGTCGTAGGACAGGCGGGCGATTTCCTTGGAGGGGAATTGCGCCATCATGACCGAGATTTCGAGCACCATCGTCCAGATGCGCACCGCGTGCTCATAGGACGCGATGTCGATCCGCCCCGTCGTCGCGTCGCGGAACTGCAGCAAGTTCAGCGAGGCGAGATTGCAGGCGGTGTCGTCGAGGAACATGTATTCGGAGCAGGGGTTCGACGCGATGATCGGCCCCGACGCCGGGCAGGTGTGCCAGTCGTTGATGGTGGTGTGGAATTGCAGGCCCGGATCGGCCGACGCCCAGGCGGCGTAGCCGATCTTCTCCCACAGGTCCCTCGCCTTGAGCGTCTTGTGGACCTTGCCGTCGATGCGGCGGGTCAGCTTCCAGTCGCCGTCCTTCTCCACCGCGCGCAGGAATTCATCGGCGACGCGCACCGTATTGTTGGAGTTCTGGCCCGAGACGGTGAGATAGGCTTCCGAGTCCCAGTCGGTGTCGT
>CAISJZ010000115.1 GCA_903885755.1 uncultured Hyphomicrobiales bacterium | reverse complement strand
CTTCCAGGAATCCACGCGATCCGCCACGGCGCCGGCGAAGGGCGCCAGCAGGATCATCGGGCCGAGATCGGCCGAGGCGACGACGCCCAGCCAGAAGGTCGAATGAGTCAGATCCCAGGCGAGCCAGCCCACGCCGACGCGCTGGATCCAGCCTGTCACCGAATAAAGCGACATGCCGGATTCGTAGAGCCGGAACTCGCGATGCCGCCAGACGCGGATGAAGGGCTTCGACGACAGCGTGGGAAACATGCGAACGCGCGGCGGGAGGAAAGGTGAAACCTTTTTCAACCCGCCGCGCGCCAAAAGCAATCAGCGCCTGGCCTGCTTGCCGGGCAGGGAGGTCGACAGCCAGCGTGCGATGACGCCGGCGATCGCGTGGCTGTTCTTTTCCAGCATCAGCACGTGGGAATCGCCGTGAATGCCGACATCGGCGAGCCGGATGAAGCTCGGCTTCACGCCGGCGCGCTGGAGGTATTTGACCGTGCAGTGATCATAGGGCGCGTGATAGGACGCCTCCGATGTCAGCACCAGCGTGGGAATGTCGCGCAGGTTGGGCAGTTGCCGCGCCGGCTCGACCTGCTCGAAGCATCGCACCAGCCCTTCGCCGTCGGGCTTGTCCTGCTGGACGAATTTCAGCTCCGACGCGTCCTTGACCGGCGGCGCGTAGGTCAGCGGCACGTCGGTCACGCCATAGGCGAGCGCGACCTCGCCATATTTGAACCAGTCGGGCGCGCCGGTGAAATCCACCGCGCGCACGGGCGGGCCATTCGGCTCGATGGCGAGGATGGCCTTGATGGCGTTCGGTCGCGCGTCGGCGACCGGCCACAGGAAGGCGCCGGCCTGCGAATGGGCGAGCAGGATCGACGGGCCGATCTTGTCCACCAGCGCCACCAGCGCGTCGCGGTTGAGTTCCTGCTGCGTGTGGAAATTCTCGATCTCCACCGCCTGCGAGGCGCTCAGTTGCACCACCCACGGATCGCTCATCTCGCCGCCGCCCGGCCATGGCGCGTGCAGATGCGCCTGCGGCCAGAGCTTGTATTTTTCCTGCTGGGCGTAGCGCTTCTGCACGCCGCGCGTGTCGCCCATGCGGGCGGGGCCATAGGCCTTCTCGATGATGGGCGAGCGACCGCGCCCGACCTGATCGACGAGATAGACGGCGTAGCCCTGCCGCACGAAATACTGGGCCCAGCCTTCCTTGCCATCGAAAGTGCCGGTGAAATTCACGCCGGTGCGCAGCCCGCCATGCACCATGACGATGGGATAGGGATGCGTCTTGCGCGCGGGGATCATGTATTCGACGTACATGTGATTGATCATCACGGCGCGCCCGTCGATCTCGGTCATCTTGCCGCCGACATAGAACGACCCGTTGCGCGCCAGCGTCAGCGGCGGTTCGGCCCGCGCGGCGCCAACGGCGAGGACGGAGGCGAGCGTCGCGGCGGCGAGTTTGCAAAGACTGGCGAGTGTCGACATGGCGTTTCCCCGAGGCCCCGGCTTGATCGCCGGCTGGCTTATATTAGCGCATTTCCATCGCCGCGACAGGCGCGACGCGCTTGCCTCGCGTGGCGAACAAAGCAATCATGGCCGGACGGGATTGCCGACGAACACGGGGGGGAAACATGCGCCTTGGGTGGAACATCAGGCGAATTGGCGCGGCGATGCTGGCGCTTGCCTGCCTCCTCCCCATCGCCGCGCGCGCGCAGTCGTCGGAAGCGGCTTTCTTCAAGGGCAAGACGGTGCGGGTCATCGTTGGCTATGGCGCCGGCGGCGGCTTCGATCTCTACGCCCGCATGATCGCGCCCTATCTCGGCAAGGCGCTGGGCGCCAATGTCATCGTCGAGAATCAGCCGGGCGCCGGCGGCATCGGCGCGCTCAACCGCATGATGACGGCCCCGCCCGATGGCTTGCAGATCATGCTCGTCAACGGCATGGCCGCGGCCTTCGGCCAGTTCATCGAGCAGCAGGGCGTGCGCTACGATCTCGCGAAACTCGAACATCTCGGCACGGTCAGCGGCAATCCCTGGGTCTGGCTCGTCAACGTCAACTCGCCCTACACGTCGCCGAAACAGGTGGTCGAGGCCAGGAAGAAATACATGTGGACCGCGGGCGGCCCCATTGATGGCCTGTCGGATGGCGCGGCCTTCGTCTGCGAGGCGCTGAAGCTCGATTGCAACATCGTGCTCGGTTATCCCGGCAGCAATGAATCCGCCATGTCGGTCGCCAATGGCGAGATGGACATGATGTACATCGTCGACACCTCCGCGGCCAATTACGTCAAGGGCGGCAAGATCAAGGTGCTCTCGACCATGAGCCGCGCGCGCTCGACGATCTTCCCCGACGTGCCCACGCTTTTTGAAAGCGTGACGCTGAAACCCGACGAAGCCGCGTTGCTGGATTTCCATTCGACCGCGGAAAAGATCGGCCGCATTCTCGTGGCGCCGCCGGGCACGCCGCCCGAGCGCGTCGCCTTTCTGTCCGAGGCCGTCAAGACGACGCTCACCGATCCCGCGCTGATCGCCGAGGGCGAGCGCACCCAGCGATTCATCGGCTTCATGGATGCCGCGCAAACGCGCAAGGCGACGCTGGGCGTCGTCTCCGATCCAACGCCCGAGCAGAAAAAACGAATGATCGAAATTCTCTCGCGCGTCGAAAAGAAATAGTCGCGCGGACGCGCGATCAACAGCAACAGCCGCGCGCGTCCGTCGCGGGGCGGGGGAGTTCAACATGCGCATGACATTCTTGATCGCGCCGGGGCTCGCGCTCGCGGTCGCCGCGGCGGCCCTGGCGCCGGCGGCGATGGCGCAGGACTATCAGGCGCTGGTCGCCGCGCCTGACCGCGCCGACGCCGATCGCCAGAACGACCAGAAACGGCATCCCGCCGAATTGCTGGCCTTCGCCGGCGTCAAGTCCGGCTGGAAGGCGCTCGATATGGGCGCCGGCGCCGGCTACAGCACCGAGCTCATCGCGCGCGCGGTGGGGCCGACGGGCCATGTCTGGGGGCAGAATGATCGCGAGCCGGAGAAATTCCTCGCGCGCCTCAAGACGCAGGCCATGGCGAACGTGACGCAACTGGTGCGGCCCTTCGACGATCCCGCGCCCGCCGACGTCAACAACCTCGATCTCGTTACCTTCTTCAACTACTACCACGACACGACCTACATGCAGGTCGATCGCGCCAGGATGAACAAGGCGATCCTCGCCGCGTTGAAGCCGGGTGGATGGCTGATCGTGACGGATTGGTCGGCCAAGCCCGAGGATGGCGTCGCCGTCGGCAAGACGCTGCACCGGATCGCGGAGCAAAGCCTGAGGGCGGAGGTCGAGGCGGCCGGATTCAAATTTGTCGCCGACGCGCAGTTCCTGCGGCATCCCGAGGACACGCGCGAAACCATTATCTTCAAGAACCCGACGCCGGTCGATGAATTCGCGTTGAAGTTCCAGAAGCCGATGTAAACAAAAAGCCCTTCCCGCGAGGCGGGAAGGGCTTCCTGAATAACGATGGCGGTCGGTTAAGCGCGGACTTCCTGACGCTGGAACATCACATAGGCGATGGTGAACAGCACGATGAAGCTGGCGAACATGCCGGTCATCTGCGGCCACACCAGCGCGACGCTTTCGCCAAACGGCAGCGGGCCGGAGATGGCGCCCTGCAATTGCGAAGGCAACAGCACGCCGAGGTTCTGGCCGCGCTCGGCGGGGTTCAGAAAGGCCAGCGCCGTTTCGGAAAACAGCGTGTTCGGCGACAGGCGCGCGAGACCAAGACCGACCTCGACCGTGTGCACCTGCGACTGGAGGTTGTAGGGGTCGATGGGCGCGATGATCGGCGTCAGCAGAACCACCAGCATCTGCCAGAAGAAGGCGAACAACAGCCAGACCGAGAGCGCCGCGAGCGCGGCGGTGGCGGCGGAACGGAAGATCACCGAGAACAGCATCGCCAGCGCCAGCCACACGCCGCCATAGGCGATCGAGGCCAGCAGGAAGGCGAAGCTGCGCAACACCTCCTCCGTGCTCGGCGGCAGGCCGAGCATGAGAATGCCGAGACCCGTCACGAACAGCCACAGCGCGGTCAGCGCCATGGCGATCGTCGCGAGGCCAGCGAGGAATTTGCCGAACAGCAGGCCGTCCCGATAGATCGGCTGGGCCAGGATGCGGCTCATCGTGCGTCGGTTGAACTCGCCGTTCACCCCGTCAAAGCCCAGCGCGATGGCGATGATGGGGATGAGAAAACCGAGAAAACCGACGAACGACGGCAGCGGCGGGATGCCCGTGGTGAACACCCGCAGGAAGATGAACGGATCCTCGCCGATGACTTCCTTCACGGCGCCGATGGTCGAATAGACCGCCCCGGCGCCGGTGAGGAAAATCAATCCCTCGAGCAGGCGCATGCGCGTGCTCGTCAGATTGTCGGCGAGTTCCTTCATCACGACGGAACCGACGCCCGACAGGGCCCAACCCTCACGCCGCATGTGGCGCTCCCTCGAAATAACGCGTGTAAACATCCTCGAGGCTGGCGTGGCCGGCGTCGATCATCTTGAGATCGCCGCCCGCCGCGACGACCGCGCGCGCGATGTCGCCGCGGATGTCGCCGCCCGCCTCGACGCGCAACTGGCCGCCCTCGTTCGTGACGCGCGCGACGCCCGGCACTTTCGCGATGGCCTCGGCGAGGCCCGCGCCCGACGCCTCGACGCGCACGACATGCGAGCCGCCGAGCACGTTGCTCATCAACTCGTCGACGCGGCCCATCAGGCCGATCTTGCCGCGATTGAACAGTGCGACGCGATCGCAGATGGACTGCACCATTTCGAGCAGGTGCGACGACAAAAGGATGGTCATGCCGTCGTGCTTGAGCGAGCGGATCAGTTCGAGAAACTCGCGCGTCGCCTGCGGGTCGAGACCGCCCGTCGGCTCGTCGAGAATCGCGATGGAGGCGCCCTTCATCAGGATTTCGGCGATGCCGAGACGCTGACGCATGCCGCGCGAATAGGCGCGGACGGGCTTGTTCATGGCGTAGTCGAGCTTGACGCGCCGGGCGGCGGCCGCGATGCGGTCGTCGACCTCCTTGCCGCGCAGGCCGCAGAGCTTGGCGGTGTAGCGCAGGTTCTCGTTGCCGGTGAGGTTGTCGTAGAACCCCACCTGATCCGGCAGATAACCGACGCGGCGCTTGACCTCCAGCGGCTGGCGCAGCGGGTCGAAACCCGCCACGGTCGCCGCGCCCGACGTCGGCTCGGTGAGACCGAGCAGCATCAGGATCGTCGTCGTCTTGCCGGCGCCGTTCGGGCCGAGCAGGCCGAACACCTCGCCGGGCGGGATCGTCAGATCAAGATGATCGACCGCCACCGCCTTGCCGTAAACCTTCGTGAGTTGCTCGGCGCGGATGACCGGTTCGCTCATCGCCGACCGAACCTCCCCACGGCGCCAACCAGAATGAGCAGCGCGACGGCGATGACGCCGACGCCGGTGACGCCCCACAGGGTCGAGGTGGTGACGGTGACGCGATAGCTGGCCGATTCCGACACGCCGTCGCCGGAGGCGCGCAGGCTGACGACATAGTCGCCGGCGATGGCCTTGGCGGTGGGCGTGATGAGCGCGTTGACCTTGGCCTCGCCGTTCGGCGCGACCTCGGAAAGCTCCTTCGGATCGAACTTGATCGTCCAGCCGCTCGGCGCGGTGCCATTGAGGCTCAGGCCCTTGGCCGCCGCCGTGCCGGTGTTGCGGATGACCAGCGGAAAGCTCTTTTCCTGACCGGCGGTCGCCTCGCCGCTCAGGCGATCGTCCTGACCGGTGATCGCGACCGTGGGCTGGCCGGCGATGTCGAGGGTCAGCTCGGTCGTCACGGTCGCCTTGTCGGCGGCGACGGTCAGCTTGACCGGCGTCTGGCCGGCGGGCGCGTTCGCGCCCGGCTTGACGCCGACCGAGATGTCCTTGCTCTCGTTGGCCTTGATTTGCAGGGAGGTGATTTCCTGCGTGTTGTAGCCTTCCTTGAACGTTGTCGTGAAACCGGGCGGCGTCGCCGCGGCGAGGTTCACCGTCAGGTCGGCGGAGCTTTCGTTCTTCACGGCGACCGAGAAGTCGAAGCTCGTCTTCGGCGTGCCCTTGAGCACGGGGAATTTCGGCGTCGCCGTCAACTTGGCGGCCACGGGCGCGGCCAGATCGATGGCGATCGGCAGCGTCGACGAGCCGCCGTCGCCCTTGGCGACCAGCGTGATCGGATAGGCGCCCGGCTTGGCCGAGGCTGGGATTGTCAGCTTGAGATTCAGGCTGGCGCGGCCGTCGTAATCGACGAAGGCGGCGCTGACCGGCTTGCCGGAGCCCTGAAGCTCGGCCTTCCAGTCGTCCGGCACGCCAGACAGCGTGATCGCCGTGCGCTGCGGCGACAGGCCATAATTGTAGATGGTGATCGGGAGCGTGGTGTCCTCGCCGGCGCGAATCTGGATCGCCGGAAAATCAGTGGTGAGATAAAGCCCCTTCACGTTATCGGGACTGGGATCCTTCGCATGGGCGACGCCCACGACCGCCAAACCCACCAACAGCGCCAGAACGCCTGCGCGCATCCGCATACCCTCCCAGTTTCAGACACAGTTCCGGCGCGCGCCGAATGGCCACGCGCCGCGTCGAAGTGGCGAGGAAATAGGGCTAAAATTGGACGAAACGCAAGGGGAGGGCGGTCAGGCGCGTCGATTGGCGGCCGTTGGGCGCGCGCCGCGATGTCGCCTTGATTTTCAACGATTGACGCGGCGTGATTCTGGCGCGAAACCCGATCCATGTCGAAAAAGTCCAAACGCCCCAAAAAGCCCCCGGAGCCCAAGCCGCAAGCGCGCCCGGCGCCGAGCCTCTACCTCGTCGCGCCCACGCCGACCGATCCCGCCGCGTTTGGCGCGATGCTCGAATCCGCTCTTGAAGGCGGCGCCGTCGCCTGCGTGCTCGTCGCGCCGGCGCAGGGCGACGCCGGCCGCGTCCGCAAGACGCTCGAGCAATGGACGATGATCGCGCGGCGCCATGACGCGGCGTTGATCGCGGTCGCCGATTCAACGGCCATCGTCGCGGCGGGCGCGGATGGCGCGCATGTGCGCGGCCCCGGCCCGGACCTCGCGGAAGCAGTAGCGGCGCTCAAGCCCGACCATATCGTTGGCGCGAGCGGCCTCAAGACGCGGCACGACGCGATGGAGGCCGGCGAACTCGATATTGATTATTTGATGTTCGGCGAGCCGGCGCCGGATGGCTGGACCCCGCCCCATGCGGAGACGCTCGAGCGCGTCGAGTGGTGGGCGGAGATTTTCAACGTGCCATGCGTCGCCTTCGCGACGGCCTTCGACGAAATCGGCCCCTTGGTCGCCGCCGGCGCCGATTTCATCGCGCTGGGCGACCTCGTCTGGAAGGACCCGCGCGGCCCGGCCGAGGCGGTGCGCTCGGCGCTCGTTCATCTGCGGGCGACGGTGTCGGCGTGACCACGCGCATCGCCCTCGCGCTGATTTTTATCGGCGGGTCCGCGCTGGCGCAGAACCTGCCGACCGTGGCGAGCCAGCCGCCGGGCTCGGTCAACTACCTTTCGCCGGGCGTGCCGCCCGACCTCGCGCTGGGCGCCTATCAGCGCGGCTATTTTCTCACCGCCATGGCCGAGGCCAAGAAGCGTATCGACGTCAACAAGAACGACGCCGCGGCGATGACCCTGATCGCCCAGCTTTACAAGGATGGATCGGGCGTTCGGCAAGACCTCGCGGAAGCCGCGCGCTGGTTCAGGCTGGCCGCCGACCGCGGCGATCCCGAAGCCGCCTTTTCGCTTGCCATCGCCTATCTCGAAGGCAAGGGCGTGGAACAGAATACGCAAAAGGCGCTGCCGTTGCTGGAGGCCGCCGCTGGCAAGGAACATCCCGCCGCTCTCTACCAGTTGGGCCTGCAATCGCTGAACGGCGAAATCCAGAACGCGCCGCGCGCGGCCGATCTGTTCCGCCGCGCCGCCGCCGCGGGCGACTACGACGCCACCTACGCGCTGGGCCTCATGTACAAGGAGGGTCGCGGCGTCGCCAAGGACTCCAGGCGCGCCGCCGAATATCTGCGCGCCGCGGCCGATTCGCGCCTCGCGGCGGCGGAAGTCGATTACGCCATCATGCTGTTCAATGGCGACGGCGTCGAAAAGAACGAGGAAGCCGCGGCGAAATATTTCCTGCGCGCCGCCAACGCGGGCAATCCCGTCGCCATGAACCGGATCGCGCGCATGTATGTCGCCGGCCGCGGCGTCGCGGTCAATCTCGTCGAGGCGATGAAGTGGCATATACTCGCGCGCTCGGCGGGCGAGCGCGATGAATTTCTTGAAAGCCAGATGAACCGCCTCACGCCGCGCGAACGCGCCTCCGTCGAGGAAAGCGTGCGCAAGCAGGTTGGGCCGTAGGCCCGGCGCGTCTTACCCTTGCGGTCGCACCAGTTGCAGACCCGCCCATTGGCCTGTTGTCACGCGTCGCATCTGTGGCGGCAACTCCAGCTTGACGCCGAGCTTTTCCGCCGCGCGCCAGCCCCAGCGTGGATCGTCGATCTGCGCTCGCGCGATGGCGATCTGGTCGACGCCGCGCGTCGCGACGATCTCCTCGGCCTGCCGCGGTTCCGCGATGAGGCCCGCCGTGCGCGTGACGATGCCCGCTTCCGCGCGCACGCGCGCGGCGTTGGGCACGTTGAAGGCGACGCCGCTGGCGGGGCGGCCGCCCAGCACGATATTGCCCGAGCTGACGCAGATGAAATCGTAATCGCGCTTCTTGAACTCCGTCGCCATGCGCACGGCGTCCTCGACCTTCAGCCCGTCGTCGAGATAGTCGGTGCCGGTGATGCGCGCGCCGAGCGCCACCCCGCGCGGCGCCTCGGCCCGCACGGCCTCCGCCACCGCCATGGGAAAGCGCAGCCGCCTTTCCGCGTCGCCGCCCCATTTGTCCGTGCGCTTGTTGGCGATGGGGCTGTGGAATTCATGAATCAGATAGCCATGCGCGGCGTGCACCTCGATGATGTCGAAGCCGAGCCGGACCGCGCGCCGCGTCGCCTGCGCGAAGGCGTCGATGGTGGCGTTGATTTCCGCGTCGTCGAGTTCCGTCGGCACGTGCCAGTTCTCGCCATAGGGCAGCGGCGAGGGCGCGATGGTGCGCCAGGGGCTTTCGCCCGCGCGCAAGGGTCCGCTGCCCATCCAGTTCACATGGGTCGAGGCCTTGCGGCCGGCGTGCGCGAGCTGGATGCCGAATTTCGTGCCCGGAAGCGCCACGGCGCGCGCGGCGTGCAGCACGCGCCCGAGCGCGTATTCGCAGGCGTCGGAATAAAGGCCAAGACACCCGTGCGAGATGCGCCCCTCGCGCGTCACGCCCGTCGCCTCCAGAATGACCGTCGCCGCCCCGGACATGGCGTAATTCATGACGAGTTGCAGGTGCCAGTCCGTCGCGCAGCCGTCGGTGGCGGAATACTGGCACATCGGCGCGATGGCGATGCGGTTGGGCACGCGCACGGGGCCGAGATCAAGCGGGGAAAAAAGGACTGACGTCATGGCGGCGGTTCGCTCCCGGAATTGTTTCGGGTGCAGGCTAGCCCCTCGCCGCGCCCATGGAAAGGGCGCGCGGCTTGCATCCGTTCGCGCGCGCGATAGCCTGCGCGTCAACCTTGCCGCCAACAGGAGTCCGAGATGGCCGACGCGCCCGTGCACAAGATCATCGACCTCGACCCCGTCGACATGTCGCTGACGATGTTCTTTCCCGAGGGTTCGATGGCGGCGATCGAGGACGAGCGCGCGCTCTTCGACTCCACCCACGTCGACTATGAAAAAGGCATGGTGCGGCTGGCCATTCAGAGCCACGTCGTGAACATCGGCGGCGCCAACGTGCTCGTCGACGCCTGCATCGGCGAACACAAGGCGCGCCCCGACCGACCGCACTGGAACCGGCGCGAGAACACCGGCTTTCTCGAAAAGCTCGCCGCCGCGGGCTTCAAGGCCGCCGACATTGATTTCGTTTTCTGCACGCACCTGCACGCCGATCACGTTGGCTGGAACACGCGGCTGGAAAACGGCCGCTGGGTTCCGACCTTTCCCAACGCGCGCTATCTCGTCGGCGCGACGGAATTTTCCCATTGGCGCGATCAGGCGGGGCGTGATCCCGACGTCAATCATGGCTCCTATCGCGACAGCGTCGCGCCGGTGCTGGAGGCCGGTCTCTACACGACCGTCTCGCCCGGCGACCGCTTTGTCGATGGCGCTTCCATCGTGTCGCTCGCCGGCCATTCGGTCGGCCAGATAGGACTCGAGTTACATCGCGCCGACGGGCCGGACTTGCTGTTGTGCGGCGACGCGCTGCATTCGCCCGTGCAGGTTTCCCATCCTGAGTGGTCGACCTTTGTCTGCGACGATCCCGTTCAATCCGCCACGACCCGCAAGGAATTGATCGAGCGTGTCGCCGGCGGCGACGTGCTGTTGATGCCGGCCCATTTGCGTAAGGCGCCGGCGCTGGGCGTTCGTCGGGTCGGCGGTCGCCACGCGCCGTTTTTCTGCACCTGCGAGGGCGCGCCCGTCTGAAACCGTCGGGTGCTTGCCCGGCGCTGGCGATGCGGTAGAACGCTCGCGCGCGGTCGCGCGAAGGGGAGACACGCGATGGATGATCAGCAAACGGGACGACCGGCGCCCTTCGCCTGGCCCGACGCCGACGTGTCGAGCGTGCCCTATGGCGTCTATACCGACCGCGATCTTTACGCCCTCGAACAGGAGCGGATTTTCCGCGGGCCGACGTGGAACTTCCTCGGCCTCGAGGCGGAGATCCCGAACCCCGGCGATTTCAAGACCACGTTTGTCGGCGACGCGCCGATCATTCTGGTTCGCGACGCCGATGGCGCCGTCAACGCGATGGTCAATCGCTGCGCGCACAAGGGGGCGCTCGTCTGTTTCAAGCCGCGCGGCAACGTGCGCGAACTGACCTGCGTCTATCACAACTGGGTCTATGATCTCGCCGGCAATCTCACGGGCGTCGCGTTCAAGCGCGGCGTCGGTGGCAAGGGCGGCCTGCGCGACGACTTCGACCAGAAGGATCATGGCCTTCAACGTCTGCGCGTGGATATCCATCGCGGGCTTGTCTTCGGCACGTTCAGCGCGGCGATGCCGGCCTTCGCCGATTACATCGGCGCCGAACTCATCGCCTCGATCGACCGGGTGCTGATCAAGCCGCTCAGGGTGCTCGGCTATCACAGCCAGATACTGCCCAATAACTGGAAGCTCTACGCCGAGAACAACAAGGACTCCTATCACGCGAGCCTGTTGCACCTGTTCCACAACACGTTCGGCGTCGTGCGCCCGACCATGGGCGGCGGCATCAAGCTGAGCGACAGCGGCTGGCATCACCTCAGCTATACCCAGCGCGAGGCGCTGGCCGACGATCACATCGGCAAGGAAAAGGTCCGCTCAATGAGCGAGTCCTACAAGCTGCGCGATTCGACCATGATGCAACACACGCTGGAACTGGGCGATCTCGTCACCAACTCCATCCAGACGGTGTTTCCGACGCTGGTCGTGCAGCAAATTCTCAACGCGCTCGCCGTGCGTCAGTTGATCCCGCGCGGGGTCGACCGCAGTGAACTCATCTGGACCGTGCTCGGCTTCGAGGACGACGACGCCGACATGGCGGAGCTGCGCCTCAAGGTAAACAATCTCGTTGGCCCCGCGGGCCTGATCTCGATGGAGGACGGTTGCGTCGGCGGCTGGGTGCAGCGCGCGGCGAAGGCCGATCCGACGGCGCGCTCGATCATGCCGATGGGCGGTCGCGGCATCGAGCCGAGCCAGGGCTCGCGCGTGACGGAGGCCGCCGTCCGCGGCTTCTGGAAGGGATGGCGCGAATGCATGGGGATCTGACCGTGAGCCACGATTTGGACGCCGATCTCGTGTTGCGCGCGCGCGTCGAGGCGCTGTGCGCCGCCTACGCGCATGTCATCGACGACGACCGGCTGGAGGAACTGCCGGCGCTGTTCACCGACGACGCGCTCTATCGCGTGCAAACGCGGGAGAATCACGAACTCGGCCTGCCGCTGGCGCTTATGTATTGCGACGGCTCGGCCATGCTCGCCGACCGCGTCACGGCGATGCGCACCGCGAACATCTTCCAGCCGCATGTGTACTGCCATTCGACGAGCGCGTTGCGCATCCTGCGCCGCGAGGGCGCAGGCTGGCGGGCCCGGAGCAATTTCTCGATCATCCGAACCATGTCGGATGGCGAGAGCATGTTATTCGCCTGTGGCAAGTATCTCGACCTGATTGTCGAGGTCGATGGCGCGCTGCGGTTCAGGGAACGAGTCGCCATTCTGGATTCGCGACGGGTCGACACCCTGCTCGTGATCCCGGTTTGACCCCCGCCCCGGGGACCGACGCCCTTATCATTCGCGCGATGGCCGCCGGCGATGTTGTCGCCGTCGCCGCCATGGCGCGCGCGCTCGCGGATTTCCATGGCGACGAAGGCAGCGTGACCGCGCGGCATTTGAGCGAGGATTGCCTTGGCCCGAACCGACAGGGCAACGTGACGCTGGCGCTGATGGGCGGCGCGCCCGTCGGCTTCGCGCTGACCTATGACCGCGCCGGGGCGACGGATCGCGGCGGCGCGCGGCATATCGATCAGGTCTTTGTCGATCCAGGTCGCAGGCGTTCCGGCGTCGGCGAAGCCTTGATGAAGGCAGTCGCGCGCGATGCGCTGGACCATGGCCGCGAGCGGCTTACGGTGGGCGCCGCCATTGGCAACGCGCCCGCCGATCTGTTTTATCGCAAGCTCGGCTTCTCGCCGCGCGCCGGCGGCGCGTCGCAATACAGTATGAGCAATGGTCCGCTGCGCGCGCTGGCCGCGCGCGGCGACTGATCCTCACATGCCGCCGAGATGCTCGGCGACGTTGAAGATGTCCTTGTCGCCGCGGCCGCAGAGATTCATCACCATCAGATGATCGCGCGGCTTGGTCGGCGCCAGCGTCAGCACCTTGGCGAGTGCGTGCGAGGGTTCGAGCGCGGGAATGATGCCCTCGAGCTTGCAGCAGAGCTGGAAGGCCGCCAACGCTTCCTTGTCGGTCGCCGACAGATAGGTGACGCGCCCGGTTTCCTTCAGCCACGAATGCTCCGGCCCGATGCCGGGATAATCGAGACCGGCGGAGATCGAATGGCCCTCGAGAATCTGGCCATCGTCGTCCATCAGCAGATAGGTGCGGTTGCCATGCAGCACGCCGGGGCGGCCGCCCGCGAGCGAGGCGCAATGGCCATCGGGCACGTCGAGCCCATGGCCCGCCGCCTCGACGCCGTAAATATCGACGGAGGGATCGTCGAGGAAGGGATGGAACAGGCCGATGGCGTTCGAGCCGCCGCCGATGCAGGCGACGAGCGAATCCGGCAGGCGGCCCTCTGCCTTTTGCATCTGCTCGCGCGTCTCGTTGCCGATCACGCACTGGAAGTCGCGCACCATCGCGGGATAGGGATGTGGTCCGGCCGCGGTGCCGATGCAGTAGAACGTATCGGCGACATTGGTCACCCAGTCGCGCAGCGCCTCGTTCATGGCGTCCTTCAGCGTGCGCGCGCCTGATTGCACGGGCACCACAATCGCGCCGAGCATCTTCATGCGGAACACGTTGGGCTTCTGACGCTCGACGTCGACCGCGCCCATGTAGACGATGCATTCAAGGCCGTATTTGGCGCAGGCGGTCGCCGTCGCCACGCCATGCTGGCCCGCGCCCGTCTCCGCGATGATGCGCTTCTTGCCCATGCGGCGGGCGAGCAGGATCTGGCCGAGCACGTTGTTGATCTTGTGCGCGCCCGTGTGGTTGAGCTCGTCGCGCTTGAAGTAGATTTTCGCGCCGCCGCAATGCTCCGTCATGCGCTCGGCGAAATAGAGCGGGCTGGGGCGGCCGACGTAATGGGTCGCCAAATGCGCGAGTTCGGCGTGAAAGGCCGGATCGGCCTTGGCCTCGGCATAGGCCTTTTCCAGTTGGAGGATCAGCGGCATCAGCGTTTCCGCGACGAAGCGTCCGCCGAAAATGCCGAAATGGCCGGTGGCGTCCGGGCCGGCCCGGAACGAATTGGGAGGAACAGGTTTCAACGCGCGCGCTCCAATGATGGCGCCCTTTTAGGCCGAGTTGAGCGGGGTTCCAAGCGTTTAACGCGCGTGCGCCGCCCGCGCGCGCCTCACGAAATCCGTGATCAAGCCGCGATCCTTCACGCCGGGCGCGGATTCGACGCCGGAGGAGACGTCGATGCCCGGCGCGCCGGTGATCGCGATGGCTTCCTCGACGTTGGCGGGGTCGAGCCCGCCCGACAGCATCCAGGGCGTCTTGATGGCGGCGCCCGCGAGAATTTGCCAGTCGAAGGCTTTCGCGTTGCCGCCCGGCCGCGTCGCGCCCTTCGGCGGCTTGGCGTCGAGCAGCACGCGGTCGGCCGCGCCCGCGTAGCGGTCGATCGCCGCGAGATCGGCGACCTCGGACACGCCCAGCGCCTTCATCACCGGCAGGCCGAAGCGGCGGCGCACATCGGCGACGCGCTCGGGCGTTTCCTTGCCGTGTAGTTGCAGAATGTCCGGGCCAAGCGCCTCGATGCCGGCCGCCAGCGTCGCGTCGTCGGCGTCAACGCTCAGCGCCACCTTGAGCGCCCGGCCGTCGACGCGCGCGCCAAGCTCGCGCGCGCGCTCAAGCGACAGGTGTCTTGGGCTGGGCGGAAAAAACACGAAGCCGACCATATCAGCGCCCGCGTCGAGCGCGGCGTCGAGCGTGTCGGCCGTCGACAGACCGCAAATCTTGATGAGGAGGGACATGTTCCCGATCGCTCAGGCCGCGCGATTGGCGCCGGGCGGCGGCAGGGCGACGACATTGGCGGGTGGCACCATGGCTCGCAGCCGCGCGACTTCCGCGCGCGCCTCGCGGGCGGCGCGGCGATGCTTGCCCTGACCGATCCACGTGACGAACCCGCCCGCCAGCACGCCCAGCGCGCCGCACAGGAACATCACGAAAAACAGCGGCGCCTCGAAGCGCAAGCCCGGAATATCCGAGCCGAACGGATCGAGAATGACCGGCACGTTCTGGCGATTCATGATCGCGAACGCGAGGATCGCCAGCGCGATGGGGGTGATGATCAGCCACTTGAGAAAGGTTTTCATGCTGGCCCCCATGCGTTGAGCGACGTCGCCGGCCCTGATCGGGCCGGCCCTCGCCGTCAGGCGTCCAGGTTGAGACGCTCGCGCATTTCCTTGCCGGTCTTGAAGAACGGAACAACCTTTTCGTCAACCGCGACCTTGGCGCCCGTCCGCGGATTGCGTCCTTGTCGCGCGTTGCGTTTCTTGACGGAGAAGGCGCCAAAGCCGCGCAATTCGACGCGATGGCCCTCGCTCAGCGCGGCCGTGATTTCATCGAGGATCGCGTTCACGATTTTCTCGACATCGCGCAAATACAGATGCGGATTGCGCTCGGCGATCCTTTGAACTAGCTCCGATTTAATCATCTAAAAAATATCCTTCCACCCCAATGGGCGCGTTGATCATTGAAACATCGATTCAACGCGAGGATGGAGCCTGCCAAACCGCCACGAGACCGTCAAGCTCCCGTATCCGTTCAATATTTTCCAATCGTTCGGCGATTTGCGAAATTTCGGGAAAGCCAAGAGCGCCGATCAGCCGGGCCGAGGAGCCCAGAATGCCCAGTCGCTCGAACGAGCGCCCCCGTCGCCAGTCGCGGATTGGCAGGCTTTTGGCGATTCCCCTGGTCTCCTCGAGCCAGGCGACCGCCTCGCGCTCGCCGCCGATGGCGTCGATCAGCTTGAGTGGAACGGCCTGCCGGCCACTGAACACGCGACCATCCGCCACGGCCCCGAGTTCCGCGTCGGTCATGCCGCGTCGCTCGCGCACCAGCCCCTTGAACCAGTCGAAGGAATCGGCGACCAGCGCCGCCAGCGCCGCGCGCGCCTCGGGGCTCGTCGGCTCCATGCCGTTGGGCGCCGCCTTGAGCGGCGACGATTTCACCGATTCCATCTCGACGCCCACCGTGTTCAGCAGTTTCGACACGTTGGGAAACTGGAACAGCACGCCGATCGAGCCCACCAGCGAATTGCCGTGGGCGACGATGCGGTCCGCGCCGATGGCGGCGATATAGGCGCCGGAAGCCGCCATGTTGCCGACGACGGCGACCACGGGCTTTCGGGCCGCGAGCCGGCGGATGTGATCGTAGAGAATCTCCGAACCGGTCGTCGTGCCGCCCGGACTTTCGATCGTCAGCAACACGGCGGTTGCGTGCGAGGCGGCGACGTCGTCGATGAGCTTGAGCGTTTCGCGGTCGCCGGTGATGACGCCCTCGATGGCGACGCGCGCGATATGCGGCGTCAACCCGCCGCCGACGCCCGCGCCCGACAGGCGCCAGACCCCGACGACCAGCGCCGCGATGATCGCCAGCGCGGCCGCGACCCGCCAGAAGGTGATCTTGCGCCGCAAGCGGCGGCGGTCGACGAGATAATCGGCGGTGGCGTCGGCCAGATGTGTCATGCGCGTCCCGATCCCGGTTCAGGCGCGGAGCATATCCCATCGCGACGTCAAAATAAAAAGGCCCGCGCGAGCGGGCCTTTTCAGTGGTCGCGGAAGCGCCCGAAGGGGCCGTCCGGTTACTTCTTGGTCGTGTCGCGAGCCTTGAGGGCCGCGCCGAGAATGTCGCCCAGCGACGCGCCGGAGTCGGCCGAGCCGTACTGCGCGATGGCTTCCTTCTCTTCCGAGATTTCCAGCGCCTTGATCGACACGGACACCTTGCGCGCCTTGCGGTCGAACAGGATGACGCGCGCGTCGACCTTTTCGCCCACGGCGAAACGCTCGGCGCGCTGGTCGCCGCGGTCGCGGGCCAGTTCGTTGCGCTTGATGAAGGTCTCGAGCTCGGTGCCGACGATCTTGACGTCGATGCCGCCTTCCTTGACCGCGATCACCTCGCAGGTGACGACGGAACCCTTGCGGATGTCGCCCTCGCCCTCGGCCTTCTGCTGGAAGGGATCGGCCCCGTTGAGCTGCTTGACGCCCAGCGAGATGCGCTCTTTCTCGACGTCGACGTCGAGAACCTGCGCCTTGACCATGTCGCCCTTCTTGAAGTCCTCGATCGCCTGCTCGCCCGGCTTCTTCCAGTCGAGATCGGAGAGGTGGACCATGCCGTCGACATCGCCCTCGAGACCGATGAACAGACCGAACTCGGTCTTGTTCTTGACCTCGCCCTCGACGATCGAGCCGACGGGGTGGGTTTCGGCGAAGACTTCCCACGGGTTGCGCAGGGTCTGCTTGAGGCCGAGCGAAATACGGCGCTTGACCGGATCGACCTCGAGCACCTGAACGTCGACTTCCTGGCTCGTCGAAACGATCTTGCCGGGATGCACGTTCTTCTTGGTCCAGGACATTTCGGAGACGTGGATGAGTCCCTCGATGCCGGCCTCGAGCTCGACGAACGCGCCGTAGTCGGTGATGTTGGTCACGCGGCCATGGAAGCGCGAGTTGATCGGGTACTTGGCCTCGATGCCCTGCCACGGATCGTCGAGCAACTGCTTCATGCCCAGCGAGATGCGGTGCGTGTCGTGGTTGATCTTGATGATCCGCACCTTCACGGTCTGGCCGATGTTGAGGGCCTCGCTCGGGTGGTTCACGCGACGCCACGCGATATCGGTGACGTGCAGCAGGCCGTCGATGCCGCCGAGGTCGACGAACGCGCCGTAATCGGTGATGTTCTTGACCACGCCGTCGATGACCTGGCCTTCCTCGAGGTTGGCGACGATCTCGTGACGCTGTTCGGCGCGGCTCTCCTCGAGCACGGTGCGGCGCGACACGACGATGTTGCCGCGGCGGCGATCCATCTTGAGGATCTCGAACTGGGTCGGCGTGTTCATCAGCGGACCGACATCGCGCACCGGGCGGATATCGACCTGAGAGCGCGGCAGGAACGCCACGGCGCCGTCGAGATCGACGGTGAAGCCGCCCTTGACCTGATTGAAGATGACGCCTTCGACTTTTTCCTTGCCTTCGAAAGCCTTTTCAAGCTTGACCCAGCTCTCCTCGCGGCGCGCCTTGTCGCGCGAGATGACCGCTTCGCCCAACGCGTTCTCGACGCGTTCGAGATAGACCTCGACCTCGTCGCCCACCTTGAGCTGCTGGTCGCGGCCGGGGCCGGTGAATTCCTTGAGGGCGACGCGGCCTTCGGTCTTCAGACCGATGTCGATCACGGCGACGTCTTTTTCAATTGCGACGACAATGCCCTTGATGACCGAACCTTCGAGCGCGTCGTTCTCGCCGAAGCTCTCGTTGAGCAAAGCGGCGAAATCATCGCGCGACGGCGCGAAGCTGGTGGACGTAGACGACATGAGTTCTCCTGAAACGCCCCTTACGGGCATGCGCCGGCGGGTTGGTGTGAACGGGCGTTCCCTATCGCCGACTTCGCGCTCATGAAGCGCGAACTCCGCCCTTGGGCGGGCCGGCGCCGGGCCGACAATCGGGAACGTAGTGCGGCGGCTCCATACCAGCCCGGGGGCCGGAAGACAATGGGCCGGCGCGCCGGCGGGCCGCGTTTTAGCGGCCCATCGCCTTTCTCGTCAGGGCGACGATCTCGGGAGCGGTCTTGTAGGCCTCCGCGAGCACACCCTCGATTTCCGCCGGCGAGACATAGCGCGCGTTGATTCCGGCCTGGACGGCGTCCGCCTTAAATCCCGGATCGTTCATCGCGTTGGCAAAGCCGGCGCGCAACGCCTCGACCCTGTCCTTCGGCGTGCCGGGCGGCGCGGCATAGGGGCGTCCGATCTGCTGGCGACGCAGAAACAGCTGCAGCGCGCCGCGCTGCTCGGCAGTTTCGGCCAGATCGACCACCGACGGCGCGTCGATGCGCGGATCGGCGACCGGCGCGGCCTGGAAGATGATGCGTGTTTTCTTGTCGCGATAGTTGGCGTCGCGCGCGATCGTGTCGTAGCTGACGCAGCCGCCCTGCACCTCATTGCGCTCGACCGCGAGCAGAATGTCGCGCGAGCCCGGGTAACCCTGCACCAGCTTGAGTTTCAGATTGAGCAGGTTGGTCAGGAATTCCGGGTAGGTCTGGCTGTCGGCGCCCGAACCGGTGCCGCCGACGATCAGTTGCGTGTTCTTGAGGTCGGCGAGCGAGTGGACCGGCGCGTCCTCCCGCGCGACGCAGACCAGCGTGTCGAGGTCGGGGCTGCCGATGTAATTGAATTTGGCGGCCTCGAAGCGATCGCCCACGCCGCCGAGCAGCGGCTCGAAGGGCACGCCGCGGTTGAAGCCGCCAATCACGGTCCCGTCCTTGGTCTGGGTATTGTAGATCTGGTTGGCGAGCAGCAGGCTCCCCGCGCCCGGTACGTTGGTCGGCACGGCCTGCGGCTTGCCCGGCATGTATTCCGGCAGATATTTGGCGATGAGCCGGGCCCAGACATCGTCGGTCCCGCCGACGCTATAGCCAATCATGACCTGAACGGTCTTGCCCTTGTAGAAATCCTCCAAGGTGGCGGCCACGCTGGCATTATGGCCGAACAGGGTTGAAATGGCGGCTAGTGTCGCCAGAAATCCCGGAAAACGCATGTATCCCCGCTTGGTGTTCAAGGCACGCGCTTGAACACCGCCGTCGGCGCCAAGTCAAATCGCTTCAGGTCACATCCAGCGACCGCCATGTGCGACCGCGCACTTGGAATGTCACATTTCCCGTATATTCGGATTGCCAGGCCGCGCCTGAACGCGGCGCCGAAAATGCTTGGCTGTTGAAGGGCCGCGGGACATCGAGATGGAGGGTTCGTCATGGCGAATGTTATTGCCTCGATCAATGCTCGAATGATGGAAAGCCAGCCGCGACAAGAACGCGACAGGCGCGGCGGACCCAACGGCGACAATCATAATGGCGGCTTTTATACGGGATTTGCGCTCTTCCTGATCGGAATTTTGATGATTGGCGTGTCTCTGCGTGTCGCCCAGGGCAAGCCGACTGGAGGCGCGACTGAAATGCCGGCTTACGACGCGAACGGTCTGCCGGCGTTGGGTCTGCTGCTCGGCGAATAGGCCAAAGCCCGATTATCTGCCCAAGACGCGCTCAAAAACCGATGGGTCGATCAGGCCATTGGTCGGTGGCGCCATGGCGAAATCGCCGATTTCGACCTGATAGGCGAGCATGCGCCTTGTGGGCTCCTCGATGACCCGGGGATCGGTAACGAAACTCACGGCGCTTGAAGACAGCGCGCGGGCGATGACCGCCTTTTCGACGAGCCCGCCGCCAAGTACAGGCTGCACGAAATCCGCCGCCGCGTCGGGATTATTCACAATGAAGGCGCTGGCCCGGTCAACGAGCCGAACGAGCGCGTCGACCGCCTCGGGATGGCCGCTGGAATAAGCTCCAGAGACCGCAAGCACGACGCCGGGAATATTCTCGAACATCTGGCTGGCGGTGACAATCGTCTTCAGCCGCGCGTCGCGACCGAGCACGATGGTGAGCGCCGGCTCCAACACCGTCGCGCCATCGACGGCGCCCGATAGAACAGCCTGCTGGATCGCGTCGATCCCCATGGCGATGATCTGGACGTCGTCGCGCGAGACGTTGTTGAGGCGAAACAGCCAGTGATTGAGCGCCACGTTGGGAACCCCGCCGGGCGGCACCGTCGCCAGCTTGGCGGGTCGGGCATTGCGCTGGCGGAACGCGGCGAAGCCCCTGGCGGGATCGCCGCCCGTCACGTCGAGAGCTTCCATCAGTTTCGGAGTGGCGACAAAGGCGGAGCCGCCGTTCGACATGGCGGAGACGACGCGCACGTCGAGCCCCTTGGCCCGCGCGACCGCGACCGGCGCGAGCCCGATCGCCAGAGCGTCGATCGTGCCGGACGCCAGCGCGTTGATGGCCGGCGGCCCGGACTCGAATTTGATCAGGGACAGATCAAGCCCGGCTTCGCGTCCCCAACCCGCGCCGTCGAGCACGAAAATTGGCGCCGCGCCGACCACCGGCACATAGGCGATGCGTGTCTTGACCGGCTGCGCGTTGGCGCAGGAGAGAGCGCCGATCAGCGTCGCGACAGCGATCGCAAGTCTTGAAAAACCCATCGCCGCGAACCTCCGACTACTTTTTCGTGGCCCTCTCGTAGAACGAGGCGTCGAACAGGCCGTCCAGCGGCACATCCTTGTCGAGCGTTCCAATCGACACCTGGAAGGCCTGCATTTTCGCCGTCGCGTCGACGATGACGCGCGGGTCGGCGACGAATTTGGAGGCGGGCGAGGTCAACGCCTTCTCAATGGTCGCGACATCGACGATGCCCTTGCCCAGCGCGGCCTCGATGTATGGGGCGACGCGCTTGGGATCGCTCTTGATGAGCGCGTCGGCCTTGACCAGCGCATTGACGAGTTTCTGTACGCTGTCTGGGTTCTTCGCCAGAAACGCGCCGGACACGGCGACCACGGTGCCGGGTTGATGATCGAACATGGCGCCGCCAAGCGCCACGATCTTGATGGCGGGGTTGCGTTGCTGGACGATCGTATCAGCCGGCTCGCGGATAGCCCCACCGTCGACCGCGCCCGCCAGCAGCGCCTGCTGGGTCGCGTCGATGCCCATGGGCACGATCTCGTAATCGGCCTTGTCGGCCTTGATGCTCTCCGTCAGCCAATGGACCAGCGTCGTGTGCGGCACGGAGCCGGGCGGCTGGGTGGCCAGGCGCGCCGGTTTGCCGGTCGCGGCGCGGAAATCCTTGAGCGCCTGCGCGCCAGAAACGCCATCCTTGAAGTAAGGTGCGAGCTTCGGCCCGGCGGCGACGGTCATTTCCTCCACCGCGGTCGAGGCGACGACTCGCACGTCGATGCCCTTCGATCGCGCGACGCCAAGCGGCGCCACGCCCGCGACATAGATGTCGAGCGTGCCGGAGGCGAGGGCCTGAATCATCAGCGGGCCGGACTCGAAGGTCGTGAACTTGAGGTCGAAGCCGGCGTCCTTCGCCCAACCCTCCCTGTCGACAACCAGGATGGGTGCGACGCCCAGCACGGGAATGATGCCGACCCGCGCGGTGGTCGTTTGAGCGTTGGCCGCCGACGCGACGAGGACGACCATCGCCGCGGTGAAAAGTTGATTGAGAACGCGCATCGAAAACTCCGGATTGGAGGGCGCGTCTAGCATAGGTCCGGCGATCCAAATATGCAATAAATTTTGTAATTTAATAGTTTTTACAAAATATATTTGTTTATTTCGAATCGCGGCGCGCTGCTATGCCTCCGGCGGGCAGGGGCCCTTTGGAGACAAGCATGTTGAAGACGATTTTTGCGACCGTTGGTTTCGTCAGCCTCGCGATCCTGATTTCCGCCAGCGCCCAGGCGCTTCCCGTCGCCTCGACAAATGATGACGCTTCGAGCGTCATCCAGATCTCAGAGGGCTGCGGCCCCTATGGCCACCGCGACCGGTTTGGTCGATGTGAGCCAAATGGCGAGCGTCGCCATTTCGAGGACCGCCGCTTCGAGGAGCGGCGTTACATCGAGCGTCGCCGTCCCCGCTGCTTTATGCGCGAAACGCTGTTCGGACCGCAACGCGTCTGCGAATAAGGTTCGCGTGATCGCGTCGCGCGTGGTCCCTCCGCGCGCGACGCTTCTCTGGACACCGCCAGTTTGCCTCCCTATCGTCGCCGCGAAAATCAATCGACGCGGGAGCGAATGCCGGAATGGCGCGGATCGACAGTTGCTACAATATCGCGGATTTGCGCGAGGTCGCGCGCAGGCGCCTGCCCAGGGGCGTGTTCCAGTACATGGACCTTGGCACCGAGGACATGGTCGCCCTGCGCAACAACCGCGCCTTCATCGAACAGACCAAATTGCTCAATCAGGTGCTCGTCGATGTCTCGGCCATCGACACATCGACCGAGATTTTCGGCAAGCCGACCAGCCTGCCCATGGCCATCGCGCCGACGGGCATCGCGGGTCTCGCGTGGTATGAGGGCGAGCTTGAGCTCGCGAAAGCCGCCGCGAAGGCCGGCGTGCCCTTCACCCTCGCCACCGGGTCCAACACGGCGATGGAAAAGATCGCCGGCGAGGCGGGCGGTCGCCTGTGGTTCCAGCTCTATATGTGGCGCCAGAAGGAACTGTCCTACGAGGTCGTCAAGCGCGCCAAGGCCGCCGGCTTCGAGGCGCTGATCTGGACCGTCGATATCGGGCTGGGCGCCAATCGCGAACACAACAAGCGCAACGGCTTCAATACGCCCTACAAAATGAATTTGAAGAGCGCCATCGACATGATGACCCATCCCGAATGGATGATGTCGGTCATGGGCCGCTACATGATGAACGATGGAATGCCGCGCCACGCGAATTATCCGCCGCAATTCCAGCGGAAGATCACGGGCAAGGCGAGCCAGTCCAAGGCCCTGCGCGCCGATCAAGTCAGTTTCGACGACATCGACCGCCTGCGCGATATCTGGCCGGGCAAGCTGATCATCAAGGGCATCATGCGGCCCGACGACGCGCAAAAGGCCGTCGAGCGCGGCGTCGATGGCATTGTCGTGTCGAATCACGGCGGTCGCAACATGGACAGCGCGCCCTCGACGCTGGAAGTCCTGCCCGGCATCGTGCGCGCGGTTGGCGGCCGCGCGACGGTGATCGTTGATTCCGGCGTGCGGCGCGGCAGCGATCTCGTCAAATGCCTCGCGCTCGGCGCGAAGCTGGCGCTCACCGGGCGCGCGACGCTCTACGGCATAGGCGCCGGCGGTCAGGCGGGCGCGGAAAAGGCGCTGGCGATCCTCAAGGACGAATTGCGTCGCACCATGTCCTATGTCGGGCGTTCGCGCATTGGCGACATTGATGGCGACGTGTTGTGGCGCGGCGACCGCTCGAATTGACCTTGCCGCGCGCGCATGCATTCTGATCGACGGGAGATCGCGCCGGACAACAAGGCGCGAGCGAATTCGGGGGAACG
>CAISJZ010000114.1 GCA_903885755.1 uncultured Hyphomicrobiales bacterium | reverse complement strand
TCACCGTCGATCGCAGCGGCGGCCGCAATCAGGAACAGCTCGCGCGGCTGCGCCGCCTTAACCCGGTGGATTGCACCCAATGTCACGAGACGCCCAATGGCCCCTCCGCGCTCGGCCAGAAGGGCAAGCCCATGTACGAGGGCGTTGATCTCTCCGGTCTGGAGAACATCCAGTCATCGGCGATGACTTGGGATTATCTCAAACGCATTCGCGACGCGACCAAGATGAAATGCGTCATCAAGGGCATCCTGACGGCCGAGGACGCCAAGATCGCCGCCGACAATGGCTATGACGCGATCATTGTCTCGAACCACGGCGGGCGCGCCGACGAGGCGGGCGCCTCGACCATCGAGACCCTGCCCGAGGTCATCGCGGCGGTCGGCGGCAAGATGCCCGTCCTAATCGACAGCGGCTTCCGCCGGGGAACCGACATCCTCAAAGCTCTGGCGATGGGCGCTTCGGGCGTCGCGGTCGGGCGGCCCTATCTCTGGGGCCTCGGCGCGTTTGGCCAGCCGGGCGTCGAGCGCGTGCTGGAACTTCTGCGCATCGAGCTCTACGCGGCGATGCAGCAGGCCGGCGCGCCAACGATCAAGCACCTGGTCCCCGCTATGGTCCGGCATGTTTGACGTCAGACGATCCAGGCATCGGCGCGTCCACGTCGGCCGGTGCGATCGATTAGCGCGCCGCCATCAGCATGAGCGTAACCGCGGCGCCCGCCGCGAAGGACATCAGGGCGACGACCGCCAGTCGCGCCCGCATATCCCGACGCGCCCGATCGAACCGCTCGACCCTGATCGGCGCGTCGTTAGCGGCGGTCGCCGGATTTGGTCCGCCGCGCGGCGCGTCGCGACGGGCGGTTTCCGCCGGCGCCGGCCAGATCGTCTCCGGCAAGGGCTCGGCGGCCACGCGCGCGAAGCGGGCGCGAATGAGGTCGTTCTGGCGGCGCCAGACATCGACACGCGTCGCGGCCCCGGGGTTCGCCTTCAACCAGACCTCGACCGCTTCGCGACGCCCCGGTGGGGCCTCGCCATCAAGCCAGGCGCTCAATTCGATTTCGCCAACCGTCGGGGCGCTCACTTGACGAGCCGCAGGTAGGGCGGCGTGCGCGGCAGGCCGCGGCGCTCCACGAGACGGGCCGCGTCAAGGCTTTGCTCCAGCGTGGCGCGGGCGCGGGCTATCCGCGCGCCTATGGAGCCACGGGCCAGACCCAGAACGTCGGCCGCCTCGATGTAAGAAAATCCCTCCAGCACCACCAGCAGGAGAACCTCCCGCTGATCGAGCGGCAGGACGCTCAAGGCGTCCGTCACGCCCCGGGCCGAATGGTCCGTGTTGGCGGGCGCGGCGGGCGTCACGGGGCTTCGGGCGCGGACGCGCGCCCGGTTGAGGGTTGTCAGGGTGGCGTAGAGCCATATCCGGGGATTGGATGACCGGCCAACGCGCTCGGCGCGGATCGCACGGCCGAGGGCGTCGCGGGTCAGGGCGTCGGCGTCATGGACGGGATCGTCGGCGTCGCGCGCGACGAGCGCGCGCGCATAACGGCGCAGGCCAGGGGCGAGCCGCTCCAGTTCGCTCCGCTGGTCCGATTGATCCCTGATCACGTTGATAACCCGACCGACCGGGCCACTTGTTAAGACGATATTAACCCTATCCAAGTCCGGCGCCTATGGCGATGATGCCTCTACGGCGCCTTTTCCCGCCACCCCTTGCGCCTTGCCTAATCGGCAGGCGACGGCTAAACGCGGCGCTCGGACGCGCCCCAGCGAGGGCGGCAAAGTTGCGGGAACGGGATCGAACCATGACGCAGAACAGCGCCCATACGGAACAGGCCAAGGCGGGGTTTCTGTCCGGCAAGCGCGGCCTCGTGATGGGGGTCGCCAACAACCGCTCGATCGCCTGGGGCATCGCCAAGGCGGCTCGGGACGCCGGCGCCGACCTCGCGTTCACCTATCAGGGCGAGGCGCTGGAGCGGCGCGTGCGGCCGCTGGCGAGCGAACTCGGCGCGACGGTGGTCGGCCATTGCGACGTTACCGACGCGGCCTCCATCGACGCGGTCTTCGCCGAAGTCGACAAGCTTTGGGGCGGGCTCGATTTTCTCGTCCATTGCATCGCCTTTTCCGACAAGGACGAACTGACCGGCCGCTATATCGACACGTCCGAGGCCAATTTCACCAAATCGCTGATGATCTCCTGCTACTCCTTCACCGCCGTCGCGCAGCGCGCGGAAAAGCTGATGAAGGACGGCGGCTCGATGCTGACGCTGACCTATTACGGCGCAGAGAAATGGATGCCGCACTATAACGTCATGGGCGTGGCGAAGGCGGCGCTCGAGGCGAGCGTGCGCTATCTCGCCGCCGATCTTGGCGAGAAGAACATTCGCGTCAACGCCATTTCCGCCGGGCCGATCAAGACGCTGGCCGCGTCGGGGATCGGCGATTTCCGCTACATCCTGAAGTGGAATGAGCTAAATGCGCCACTGCGTCGCACGGTGACGATCGAGGAAGTTGGCGAAACCGGCGCCTTTCTCGTCTCGCCAATGTCGCGCGGCATCACCGGCGAAATCCTCCATGTCGACGCTGGCTACCACGTTGTCGGCATGAAGAACCCCGCGGCGCCCGATATCAGCGTGGTGTAAATCCGCCGGACGCCATCGACCCCGATCGGCACAATCGGGCCCGAATGCCTCGGGCGCGACTATTGCAATTCCTCCAGAAGATCGTTGACGCCGCCCCATTTCGGGACGGAAACGAGGAGGGTGTGCCAAAATGCGGCCTCGCATTGGCGACGTGCTGGCGCCAAACGCCAACAATCTGGGTGTCTTGCGCCTGATCGCGGCGATCGCGGTGTTGATCTCCCATTGCGCGCTGCTCAAGATTGGCTCCGAGGCGGCCGAGCCGCTGGCGAGCGTGATGGCCTTTTCCCTCAGCGACCACGCGCTTCACGCGTTCTTCTTCATCTCGGGCCTGACGATCGCCGCCAGCCTCGCGCGCGCGCGCTCGTACCGCGAATTCATCGTGGCCCGCGTGCTGCGAATCTGGCCGGCGCTCATTGTCGTCACCCTGATCCTCACGCTTTGCGTCGGCCCGTTGCTTGGCCGCGAAACGGCTTCCGCCTATTTCGCCGATCCGGGCTGGGCCGAATATATCAGGAAGGCCGTCTATCTATCCGCGGCCGGGCTGAACCTCCCCGGGGTGTTCAGCGGGAACCCGCATCTTCCGATTGCCAATGGTTCGCCCTGGACCCTCAAATATGAAGTCATCTGTTACGGCCTGATCGCGATCTGCGCGATTAGCGCGGGCGGACGACACAGACTGGCGCGGACACACCTGATCGCCATCTCCACCGCCGCCGCAGCCGCCGCGATGCTCCTCACGCCGGCGGGCCTGTACGAATCCTTTCCCGGCCATCTCGCGCGCTTCTGGTTTGCCTTCGGTCTCGGAGTTCTGACCTGGCAATACGCGGATCGTTTGCGCCTGTCGTTCTGGACGGTCGCTGGCCTCGGCGCCTGTCTCTGGGTCAGTCTCGGCGGACAATTCGAGCGCCCGCTCTCGATTGTGTTCACCGCGTCCCTGGTCCTGTTTCTGGCGATCCTGCCGGCCGAACGAACGCGGCGATTCACCAATCGAACCGACCTCTCCTATGGCGTCTATGTCACCGCGTGGCCGATCACGCAGACGATCATCGAGTTCTTTCCCGATCAACCACTATTGAACGTCACGCTGGCGACGCTGCTGCTGTCCATTGCGATGGCTTTCGCATCCTGGACATTGATCGAGAAGCCGGCGATGTCGCTGCGGCCCCTTCTCTCGCGATGTCTTGAGCGCTTCTCGCGCGTCGCCGCCATCGCACGGTTCCCGCGGAGGCCCCAAGTCGCCCCAGTCCGCGCAAATCCCACCTTCCAAACTTCCTCCGCGACAACACCACAATCATGAGGTCATGATGACAACCCTTGCGCCAACCAGTGAGAAAACCCTAGTGCCCCGATTCACTGGAACTGCGGGTAAAGCTGTTTGAGCTTAACGCGGGCGTCTGCGGTTGTGAATTGCCAGTCGGCTTTGGCATGGTGTTTGTTGCGATTGTCTTGCCATGCGGCGACCTCCGCGATCAATTTC
>CAISJZ010000113.1 GCA_903885755.1 uncultured Hyphomicrobiales bacterium | reverse complement strand
CCCATGAAGGTGTTGAACAGCCCGTTCGCCGCCGCCTTGTGCAGCTTCTCGGTCACCGTATTCGCCGAGCCGATGAAAACCAATTCGTTTTCGATCAGATAGTCCGCGTTGAACAGATTCGCCATGATCTTCGTCGCCCCGCTCTCGCCGCGGCGGGTGAACATCTCGGCATGCTCGCGCACGCGGTCCTCGAATGTCTCGCCGGGTTTGGGCGCAGGCAGGAACCCCTCATAGGCGCGCGCGGCGCGATGCAGCGCGACATCGATCGCCTTGTCATCGGATTCGTCGACATAGACCACCGTGCAATAGGCGAGGTTGGGCTTTTGCGCGTGGCCCTTCTTCTTCCATTGCTCCAGAAAGGTCCGGTACTTCGGGGCGGCGTCGGCCCGGGGATAAACCAGGAAATAGCCGCTGTTGACGCCATTCTCGGCGCAGAAGGTCAGTGTTTCCGGATCACGGCTCATCATCCAGAGCGGCGGATGCGGCTTCTGCATCGGCTGCACGGAAATTTGCGCGCTGTCGGTGTTGTGATTGTCGCCGTGAAAGGAAAAGGGCTGCTTGTCGCCATAGGCGGCGCGCAAATAATCGACGAACTCCAGCGTAGGTGATTTGCGGAATTCATAACCGAGGCCGAAGGGCTTGAAATAGTCGGGGCTGATGCCGGGCACGAGGCCGCATTCCATGCGCCCGCCGAGCATCTGATCGACGATGGCGATTTCCTCTGCCAGCCGCAGCGGCGCGTAGAGCGGCACGATGTAGCCCATGGGCCCCACCCGCATCCGCTTGGTGCGCGCGCCGGCGCCGACCGCGTAAAGCGAGGGCGAGGACATCCAGCTTTCATCCGGCCGGCAGTGATGCTCGACGCAGAAACTGAAATCGAATCCGAGATCGTCGCACAGTTCGAGTTCCCGCCAGAGCTGCTCGTAGCGCTGGTGCGGCGTCATGTTGGGCTTGGCCCAGATATGCGAAAAATGCGCGAACTTCATCGCCGACGTCTCCCCCGGGATTTCGGCGCGATACTAGGGATTTGCGCGCGCCAGGTCCATTGGACACAAGCGCGCGGGCGAGCTCTGGCTCAACGAGTCCCGCCATTCACCTCGATCGTGTAGTCCTCGATCAGGGTGCGCGAGATATTGCCGGGCGTGAACTTGTAGGGCCCGACCTCGGAAACCGGCGTCACTTCCGCGCCCGTGCCACACAGGAAGCACTCGTTGAAGGTCGCCATTTCCTCCGGCATGATCCGGCGCTCGACGACGTCAATGCCCCGGCGCTTCGCCAGACCGATCACCGTGCGGCGCGTAATGCCATCGAGAAAGCAATCGGCGATCGGCGTGTGGATCGATCCGTCCTTCGTGAAAAATACATTGGCGCCAGTGCATTCGGCGACGCGGCCCTGCCAGTCCAGCATCAGCGCGTCGGCGTAACCCTTGCGCTCGGCGGCGTGCTTGGAGATCGTGCAGATCATGTAAAGCCCGGCCGCCTTGGAGTTGCAGGGAGCGGTGCGCGGATCGGGGCGCCGGTATTCCGCGATATCAAGGCGGATACCCTTCATCTTTTCCGCGGTATCGAACATGCTCGGCCAGTCCCACGTGGCGATCGCGACGTGAATGGTCGCGTGCTGCGCCGCGACGGCCATCATTTCGCTGCCCCGCCAGGCGACCGGTCGCACGTAACAGGATTTGAAATTGTTCCGGTCGACGACGAGCTGCTTGGCCGCGTCGAGTTCTGCGACCGAATAGGGAATTTTGAAGTCCAGTAATTCAGCCGATCGGAGGAAGCGCTCGGAATGCTCGGTCGATTTGAAAATCTTGCCGCCGTAGGCGCGTTCGCCCTCGAAAACGGTGGAGGCATAATGCAAACCATGGGACAGCACGTGGAGCGTGGCGTCCTTCCAAGGCTTCAACTCGCCATTGTACCAGATAAATCCGTCCCGCTGGTCGAAGGGAAGAACCGACATCCAGGAGCTCCTTGGGCTTGACCGCGATGTTCGAACGGCGGCGTTTGCCGCGCCCTGTCCCCACGGTCATATTTATCTTCGCGTCGATAAATCTCTTAACAAGCCCCCCGATTTATGTCAACATAGCTGACATAAATCGGGGACGGATCGATGGACGCCTCGCTCCAGACGAAATTGGACAATCGGGCCGAGGGTCCGGACGGCGATATGGCGGCGGACGCCCTGCCAATGTTCGATCTCGTCGAGCTGCTCTTCTTCGCCTATCGGGATTTCGTTGGCGACGCTGATCGGATGCTCGAAAGCTATGGCTTTGGCCGGGCGCACCACAGGGTGTTGCATTTCGTCAACCGCCACACGGGCCTGACGATCGCCGAATTGCTCGACATCCTGCGTATCACCAAGCAGAGTCTCGCTCGGGTGCTGAAGGACCTGCTCGACCAGGGCTATGTCGAACAACAACCCGGCATTGCCGATCGCCGCCAGCGCCAGCTATTTCCCACCGCGAAAGGCCGACGACTCGCCCTCGATCTCGCGCGTCTGCAAAGCGAGCGGTTCCTGCGCGCGCTGGCGATCCTGCCGCGTGACGCCAACAGGAGCGCGGTCGATTTTCTGTTGGCCATGATCGACGCCGACGAACGTGACAAGGTCACGCGGCTGGTCTGGCCGGATTCAAAATCCAGGGAGCGGCCATGACCGATCGGGCCCTCGCCGCGGCGCCCGACGACGACGCCGCGCATTTGCTGCTTGTCGATGACGACCGGCGCATACGCGCCTTGATGTCGCGTTATCTGACTGGCCAGGGATACCGCGTGACGACGGCGGAGGACGCGCCCGACGCCGAACGGCGCCTCGCGGCGCTGGCCTTCGATCTGATCATCCTCGACGTCATGATGCCCGGGGAAAATGGAATCGACTTCGCCGCGCGCCTGCGCATGGAGTCCAACGTGCCCATTCTGATGCTGACGGCGCGTTCGGACACCATCGACCGGCTGGCCGGGCTCGAGGCCGGCGCCGACGACTACCTCTCGAAACCCTTCGAGCCAAAGGAACTGTCGCTGCGCATCGCGTCGATTCTGCGCCGGGCGGCGCCGCGCGAGGCCGAGCCAGCCGCGGCGACAAACGCGCGTTTCGGAGATTTCTGCTTTGACATCGAGCGGGCGGAATTGCGCCGCGGCGACGAAATCATTCGATTGACCGATCGCGAACGCGCCATGATGCAGCTGCTGGCGCGAGGCGAAGGCGCTCCCGTTTCGCGCGAGGCGCTCGCCGGCGACGGCGCCAACGAACGGACGATTGATGTCCAGATCAACCGACTCCGCCGCAAGATCGAGCGAGACCCCGCGAACCCGCTCTATCTCCAGACGGCGCGCGGCGCCGGATATCGCCTCGCGTTGGATCGTTAGATGACCGATCACGCGCCGCGGAAAACGACGATATTCTTTCCAGCCTACCTCGAGGGCCCTCGAACCATCTGGCGCGCGTTCGCGCGCAAGCTCGCCGAACTTCTCCCCAAGGGATTGTATGCCCGCGCGTTGCTGATCGTCATCGTGCCGATGGTGATCCTGCAGTCGGTGATCGCCTATTTCTTCATGGAGCGCCATTGGCAGACGGTGACCTACCGCCTGTCCGCCGCGGTCGTGCATGATATCGGGGCGATCGTCGATCTTTACGCCGCCCACCCCGGCGCGGCGAATTTCGCGCCGCTGCGCGCGCTCGCCGCGGAACGATTTGGCTTCGACGCGGAAATCCTGCCGACGCTCGATCTGCCTCCTCCCGCGCCAAAGCCCTTCTTTTCCCTGCTTGACAGCGCGCTGTCGCGCGAGATTTCAACGCAAATCAGAAAGCCCTACTGGATCGACACGGTCGGCAAATCGAGTTTCGTGGAAATTCGCATTCTGCTCGACGACGCCGTGCTGCGCGTGATTGCGCGCCGCAATTCCGCCTACGCATCGAACTCGGAAATCTTCATTTTGTGGATGGTTGGTACCTCGCTGGTCCTGATCGGTCTGGCTATCGCCTTTCTGCGCAATCAGATCAGACCGATCCTGCGTCTCGCGGTCGCGGCGCAGGATTTCGGCAAGGGCCGCGACGTCGAATTCAGGCCGCAAGGCGCCCGCGAGGTCCGACAGGCGACCTACGCCTTCGCCGAGATGAAGCGAAGGATCGAGCGCGCGATCGAACAGCGCACGACGATGTTGAACGGCGTCAGCCACGACCTGCGCACGATACTCACGCGTTTCAAGCTGTCGCTTGCCCTCATGGAAGATGGCGTTGAAAGCGAGGCGCTCCGCAAGGACGTGGACGAGATGCAGCGCATGCTGGAGGCTTATTTGTCGTTCGCGCGCGGCGACGCTGGCGAACCGGCCGCGCCGACCGACATGCACGCGATGCTCGAGGACATCAAGGCGGACGCGGAGCGGCACGGACACGCCACGATGCTGCAATTCCGGGGCGAGCCCGTCGTCACTGTTCGGGCGGACGCCTTCAAACGGTGCGTCTCAAATCTCGTCGCCAACGCGCAACGACATGGAAATCAGATTGAAATCGACGCCATCCGCGACAACAGATTTCTGACGATTCACGTCGATGACGATGGGCCCGGTATTCCGCCGGCCCGACGCGAAGATGTCTTTCGACCATTCTTTCGCCTCGACGAAGCGCGCAACCAGGACGAAGGCGGGACTGGACTCGGTCTCGCCATCGCGCGCGACATCGCGCGTTCGCATGGTGGCGACATCCTCCTCGGCGAAGCCCATATTGGTGGCTTGCGCGCGACAATTCGCGTGCCCGTGTGACATCAAGCGATTGCTTCGTCGGCGGTTACCGCTTTTTGCCATAGGGCGGACGCGGGATACCCAGATGCGCCTGCCTCAGGGCTGTCGACCAACGATCCCGCAAGTCATGGAAATAAGGATCGGTGTAATCGATGCGTTCGTCCACCTCGAGGTCGAGGCTGTCGCGGCGCGATAGCGCGATATCGACCGGCAAGCCAACGCCGATGTTCGACCGCATGGTGGAATCCATCGACACCAGGGCGACCTTCAGGGCGTCGTTGATGTCGGTGTCGAAACTCACGGCGCGATCGAGCACCGGCTTGCCATATTTATATTCGCCTATCTGAAAATAGGGCGCGTCGCGGCCACATTCGATGAAATTACCGGCGGCATATATCAGGAACAATCGCATCGCGTCGTTCTCGACCTGCCCGCCGAACAGAAACGAGACCTCGAATTTCACGTTGCTCTGCTCGTAGGCCTCGCCTTCGAGATCGTGAATTCGTCTCACGGCGCGCCCGATCAATTGCGCGCCATCGAACATGGATTTGCAATCGACCAGCTTTTCCAGCTCCTTTATCTCGGGATTTTCGAAGCCCGATTCCAGCAGATGCAGAACGCTTTGCGTCGCCGACAGGTTTCCGGCGCTCGCGATCATCATGATGTGACGGCCCGGATGATTGAACATGTGGAGCTTGCGGTAGGTCGAGATGTTATCGACGCCCGCATTCGTGCGCGTGTCCGCGATCATGACCAGGCCCTCGCGCACGAGAATTCCGCAGCAATACGTCATGTCGACCGGCCTCCCCGCCGCGCGATCAAGGAATTGTCATTCAATAGCGCGAATAGCCCTCGGCGCGCGAGGCCCGCAACTCGACCTTGAGAATTGGCTCGCCGCCGCCGGAATTGGCGCCGCGAATGGGGGCGGCGCCGAGATAGTCAAGGCCGCGCGCGAGACACAGGTGCGCTTCGCGAGGGCAGATGCAGTGAACGGCGTCGAAACCCACCCAGCCAAGTCCATCGACATGGGCCTCCACCCACGCATGCAGCGCATTGGGTTCGGAAACGTCTTCGATCCCGACGAACAGTCCACTGACACACCGCGCCGGAATGTCCATGGCGCGCGCGCTGGCGATGAACACATGGGCGAAATCATCGCAAGCGCCGCGCCCTCGCGCGAAGACTTCCTCTGCGGTTTGCCCGGATGGCTCGCCAACAAGCGTCATGCGCTCGCCGACCGCGTCCATCAATGCGTGAAGACGCCCGAGCGGCGTCGGATCGCTGGCGGCGACTCCGGCGGCGAAGGCGCGCAGGGCGTCGCCCGCCTGAGTCAAGGGCGTCGGGCGGAGATAAAGTTCAGGGGGGAATCGTTCGATCGCGCCGCGCGCGACACCGGCGACATCGAAGGTCTCGACTTCGCCATCGACACTCACGATCATCTGGCTCAACGGTCCCGGCGCGCTGAAAACGTGCGTGATATTGCCAAAGGCGTCCTCCGACGCGCGCAGGATGCAGTCAACGTCGACGTCGATGCGCCAATTGACGACACGCTGGCTGTCCTGATTGCGAGGCGTCAGACGCAAAACCTGCGTGACGGACCTCGCGGGCGGATCATAGGCATGGACGGTATGGCAGGAAACGCGCGCGCGCATGGTCGGCTCAACTGACGAGATACTGCTCGGCGATCTCCGCGCCGAGCTTGTTGTTGTCGTCGACGAATCCGGTGATGAACTCGTGAAGGCCGGCGGAGAACACCTGGTTTATGGAAGTGTTTTCGAGCCGCGTCAAAACCTGTCGCCCATGTCGCTGCGACGCGCCCTGCCGCCCATAGGCGCGCGCGAGCGCGTCGAGGAAGCGAACGATATTGTCGTAGCAGGATATCAGCGAGCGCGGCATTTCCTGACGCAGAATCAGGAGATCGGCGATAAGCCACGGCTTGACGCTGTCGCGATAGACCCAGTTGTAGGAGGTCAGCACCGACACCGCGCGCAGGATCGCGGTCCACTGGAAATAATCCAGCGATCCGCCCACCACTTCCGTGTCCGGCAGGAGGATATTGTACTTTACGTCCAACAGGCGCGCCGTGTTGTCGGCCCGCTCCACGTAGAGCCCCAGCCGGCCAAACCAATAGGCGTCATTGCGCAGCATGGTGCGATAACTGGATCCATCGACATCGAGCGACATCTTCATGGCCAGATCAAGCAACTGCCCCAGCGCGTCGAGATCGTAGCGGTGATCGGATCGCGCCTGCTGCAGGCGTTTCAGTTCAAGCCAGCCGGTATTGATGGAGTCCCAGGTCTCGGCCGTCAGCGCGGTGCGCACCGCGCGGGCGTTGAAGCGGCCGGACTCGATGCAATTGACGATCGAGGATGGATTCGTGGGTTCATATACGAGGAATTCGATCGCGTCGTCGGGCGTGATCTTGTTGTGCATGGTCTGAAAACGCTCGAGCGCGCCGACAGACGATAGCGCGCTTTCCCATTCGGCGCGGTCGCGTTCATTCGTCGACGGCAACGCGGCCAGACGCCGCGTCACGTTGACGATACGGGCAAGATGTTCCGCCCGCTCGATATATCGGGCCAGCCAGTAAAGATTATCCGCCGTGCGCGCGAGCATGATGTTTTTCAGCCGAGGTTTGAATCGTCGATGACCCAGGTGTCCTTCGTCCCGCCGCCCTGACTTGAATTGACCACGAGCGACCCCTCTTTCAGGGCAACCCGCGTCAGTCCACCGGGCACCACGCGCGATCCGTGCGCGCCAGTCAGGATGAAGGGACGCAGATCGACGTGCCGCGGCGACACGCCGGTGGGGAAAGAAGCCGGACAGGTCGAGAGAGACAGCGTGGGTTGAGCGATGAAATTCGAGGGGTCGTGTTGCAGCTTTTGCGCGAAGAGAGCGATGTCGGCCTTGCTGGCGTGCGGCCCGACCAGCATTCCGTATCCGCCAGAGCCGTTGACTTCCTTGACGACGAGCTCGGGCAAATGCTCCAGCACATATTTGAGGGCGTCCGGCTCGCGGCAGCGCCAGGTCGGAACATTTTTCAGCAACGCGTCCTCGCCGAGATAGAAGCGAATGATCTCCGGCATGTAGGTGTAGACAGCCTTGTCGTCGGCGACGCCCGTGCCGACCGCGTTGGCGAGCGTGACATTGCCGGCCTGATAGGCGCTCATCAGGCCGGCGACCCCGAGCGTGGAGTCGGGTCGGAAAGCGAGCGGGTCAAGAAAATCATCGTCGACGCGGCGGTAGATGAAATCGACGCGCTTTGCGCCCTGAGTGGTGCGCATATAGACGATGTCGTCGCGCACGAACAGATCGCGCCCCTCGACGAGTTCGACGCCGAGCTTGTCCGCGAGGAAGGAGTGCTCGTAATAGGCCGAGTTGTATTGGCCCGGCGTCATCACCACGATGGTTGGATTGGGGCCAACGCCGATTGGCGCGACGGATCGCAGACAGGCCAGCAATTCATTCGGGTAGTTCTCGACGGGAGCGACCCGATGCTCGGCGAACAGATCCGGCAGGAGCCGCATCATCGCCTCGCGGTTCTCCAGCATGTAGGAGACGCCGGACGGCGTGCGAACATTGTCCTCCAACACGTAAAAATCGTGTTCGTCGACGCGGACGATATCGATCCCCGCGATCTGCACGTAAACGCCATGGGGAACCGGCCTGCCCGCCATTTCCGGCCGAAACGCGGGGTTGCGGTAGATGATATCGGAGGGAACGATACCAGCGCGCAATATGTCCGCCCGCCCATAGAGATCGGCGAGGAACAGATTGAGCGCCTTGACCCGCTGGATCAGCCCGGCCTCAAGCCGCTTCCATTCGGAATTGCCAAGGATGCGCGGAACAATATCGAAGGGAATCAACCGCTCCGTCGATTGCTGGTCGCCATAGACCGCGAAGGTAATACCCATGCGCCGGAACATCAGTTCGGCCTGGGAGCGTCGAGACGCCAGAAGGTCCGGCGGCGCGTCCTGTAGCCAGCGCGCCACTCGCCGATAGACCGCCCTCGGGCCGCCTTCGGTCGTCATCTCATCGAAATGCGCCGCCCGCGTCACCCATGCCCCCACTGACAACCTGGGCCCACCGCCCGCCTGGAATTCAAAGCAAGGCGCATACCATGCGTAAAGTGCTGCAATGTCGAGCGGTATGCAAAAAATTTTGCCGGCAAAGCTCGCAGAACAGTCAATTGGCGCGAAAATTAGCCATCGGGCGGACGGGGAACGGGCGCGCTAACACGCGCGTCGTCAGACGCTCGGCGCCGCCTCGATCCGATAATAACCCAGCTTCTTCTGCGTCATGTCGTCGGAGACGTTGAACAGGATCGCATCCTCGCTGGCGCGATGGGAAAAGACGCTCCAGGTGGGCGACACCACCACATCGCCTCGACGCCAACGGAAATGCCTGTCGCCAATCCGACTTTCGCCCGCACCGGAGACGACCGCGAAAACCTGATTTTCCGTCGACCGCAGCGGCGCGGTCCAGCCACTAGCGGTAAGCTTGTTCATATAGAGACCGAGGGTCGGCATGTTGGCTTCGCCAAGCTGCACCCGCAGACGGCCATGCTCGTCCGGCGACGCCGATTTGAGCCTTTCGAGCGTCTGGTCCAGGGGAAAGACGAATTCGGAATCGCGCGACTTCTTCTCGACTGGCTGCAGCCCGTTCCAGTGATCGAGGAACATCGGCTCGATGAGATGCACGATCGGCACATCGAGAAAATCGAGCCAGTAACCCGGTCGCTTGCCCTCGTTGCCATGCCCGTGCCAGCACATGCCTGGCGTCAGCAGCACGTCGCCCGGCTTCATGTCGATCCGCACGCCGTCAACGACGGTGTAGCAATCCTCGGCGACATCGAGCACGAGTCGCAGCGCGTGCGGCGAATGGCGATGGGTGCGCGCGGTCTCGCCGGGCAGGATCATCTGGTAGGCGCTGACGATGGTCCGCAACGTGTCATAGTGGTTGCCGGGCACGGGATTGACCATGAACAGATTGCGCCGCTCGGCCTGTTCGGCGTTGATAAGCTTGCCCGCCACGTCGAGTCCGACCTTGGCCTCGGCGTATTTCCAGTGCATGGGCGTATAGGCCGTGCGCGGCTCCTTCCACAGCGAGGGCTCGTGCTTGTTCCAGCCCGCCATGAAATCCAGTGGATCAAGCGCGCCGCGCAGGGCGTCGAGATTGCCGGAGCTGGCGATGGCCGAGACTTGGTCGCTCATGGCGGTTCCTCCTTGTTCCCAAGCATCATAGTCCGCGCTCGCGCCGGGGCAAAATCGCGATTGGCGTTGCCCGCGGCCCGCGAACCGTGGCAAAAAGTCTCATGGCCTTGAGGCGTGCCGGTTTTCGGGAGGATTTGATGTTGCACGGGCAAAGGACGGCTATCGGGGCCGCCATTCTGGGCGTCGCGCTCGCGGCGACCGGTGCCAGCGCCCAGACCGTCGCGGAGTTCTACCATGGCAAGACCATCAACCTCATCATCGGCACCTCCGCTGGCAATGACTACGACTATCGCGGTCGCCTGCTCGCCCGTTATCTCGGCAAGCATCTGCCGGGCGAGCCGGTGATCGTTCCCAGAAACATGCCGGGCGGCGGCGGCGTGCAGGCCGCCAACTGGATCGCTAACATCGCCCCGCGCGACGGCACTGTGGTGCACATGATCATGGCCAACATGATGGCGTCGCAGGCCATGGGCCTGCCGGGCGTCGAATTCGACACGCGCAAGTTCCAGTGGATCGGCAATACGTCCAGCACGCCGAATGTCGTCAATTCATGGTACACATCGAAGGTAAAGACGTTTGAAGACGTCAAGACAAGGGAGCTCGTTGTCGGCGCGCCCATGGGCACGGCCGGCGCGCTTTACCCCGTCCTGCTCAACCAGCTCGCGGGCGCGAAATTCAAGGTCGTCACCGGTTACCCCGGCGGCAACGAGGCCAGTCTCGCCATGGAGCGCGGCGAGGTCGATGGCCGCGGCTCCAACTCATGGGCGGCGTGGAAGTCCACCAAGCCCGAATGGGTACGCGACCACAAGCTCAACATCCTTGTTCAGGTTGGTCTGAAACGCGCCGCCGATCTGCCCGACGTGCCACTGATGCAGGACCTCGTTCACAACGATGCCGATCGCAAGCTGATGGAATTCATCTCCGCCGAGACGGAAGTCGCGCGATCGCTCGTGACCACGCCGGGCGTGCCGCCAGATCGCGTCGAGGCGCTGCGGCGCGCCTTCGACGCGACCATGAAGGACCCGGATTTTCTCGCCGAGGCGGCGAAATCGCAAATGGACATCTCGCCAGCGACCGGCGAGGAGTGCCAGAAGATCGCCGACGGCATCGTCAACACGCCGCCGGAGATCGCCGCCCGCGCCCGCGCCATTCTGGAGGCGCCCGCCAAGTAATCGATTTGCGCGCTCGGTCGGCGCTCTGCTAGCTTGCAACCGAAAAATCAGGAGGAGCGAAATGACGGCGACGACGGCTCCCGGCGTGGATGAAGCGCAAATCAAGGCGAATTGGGCGAAGGCCAATATCTTCCCGCTGTGGGAGAACCCGCAGGCGCACGCCAAGCCCCGGCTCCCCGAGGCGCCCTATTGCTGGCGCTGGAGCGATGTCAGCCGTTTCGCGAGCGAAGCCATCGGCATGCGCGACATGGCCGCGGTCGAGCGCCGCGTGCTGCAACTCGTGACGCCGAACTCCTATCTGCCCGATCAGCTCTCGGGTTCGACGACAAATCTGAATGGCAACATCCAGATATTGATGCCCGGCGAGACCGCGCGCCCGCACCGCCACTCCATGAACGCGTTGCGCTTCGTGCTGGAAGGCGAAGGCGCGGTGACGATTGTCGATGGCAAGGAATGCGAGATGTCGTTCGGCGATCTCGTGACGACGCCGGGCTGGACCTGGCATGAGCACGCCCATCGCGGCTCCAAACCCGTCATCTGGCTCGACGTTCTCGATGCGTCGATCCATCGCTATCTCGACACCGCGAAATTCCAGCCGGGTCCGGCAAACGATATTCCCGTGCATGCCTCCGACAACGCCTTTGTCGCGCCGGGCATGACGCCGAGCATAGCCAATACGACGCGCAACTTTTCGCCCCTGTTCCGCTATCCCTGGGCGCAGGCGAAGACAGCCGTGGCCGCCGCGCCGATCGATGTCGATGGCGCGCGCCGCGTCCGCTACGCCAACCCGATCGATGGCGGCCCGTGCATGGCCTTTCTCGACTGCTATCTCGTCGAACTCGACGACGGCGTCGAAACCCTGCCCTTCCGCACATCGGCGCAGGCCATCGCCACGGTGGTCGAGGGCGAAGGCGTCAGCCGCGTCGGCGAGACAGAGGTCGCATGGAATGCGCGCGACGTGTTCTCGCTGCCTCACGGCAACTGGATTTCCCACAGGGCAAGGGGCGGCAAGGCGCGCCTGATGATCGTCACCGATCGCGAAATCTATCGCCGCCTTGATCTCCTGACCGAGGAATACGCCGGACGCGCGGCGGAATGACATTTTCCTCGCTGCCGGGTCTGATTGCGTTCGCCGCGCTTGTTTGCGCCGCGCAGGCGCGCGCCGAGCCGATCGAGGACTTCTACAAGGGCAAGACCGTCACCATCATCACCAGCACGGGGGCCGGCGGCGCCTATGATCTGGCCGCGCGAACGCTGGGGCGGTACCTGCCGAAATATCTGCCCGGCGCGCCGCAATTCGTCGTCAAGAACATGCCCGGCGGCGGCCACGTCGTCGCGACGAACTACATGTACACGTCCGCGCCGAAGGACGGGACCTTCATCGCGACGGTCAACAACGCCATTCCCATGACGCAGGTTCTCGACGGCAAGGGCGTGCGCTTTGACGCACGCAGGATCGCGTGGATCGGCTCCATGGGCATCAGCAATCTGCTGACCGTCGCCTGGGCGGCCTCGGGCGTCAAATCCATGGATGACGCCTTTGCCCGCGAGGTCACGGCCGGCGCGACCGGCACGGGCTCAGGCACATTCCTCTATCCCACCGCCATGAACATGATCCTCGGGACGAAGTTCAAGGTCGTGCTCGGCTACGCCTCGAGCGCCGAGGTCGATCTCGCCATGACGCGCGGCGAGGTCGTCGCCCGCGGCGGCGCGAGCTACCGGAGTTTTCTCGCCGAGCGGCCCGAGTGGATCAAGGACCATCTCGTCAACATTCTCGTGCAGGTCGGCGCGACGCGCGATCCCGACCTGCCCGACGTTCCGCTGATGCACGAACTCGGCAAGACGCCGGAGCAGCAGCGCCTTCTGCGCCTGATTTCCTCGTCCGTCGCCATGGGCCGGCCTTTCCTCGCGCCACCAGAGATTCCAACCGACCGCCTCGCGGCCCTGCGCCGCGCCTTCGACGCGGTGATGAAGGACACGGATTTCATAGCCGAGGCGCGCAAGCTTGAACTCGATCTCAATCCGGCGACCGGCGCGGAAATAGCGGAGGTCGCGCGCGACACGATTGACGCGCCGCCGGACCTCATCGAAAAAGCGCGGGCGGCTATCGAACCTGCTGGCGGCAAAAGCGAATAGGCGCTGTTGGACAGGTCGAACGTTCCCTCATGGTGAGGAGCGCCCGATGGGCGCGTCTCGAACCACGAGGGAACGGGAGGGAAAGTTTGAATTCCCCGCCTTCGTCCTTCGAGACAGCCGCTTCGCGGCTTCCTCAGGATGAAGGCGAGGAATAGCATCATTCATCAGATTGCCTCTGGCCGCCACCCCTTTGACTTCCGCGCCATTCTCCGCTGTTCTCTCGGAAAACAGCGCCCTCGGAGGACCCATGAATCTCGGAATGTTCCTGATGCCGCTCACCCCGCCCGGCCTCTCGCTTGGCGAGGCGATGGACGAGGTGACGCGCAAGGCGATCTTCATGGACGAGATCGGCTTTGACGAGATGTGGCTTGGCGAGCATTTCGCCGCCACAAGTGAGCCGATTCCCTCGCCGCTCGCCTTCATGTCGAGCCTGCTACCGCAAACAAAACATCTGACGTTTGGCACCGGCGTGATCAGCCTGCCCAATCGCCACCCGGCGGTCATCGCCGCCGAGGTCGCGCAATTCGATCATCTCGCCAGGGGCCGCTTTCGCTTCGGCATCGGCACCGGCAGCCTGCCGCCGGACTGGGAGCTCTTCCAGTTGCACGACGAGGGCGCGCGCAAGCGGATGATGCTCGAATCCATCGACATGATTCAAAAAATCTGGCGCGATGGTCCGCCCTACGACTTCAACGGAGAATTCTGGAAATTCGCGATCACGAAAACCGTCGATCACGATCTGCGCATGGGCTTCATGCCAAAACCGCGCGATCCCGCCGGCCCGCCCGTGCATATTTCCATCGCCACGCCCAACTCAAGTTCGTGCGCGCTGGCGGGCGAGCGCGGCTGGGGTCCCCTGTCGAGCGCGCTGCTTCTCCCCGAAGGCGTCGCCACCCATTGGACCGGCTACGCAAAAGGGCTTGCAAACGCGGGACGCCCCGTCACCGGCGAAAACTGGCGCGTCGTGCGTTGCATCCTCGTCGCGCCGACCGACGAAGAAGCTGAACGGCGCGTTCACCACGCGCAAGGCGCCATCAAATTCTACATTGGTTATATCCGCGAGGTACTCCGGCGCGCCGGCAAGCTCGCGGCGATGAAGTCACGGCCCGACCAGCCGGATTCGGAGGTCGACGTGACGACCGTCATCAACGCGCGCGTCATCCGCGGCTCGCCCGCGACCGTTCGCGACAAGCTGATCGCGTTTCGCGACAAGGCCGGACCCTTCGGCCATCTCCTGATCGCCGGCATGCATTGGGGCGGCCAGAACGAGGACTGGGAGCGAGAGTCCATGATGCTGCTAGCCAGGGATGTCATGCCCGCTGTGCGCCTGCATTTTGCCGGACGCGACAAGGCCGCGGCGGAATAGGGCGACTACGCGCCCTTGCGCGCCTTGTCGAGCCAGGGGCAGACGCCTTCCATCAGATTGTAGTTGCCTTCCATCACCTGTACCGGCTCGCGCATGCCGCGCACCGCGAGGCCAAGCCGCAGCTTGCGCGCATTGGCCTGCGCTTCCGGCGACAGGAACGAGCGATCGTGCCCCCACATGCTCGGACCCTCGCTGCGTTCCATCGCCTTCCACGTCTCCATGTCGATGGAGCGCGCGCCCCAGCCATATTCGATCATGAAGCCAGACGGATTCCATGAATAGAACGAAGTGATGAAATCGCTGGTGTGCCGCCCGAGCGTCGTGGCGACGCGGCCCGGTTCGCCCAGCGCGATGTCATAGCCCTGCCCCATGTCGTCGAAGCTGAAGACCTCCATCATGATGTGATGCATGCCGGTCTTCTCGCCGCGTACGAAAGCCATGCTGTGATGGCGCGGGTTGACGTGCATGAAGAAGGCCGTGAACGGATTGGAATAATAATCCGTCAGGCGAAATCCAAGATTCTCGCTATAGAACTTCATGAGCTCGTCGCACAGCGCGTCGCTCGCCACGTTGTAGAGAATATGCCCGAGCCCAAGCGGCCCGGTGCGGAAGCCTGACATATTGCGGCCGGGCGTGAAGGGATCGCTCGCGACCTGCGCGCCGCGAAAGACCTCGAGCCGATTGCCAGCGGGATCGTTGAAGACGATGAGATCGGAAACGAAGCGTTGATCGGCGAGCGCCCGCGAGCCGCGCTCAACGCGCACGCCCGCGCGCTCCAGACGCGCCGCGATGGTTTGCAGCCCCGCCGCGTCGGTCTCCCACCCGAAGAAGCTCACGCCCTCGCCGCCGTCGGCGTCGATGACGAGCCGCTGT
>CAISJZ010000112.1 GCA_903885755.1 uncultured Hyphomicrobiales bacterium | reverse complement strand
GCAGCGGCTGCAGCAGCAGCTTGGCGACGATGGTCGCGACGCCCTGAAAATGCGTTGGCCTGAATTTATCCTCGAGGCCCGCGACGGCGGGGCCGGCGAGCGTGATGGTGGTCGAAAAGCCCGCCGGATACATTTCGGCCGCCGAGGGGTGGAAGGCCACGTCGGTGCCCGCCTCCGCCAGCCGGGCGAGATCGGCATCGAAGGAGCGGGGATAACGGTCGAAATCCTCGTTGGGGCCGAACTGGGTGGGATTGACGAAGATCGACACGACCACGCGCCGGGCGCGGGCGCGCGCCAGCTCCACCAGCGAGATGTGCCCCGCGTGCAGGGCGCCCATGGTCGGCACAAGCGCCACCGTCTCCCCCGCGGCCCGCCACTGGCGGATGCGCGCGCGCAGGGCGGCGACGGTGTCGAGGACGTCTGGCTGCTTCATAGGCGCCTTTTCAACTGAAACGGGACGGCCCGCAAGCCGACTTTCGCTAATCAATATCGTCCAGAAGCCCGGCCAGCGAGGGCAGAATCCTGGCAGGGGCGAGATCGACATATTCGTCGGGCTGGCCCGTCCGGTTGATCCAGACGCCCCGGAATCCATATTTGACGCCGCCCGCGACATCCCAGCGATTGGAGGATTGGAACGACACCTCGCCGGGTTTCACGCCGAGATATCGCTCCACGAGCCCATATGCTCCGGGCGCGGTCTTGAAGGTCTGCAATTCGTGGATCGAGATACAGACGTCGAGCAGGTCGCCGAGACCCGCCGAGGCGACGGCGCTCGCCAGCATGTCCGGGGTCCCGTTCGACAGGATGGCGGTTCTGGCGCCAGCGGCCTTCAGCGCCGCGAGCGTGGGTTTGATATCCGCGTAGGCGTCGAGGGTCTCGTAGGACTGGAGCAGGGCGTTTCGCACGCCCGGCGCCAGTCCGCCGCAACGTGCGGCGGCGAAATCAAGCGCCTGCGCCGTCAACGCGCGAAAATCGCGATAGGCGCCCATGAGCGTTCGCGTCCACGTGTATTCGAGCTGCTTGCTCCGCCAGAGAATGGAGAGCTCATCCGCCCGTGGACCGATGGCGTCGCGATGATGCGCCGCCGCGGAATGCACATCGAACAGCGTGCCGTAGGCGTCGAAGACATAGGCCTGCATCAGCGTCATGGCTCACTCCAGCGCGGGCGGGATTTCCACGGCGGTCTCCGCCGCGGCTTTCGGGCGGGCGAGGCGCACGCCCAGCGCACGAAACAGGGCGAACAGTACCAATGCATAAACAGCGATGCCGGCGAGGCCGAGCAGCGTCAGCGAGATCTCGGCCTCGAAATGGCCGACCGCGCGGGCGGCTAGCGTCGCTGGCGCTCGCCCAAGGATGGCGACCGCCGCCAACGCGCCGGAGGCAAGGGCGACCGCGCCGCAGACCTTCCAGAAAGTTGCATCGGGCCGCATGGAGCCCTGACGCAGCGCCAGAAGAACGAGCGCGCCGAAGTTCAGCCAGGCGCCAAAGGAGGTCGCGAGCGCCAGCCCTGGCGCGCCCATGGATTTGTAGAAGGCGATCTTCAACGCAACGTTCACCGCGACCGCGAACAGTGACACCATCATCGGCGTGCGCGTGTCGCCCTTCGACTGAAAGCTCGCTCGCGCGGAGGCGATCAGCACGATCGCCAGCAGGCCGAGGTCGTAGGCCGCCAGCACCGCGCCAGAGGCTTGCGCCGCGTCCTCGGTGAACAGGCCGCGCAGAAAGGCGCCGCGCATGATCTCCACCGGGATCAGCCCGAAGGCGACGACGAAGGGAGCGGCGAGCGCGATCGTCAGCGCCATGGTGCGGTTCTGCGCGTGGAAGGCGCCGCCATCGTCGCCAGCGGCGAAGCGGCGGCTCATTTCCGGCAGCAGCACCGTGCCGGCCGCGATGCCGATGACGCCGATCGGCAACTGGTAGAGCCGATCGGCGTAGTAGATCGAGGAGACCGAACCGGTCGGCAGCATCGAGGCGATGATCGTGTCGGCGAAGATGGCGATCTGGAATCCCGCGGAGCCGATGACCGCGGGAATCAACGCGACGAAGAACTGCCTGATATCGGGCGTCCAGCGCGGACGCGCGAGCACGGCCAGCACGTTGGCGCGTCTGGCCGCGACCGCGATCCACGCAAGCTCGCACACTCCCGCCAGGAGAACGCCGACCGCGGCGGCGAAGCCAGCGTCGGGAAACAGGAATACGACGGCCAGCGCCGATATCATCGCGATATTCATCAGCACCGGACGGAACGCCCCCGCCGCGAACTTCCTGTTCGCGTTGAGCGTGCCGGTGTGCAGCGTCGCCAGCGTCACGAACATCAGATAAGGGAAGGTGATGCGCGTCAGCGACACCGCCAGATCGAACTTGCGGACGTCGTCTTCAAAGCCCGGCGCGAGCAGGCGCACAAGCTGCGGCGTGAAGGCCCATGCGAGCGCCAGCAGCAAAATCTGCGAGGCGAAGAGCAGCGTGAAGATCTGGTTGGCGAAGCCCTTGGCCTCCGGCGCGCCCTCGGCCTCCAGCACGCGCGAATAGGAGGGCACATAGGCCGCATTGAAGGCGCCTTCGCCAAAGATGGCGCGAAAATGATTGGGCAGGCGGAACGCGACATAGAATGCGTCGGCGAGCAGGCCGGCGCCGAGCGCGGCGCCGAGCACGACATCGCGCAGGAACCCGGTCACGCGCGAGACCAGCGTGAGGCCGGCGACCGAAAAAAGGTCCCTGTACATGCGCGCTCAGACCCGGCGGGAGTGCGTGCGTGGCGCCGGGTCCGCGACGGCCTCCGCTTCGAGGCCAATGCGCTCGCCCACGAGATAAAGCGGCCGGCGCTTCACCTCGGCGAAAATGCGCCCGATGTATTCGCCGAGCACGCCCAGCGAAAGCAACTGCACGCCGCCGAGGAACATGACGGACACGATGATCGTCGCGAAGCCGGGGACATCAATCCCGTAGATGAACGTGACCAGCAGGAATCGCGCCGCCATCAAAAGCGCGAAGAATGACACCGCGGTGCCGACGTAGGTCCAGACCATGAGCGGCATGGTGGTGAACGACATCAATCCGTCGAGAGCGAAACGCGTCAGCTTGCGATAGCTGAATTTTGAATCGCCGGTGGCGCGGGCCGCGACATTGAAGGGAACGCCGATCGATTTGAAACCGATCCAGGCGTAAAGCCCCTTGGAGAAGCGCGCGCGTTCGCCCATGGCGCGCAGCGACAGAACCGCGACACGATCAAGCAGACGAAAATCGCCGGCGCCCTCGGGTAGCGAGGTCTCGCCCATCGCCGCGAACAGGCGGTAGAATCGCCGGCTGAACACCCGCCGCAACAGGCGGTCCGTGTCGCGCGCGATGCGCTGGCCATAGACATTCCTGTAACCCTCGCGCCATTTCTCGACGAAGGCCTCGATGATCTCAGGGGGATGTTGCAGGTCGGCGTCCATGATGACGACGGCCTCGCCATCGGCGTTGTCGAGCCCTGCGGCGATGGCGATTTCCTTGCCGAAATTGCGGGAGAGAGAAACCGCGGTCACGCGCGGATCGGCGGCGTGGAGCGCGCGCAATACCTCCATCGTATTGTCACGGGAACCATCGTCGACGAATATGATCTCGTGGGACGATACCGCCCGTTCGAGCACTGGCGTCAGCCGCGCCAGCAGGGTCGGAATATTCTCCGCCTCGTTGAACACGGGTACGACCACCGCGAGTTCCACACGCGCCGGCTCCCGCGTCGTTAATCCCTCAGTCGCGCTCATGCGCCAATGCCTCCAGACCCGCGACCGCGCCGGCCTTACCTGAAATCAGCCCTGACCTAGGCATGGCGAGCGCATAAGGCAAGCCGCGCCCCTCCCGGGTCAGGCGTCGGCGCGGATGAGGTCCGCGGCCTTTTCGCCCATCATCAGCACGCAGGCGTTGATATGCGCCGATACAAGGTCGGGCATGGAGGAAGCATCGGCGACGCGCAGCCCTTCGACGCCGCGCACGCGCATGGCCGGATCCAGCGGCGACATCGCGTCGTCTCCCATCTTGCAGGTGCCGCAGGGGTGATGCGCCGTGATCGTGACGCGGCGGATATAGGCCTCGATATCCGCGTCCGTCGCGCATTTGGGTCCCGGCGTGACCTCCGTGGCCCGGTAGGGCGCCATGGCCGGTTGCTCGCCAACCTCCCGCGCCCGTTTGAAGCCGGCGACAAGGCGAGGCATGTCATTGGGAGACGAGAAGAAATTATAGATGATGCGTGGTGAATCCTTGGGATCGGCCGAGCGCAGCAGGATTTCGCCACGGCTTTCGGGATGCAGCAGCGTCGGGCGAATGGCGTAGGCGTCCTGATACGGCGCGGAGATGCCGGGAAACCAGAGCTTTGTCTGCGGCGGAACCGTGTGGAACATGAATTCGATGTCGGGAACATCCACGTCTTTTTGCACCATGACGAAGGCGTGCAATCCGCCGGGAACGACGGTTCCGGGGCCGGTCCCCAGGAAGTAGGCGCGCAACATGCTCATCGCCATGCGATCAAACCGCATCTCGCCATGGAAGCGGCCCGGCGATGTCCGGTTCCAGGTGATCCAGACTCCAAGATGGTCTTGCAGGTTCTTGCCGACGCCCGGCGAATCCACGACCGGCGTGATGCCCATTTGCTTCAGGTGATCAGCCGGACCGACGCCTGACAGCATCAGCAGTTGCGGCGTGTTGAATGCGCCAGTCGAGACGATGACCTCGCGCGCCGCGCGAATGTTCGAGACCAGACTGTCCTTGACGTATTGAACGCCGGTCGCGCGCTTGCCCTCGATGTTCACTTTCAGCACGTGCGCGTTGGTCTCGACCGTCAGATTCTTGCGTCCGCGATTGGGCCTGAGATAAGCGCGCGAGGAGGATGAACGCCGCCCGTCGCGGATGGTGAACTGGCCGCGGCCAAATCCTTCCTGTTGCCGTGCGTTGTAGTCGGGATTGGCGGGAAAGCCCGCCTGAACGCCAGCCTCGACCCACGCGTCAAAAATGGGGTCCGGCGTCTTGGCGTATTCCGTGCCGACAGGGCCATCGCCGCCGCGAAACTGATCCGCGCCTTTCTCGAAGCATTCGCCGCGGCGGAAATAGGGCAGCACGTCGCCATACGACCAGCCCCTGGCGCCGTTTCGGTCCCAGCGGTCGAAATCGCCGGCGTGTCCGCGGGTATAGGCCATGACGTTGATCGACGAGCAGCCGCCCAGAACCTTGCCGCGCATGGCCTCGACGCGGCGCCCGCCAAGCGCGGGTTCGGGCTCGGTCTCGTAGCCCCAGTCGTGCATCTTGTATTGATGCATCTTGCCCATGCCGAGCGGAATGGAAATCAAGGGGTCGATGTCGCGCCCGCCGGCCTCCAGCAGCAGCACGGTGAGATCGGGGTTTTCGGACAGACGCGCGGCGATGACGCAGCCGGCCGAGCCGCCGCCGACAACAACATAATCGTAGGTTCGATCGGCCATTCCATTTCCCCCGCGCCGCGTGTCTTTTCGCGCACTCGTCATCGACGCCAATTTGACAACACGGGGGGCGGCTGGCAACCTCGCCGCGCATAAAGGCCGACAAAAGATTGGCCTTGACGGGGGAGCCAAGCTCATGAGCGCGACAGATATCAGCCGTCCCGGCGCCAATATGGCGGCTGGCCTATCCGGCGCCACGCGCGTGCGTTGGTCGCATGTCGCTCCGACATTGCTGGTCATCTGGATCGTCTCCATGTTCGACAAGGCGGGCATGTCGATCGTCCAGAACAATCCCAAGTTTCTCGACGAGTTTCAGCTGAACGGACAGCAGGGGCGCGTCGGTCAACTGACGTTCGCGCTGTTTCTCGCCTACGGCATATTCGCGCCCGTGTGGGGATGGGTGGTGACGCGGATCGGCGCGCGCAAGACCGCGGCGATCTCCTTGGTGATCTGGGCGCTGACGTGCTTCTGGTCGGCCCTCGCCGCGGATTACAATTCCCTGTGGTGGTCGCGCGCGGCGCTCGGCTTTGGCGAGGCCGCCCTCTATCCCTACACGATCGCGCTCGTCGCCAACTGGTTCGCCTTGAAGGAGCGCGGTCGCGCGACCTCGTTCTGGTGGATCGGCACGATGATCGGTCCGATGCTCATGGGCCTGCTCGTCACCTGGCTCATTGTTAATTATGGCTGGCGCGGCCAGTTCCACGCGCTGGGCATTCTGACGCTTCTGGTGCCGCTGCCGATGATCTGGTTACTGGTGCGCGACAAGCCGGCCGAGCACAAGAGCGCCAACGCGGGCGAGGCGGCTCTCGTCGTCGACGGCTCTCTTGGCAACAATCAGGACGCGCCTGGCCGCTTGCACGCCGCCAGCGCGATCCATTGGTCGAGGAATCTGCGTTTCTGGCTGGTGACGATCGCGATTTCCGCCAACGCGATTTTCTACTGGGGATGGTCGATCTGGCTGCCGAGCTATCTGCGCACGGCGCGTGGCCTGTCTTTCCAGACTTCCGGCTATCTGACCTTCGTGATCTTCGGCTTCGCGGTGCTGACGATCCTCGCCGTCGGGCATTTTTCGGACCGCATCTTCCGCCGCGCGCCGCTGGCGCTGGCGGGCTGGGTTGGCGCCGCCGTATTCCTCATTATCGCGGCCTACTCGCCCGATGTCGTGTGGGCGAT
>CAISJZ010000111.1 GCA_903885755.1 uncultured Hyphomicrobiales bacterium | reverse complement strand
GGTATTCGTACGCCGCAGAATATCACCGAGAAGGCGCGCATCGACGCCCATTCCGACAAGCCCTCGCTTGAAAAGACAATGCCGGACGCCTTCAACGATTTCGTCCGCGTGACGCATCTGTTGGAAAAGCATTACCGCGACATGCAGGACATGGAATTCACCATCGAGCGCGGCAAGCTTTGGATGCTGCAGACGCGCGGTGGCAAGCGCACCGCCAAGGCGGCGCTGAAAATCGCGGTCGACATGGCGAACGATGGTCTGCTGACCCGCGAGGACGCGGTGACGCGCGTCGACCCGGCCTCGCTCGACCAATTGCTTCATCCCACCATCGACCCGAAGGCCGAGCGCAAGATCCTGGCGACTGGTCTGCCGGCCTCGCCGGGCGCGGCCTGCGGCGAGATCGTTTTTAATTCCGACGAAGCCGAGGTGCTCAAGAACGCCGGCCGCAAGGTCATTCTCGTGCGCGTCGAAACCTCGCCCGAGGACATCCCCGGCATGCATGCCGCGGAAGGCATTCTGACGACGCGCGGCGGCATGACCTCTCACGCGGCGGTCGTGGCGCGCGGCATGGGCAAGCCCTGCGTCTCCGGTGCCGGCTCGATCCGCGTTGACTACGTCGCGCAGACCATGACCTCGGCCGGGCGCACGCTGAAGAAGGGCGACGTAGTCACCATTGACGGCTCAACCGGGCAGGTTCTGGAAGGCGCGGTCGCCATGCAGGAGCCCGAGCTTTCCGGCGATTTCGCCAAGATCATGGAATGGGCCGACGGCGTGCGCCGCATGAAGGTGCGCGCCAACGCCGACACGCCCGCCGACGCGCGCGTCGCGCGCCAGTTCGGCGCCGATGGCATCGGCCTGTGCCGCACCGAGCATATGTTCTTCGACGACGACCGCATCGTCGCGGTGCGCGAGATGATTCTGGCCGACGACGAGAAGGGCCGGCGCCACGCGCTGGCGAAATTGCTGCCGATGCAGCGACAGGATTTCGCCGGCCTGTTCGAGATCATGAACGGTCTGCCCGTGACCATCCGTCTGCTCGATCCGCCGCTGCACGAATTTCTGCCGCACACGGAAGAGGAAATCAACGAGGTCGCCAGGGCGATGAACGTCAGCCCGGACAAGCTGAAGCGCCGCGCCGCCGAGTTGCACGAGTTCAATCCGATGCTTGGCTTTCGCGGCGTGCGTATCGCCATCGCCTATCCCGAGATCGCGGAAATGCAGGCGCGCGCCATCTTCGAGGGCGCCGTCGAGGCCGGCAAGAAGACCGGCAAGCATGTCACAGCCGAGATCATGATTCCGCTGATCGTCGGTCGTCCCGAATTCGATCTCATCAAGAAACATATCGTGGCAATGGCGGACGCGGTCGCGAAGGAAACCGGAGTCACCACGCCCTATCAGGTCGGCACGATGATCGAACTGCCGCGCGCGGCGCTGCTCGCGGCCGAGATCGCGCAATCGGCGGAGTTCTTCTCCTTCGGAACCAACGATCTCACGCAGACGGCGCTCGGCATCTCGCGCGACGACGCGGCGTCCTTCCTCGGCTTCTACACGCAGAAGGGACTGCTGGCGGCGGACCCCTTCGTCACCATCGATCAGCAAGGTGTCGGCGAACTCGTGAAGATCGCCGCCGAACGCGGACGCGCCACGCGCAAGGACATCAAGCTCGGCATTTGCGGCGAGCACGGCGGCGATCCCGCCTCGATCGCCTTCTGCGAGACGGTGGGCCTCGATTACGTCTCCTGTTCGCCCTTCCGGGTTCCGATCGCGCGCCTCGCCGCGGCGCAGGCTGCCCTGGGCCGCAAGGCGTCCAGCACGGCGTAAGCGGGCGGCGCGCGAGTCGCGATTGATTGAGCCCGGCGGCGCGCGAGTCGCGAGAATGGATCGCCGGGCTCGCGACGACGCCGTAGATCTGAAGTACGCGGGGCGTTGTATGGACATGGCCTCGTGAGCAGGGGTTATCGGGAGCGCGTCGCCGAATTTTTTGTCATCGCTGAACAGTTGTTTGCCAGACGAGCTTCGCTTGACCGCAATTCCAGAGCTGTTTACATGCGGTTCAAGCAACTCGGACATGAATGGCGAGAACGAGAAATGATGTCAAAACTCGCGATTGGGATGCCAGTTTATGAGCGCACCGAGTATTTAGCGGAAGCTTTTAAATCGCTGAAAAACCAAACATACTGCGATTTTATTGTATTTTTTTCAGATAATTGTTCATCCACAAACCTCAAGAAGGTTTTTGATGATTGTGTCGGGGACGATCCCAGATTCATTTACAACCGCCTCGAAAACAGCGTTCCTATCGCTGAGAATTTCTGGCGAACATTTTATAATACAAACTCACGGTTTTTTATGTGGGCGGCGGACGACGATCGCTGGCATCCGAATTTCGTCGCGGCGGCGATTGAAAAATTGGAATCGGAAGAGCATCCAGACGCTTGGTTCTGTAACATAGAAAGCATTAACGGAGACGGAGCGATATCCCGAAATCATTTTTCGCTCCAGAAATTTTCAAGCACGGAACATAAAAATCTCGACCTGCTGAGATACATTTTCGAGCCGGAATTCATGGGTAAGGCAAATCTGTTCTATTCCGTTTTTGCGCGTGAAGCCTTGGCTTCTGAAATCGAACGTTGGCGCAAGACGGGGTTGGATTTCTGGGGGAGCGACATTGTTTTTATATTTGGGTTCCTGTCGAGATTTTCGATTTTCATTGATGAAAGAGTTATGTTTCAAAAGCGCAATCCAGGTGCGATGGAATATGCCCGAATTCTTAAGCCCCGCTTTTATATCTACCCTTCATCGCAACGTCGTGCCTACTTCCATGGATATGTCGCTGCGGTGGATAATAAGGCGCTGGTCCGGCTAGCGTTGGTATTGCGATGTGCATCTGACGTCATTTATAAAATGTACATAAAGCTTACATTCCAGAAGACAAAAACTGCATCACCAATGGGCAACGGTATTGAACCGTCATTTTGACCAATGGTTGCGCCATGGACCGCTCCGGCGCAATTTTTTGTTTCGATCAAGCTCCGCGCCGTCCGTCGCCCCACGGGGCGCCCCATTCTGGAACGTTCGCGCAGACCCCGCCGTAACCTGTCGTCAAGCCTAAGGAGCGATAACCATTGTCGAGCGTGTCATGCCGCCCGACCGTGCCATTTTGGCAACGTCACGTGGCCTGACATCGAGTGGTTCGCGCGGGCGGCGCCCGCGTCTGTTTGTGGCGTGGTTGCGAATGAGTCGGTCGCACATCGGGTGGGCCATGGGCGTTGTCGCGCCCTGGTGTCTCGGCATGGGTCTGGTTGTTTCCTTTACCGCCGACGCGGGACAGGACGCTTCCAATGGCGCCAGCCTCGCGCCTCTGGCGGTTCGCGCGCCCGCCGCGCCGTTCAATCTGATCCCGCCCTCCGGCGCCACGCTGTCCTCGCTGCTCGGCGGGCGGAACGCCCGAATCAACATTATCCAGCAGGCCAGTCTGCAAGTCGGCGATCTCACGCCGCGCATCGAGACCGCCGACGAGACACAGCCACGCCGGGTCCTCAAGAACAATGTGCGGGCCTGGCCGAGGCCAGATCGCAGCCACAAGGGCGATCCCGCGGTTGGCCTGCGCCCCACCTTCGACGCCAAGCTGCGCCAGCCCGGCGGCCTCGCCGCTGTCCGCGCGGGCGATCTGATGCTGGGCTCGGAAGATTATCTCGCCTTCGACGGTTTCGCGCCGGCCGAGGGCCTCGCGCCGGGTCCCGATTCCGTGGCCGCCTTTGAGCCCTGGTCGGACGCCGCGGCGCCCGGGCAATCGCCTGTCAGCGACGCCAGCGCCTCGCCGACACAGGGCGGGTCCGCGCCAACCCTGCTCGCCGCGGGCCGTCAGTCGCCTGGCGTTTTCGACGGCGCGACGCCAAGGGTTCCGCGCGCCGTGGCGCTCGGATCGACCACGCCGACCGGCGCCGAGGCCTCGATCGAGGTTGTCACCCTGCCCAGCGGAACGCGCATGGCCGCGACCGCGCCGACAAAAGCCGCGCCCAACGCTACGATCGTCGAGCGCAATGGCGAGAAACCCAATTACGCTTCGCTGATTGATCAGGACCGGGGCGTCGCCGAGGAGCGCTGCCTTGCCGAGGCGGTCTATTTCGAGGCCCGCAGCGAACCCGAGGACGGGCAGGCGGCTGTCGCTCAGGTCGTGCTGAACCGGGTCAAGAGCGGCCTGTACCCCGCCTCGATCTGCGGCGTGGTCTATCAGAACAGGCATCATCACAACGCGTGCCAGTTCTCCTTCGCCTGCGAGGGCAAGGCTCTGCGCGTGACCGAGGGGGATTCCTGGAAAACCGCCTCGCGCATCGCCCATGACGTGCTGCAAGGGGGCACCTATCTCGCGGATGTTGGCGCAAGCACGCATTATCACGCGAATTATGTGAAACCGCGCTGGGCCCGCGCCCTGAAGAAAATGGATGTCATCGGTCATCACATTTTCTATCAATTGCGCCCCGGGCAAACATGAGGCCGGCGTACTCGGTGAGAAATAATAATATTTTCAAATATATAGATCGAATCTGATGTCGTGACGCGCCATTCGTTAAAAATCGATCCTCCCCCTATTCTTATGCTCTAATCGAGTATAATAAGTCCCATGCAGTCGGTCTCCGGTTGCCGCCTCGCCTTGTGGCGAGATTTTTTAGCGCTACATTATGCTCAATATGAGCATAATAGACGTCAGGAGTTGGTCATGGCCGCGTTCAGCCAAGCCCGTGTCGCCCCCGCGCCGTTTGCGCCGCTCTCCGGGGCCGTCCTACGTCATGGCGTCGTGCCGATGCCGAATCTGGCCTGGACGCCGGAAGTGGAGCGCGAGACCGCTCATCTCTATGACAAGGTCAAGGCGGTGATCCCGCCGGTCGAGTGGCCATTCCACGCGCCCTATGTGAAGGCGATCAACGACCTCAAGCGCGAGCGCAACGCCGTCATTCTCGCGCACAATTACCAGACGCCGGAAATCTACAATTGCGTCGCCGACGTGGTCGGCGATTCTCTTCAACTCGCCCGTCTGGCGGCGGCGTCGGAGGCCGACATTATCGTGCAGGGCGGAGTCCACTTCATGGCGGAAACCTCCAAGCTGCTGAACCCCGACAAGACCGTCCTCATCCCGGATTCGCGGGCGGGCTGTTCGCTGGCCGAATCCATCACGGGCGCCGATGTTCGCGCTCTGCGCGCGCGCTATCCCGGCGTGCCGGTTGTCGCCTATGTCAACACCTCCGCGGAGGTGAAGGCCGAGGTCGACATCTGCTGCACCTCCTCCAACGCTTTGAAAATCGTCGAGAGCATGGGCTCGGATCGGGTGATCTTCCTGCCCGACCAGTATCTGGCCAGGAATGTTCAGGCCCAGACGAAGGTGAAGATCATCGCCTGGACGGGCGCCTGCGAGGTTCACGAGCGCTTCACCGCCGAGGAACTGCTGCGCTATCGCGCCGATGATCCCTCGGTCCAGATCATCGCGCATCCCGAATGCACCCCGGAAGTCGTCGCAGTGTCCGATTTCGCGGGGTCGACCGCCGCGATGATCGATTATGTCAAGACGAAGCGGCCGCGCCGCGTGGTTCTGGTGACGGAGTGCTCGATGGCCGACAATGTCGCGGCCGAGACAGGCGGCTTCACCGAATTCGTGCGGCCTTGCAATCTGTGCCCGCACATGAAGCGCATCACCCTGCCAAAGATCCTCGAGAGCCTCGTCTACATGCGTGAGGAGGTGACGATCGATCCGGCTCTGGCCGCGCGGGCGCGCGCCAGCGTGCAGCGGATGATCGATCTCGTCTGAGCCAGTGTAGCGCTGGCGTCGTCGGGCGCCGCGCTCTCCCGAGCGTGATCGCGCGCGGAAAAGCGCTCGCGCCTTTTCCCTTGCCCGTGGGTCCTAAAACGGCCATGTTCCGCCGTGACTCCGCATTCGCGGGACAGCCGCTCCACCACGCCCTACCTGGCGTTGATCAACGGACAATATCCGTGTCGTTCAAGTCCTTTATTCGCAATACCGCCTCGCTGACGATTCTGCTGATCGGCGCGGGCCTTCCACCGCTGGCGAATGCCGCCACGGGCAAGAGCGTTGTTATCTCGACGCCATTCGAGGTCGGCGCGAGCCCGGCGGGCAATTATCTGGCCGCCCTGGTCGCCGGGGCCGACACCGATACCCTCGCGGCCGCGACCTTCTTTCGGGAGGCGCTGCGCTATGATTCGCGCAATCGCGATCTGATCGAGCGGACGTTCGTCGCCTCGCTGACCAACGCCAACATGGCCGATGGCTTCGCCCTCGCTCAGCGCCTGTTGAAGCTGGATCGCAAGAACGGTCTCGCGCATCTTGCCTTGGCCGTGAAGGCCTTCAAGGGAAAGCAATGGGCGACCGCGCGTGGGGAGATCGCGAGTGGAGGCGGTGGGTCGCGCGATCTCACTGTCCTTCTGCTCAGCGCCTGGTCGTGGGCGGGGGCCGGCGACACGAAACGCGCGCTGGCGACCCTCGACCAGCTGAAGGATGACCGTTTCGTCGCCTTTCGCGATTATCACGCCGGATTGATCGCCGACATCGCCGGTAATGTTCCCGAAGCGACGAAGCGGCTGAAGTCCGCCTACGCGGGCGAGCATACGTCCCTTCGCGTTGTCGATACCTGGGGCAGGTTCCTCGCGCGTCACGGCGATCGGGATCAG
>CAISJZ010000110.1 GCA_903885755.1 uncultured Hyphomicrobiales bacterium | reverse complement strand
GCGCCGCTGGAGCGCCATCTCGGCCAGATCGCCGACGTCACCGAGATGACCTCGCAAAGCGCCGTTGGGTCGACGCGCGTCACGCTGCAATTCGGATTGAACAGGGATATCGATGGCGCCGCGCGCGACGTGCAGGCGGCCATCAACGCCGCGCGCGCCGACCTGCCAACCAGTCTGCGCAGCAATCCGACATACAACAAGGTCAACCCCGCCGACGCGCCCATTCTGATTCTCGCGCTGACCTCGTCGACGCTCACCAACGGACAGATGTACGACGCGGCGTCCACCATTCTGGCGCAGCGATTGTCGCAATTGACCGGCATCGGCGAAGTCGATGTCAGCGGCAGCGCGCTGCCGGCCGTGCGCGTCGAGCTCAATCCCGGCGCGCTGTTCAAGTACGGCATCGGACTTGAAGATGTTCGCGCCGCGCTGGCTTCGGCCAACGCCAACAGTCCCAAGGGCGCGATCGAGGACGGACCTTACCACTACCAGCTCTACACCAACGATCAGGCGAGCCACGCCGACCAGTATCGTCCGCTCGTGGTCGCCTATCGCAATGGCGCGGCGGTGCGGCTCTCGGATATCGCGGAGGTCGATGATTCCGTCGAGGATCTACGCAACGCCGGGCTCGCCAATGGCAAGCCCGCGGTCCTCGTCATCCTCTATCGACAGCCCGGCGCGAACATTATCGAGGCGGTGGACGGCGTGAAGGCCATCGTCCCGCAACTCATGGCGTCGATGCCGAACGATATCGACGTGGGACTTGCTTCCGACCGCAGCACGACGATCCGTTCCTCGCTGTCGGACACCAAGCGAGGCCTGGCGATTTCCGTGGCGCTTGTCATTCTGGTGGTCTTCGCGTTTCTGCGGAACGCGCGCGCGACCTTCATTCCGAGCATTGCCGTGCCCGTGTCGATCGTCGGCACCTTCGCGGGCATGTATCTGCTCGGCTACAGCATCGACAACCTGTCGCTGATGGCGCTGACCATCGCCACGGGCTTCGTGGTCGATGACGCGATCGTGGTTCTGGAAAACATCACGCGCCATCTCGAACGCGGTCTGACGCCGCTTCAGGCGGCGCTGGTCGGCGCGCGCGAGGTCGGTTTCACCGTGCTATCGATCAGCCTGTCTCTGATCGCCGTGTTCCTGCCGATCCTGCTGATGGGCGGCATCGTCGGTCGATTGTTCCGGGAATTCGCGATTACACTGTCAATGGCCGTTGCGGTGTCGCTGGTCGTCTCCCTCACCACAACGCCGATGTTGTGCGCGCAACTCCTGCGCGCCCGGCCGGCGATGGCCGCTCCGGAATCCGGCGCGCTTGCCGCCATTCTCGGCTGGATGATTGGCTTTTATCGTCGGTCGCTGACAGCCGCGCTTCGTCATCCCCTGCTGGTGATCGCCGTTCTCTTCCTGACGGTCGGGCTGAACATCTATCTCTTCATCACCATCCCCAAGGGCTTCTTCCCGCAGCAAGACACCGGCCGCCTGATTGGCGGCATTCAGGCGGACCAGAGCATTTCCTTCCAGCTCATGAAGGGCAAACTGGCGCAGTTGCAGGCGATCGTGCAGGAGGACCCCGCCGTGGACAGCGTGGCCGGCTTCACCGGCGGGCGGCAGACAAACTCCGGCTTTGTGTTCATCGCGTTGAAACCGCAATCGGTGCGCGGCGTCACCGCGGATCAGGTCATGGCGCGGCTGCGCGGCAAGCTCGCGCAGGTGCCCGGCGGCCGCTTGTTTCTGCAAGCAGTGCAGGACATTCGCGTCGGCGGGCGCCAGAGCAACGCGCAATATCAATTCACGCTACAGGCAGACACGAGCGCCGAACTCTATGCCTGGGCTCCGCGCCTCGTCACGGCGATGCAGGCCTTGCCGCAACTGACGGACGTGAATTCGGACCAGCAGCAGAAGGGGCTGCAGACCAATCTCGTGATCGACCGCGACGCCGCCGCGCGTCTCGGCGTTACGCCCGCGGCGATCGACAACACGCTCTATGACGCCTTCGGCCAGCGCCAGGTCTCGACCATCTACAACGCGCTCAATCAGTATCACGTCGTCATGGAGGTCGCGCCGTGCTATTGGGAGAGCCCGGAAACATTGAAGAATATCTGGGTCAGTACATCGGGCTCCGGCGCGAGCGGCACGCAGTCGTCGGGCGCCGCGGCGGGCACGTTCGTCGCGTCTTCGAGCAAGACCAGCGCCGCGGCGAAAGCGGCGGCGGTGGCGTCCGATTCCGCGCGTAATCAGGCGATCAATTCGATTTCATCCGTCGGCAAGGCGAGCGCCTCCAGCGGCTCGTCCGTCAGCACCAGCAAGGAGACGATGGTTCCCCTCGCCGCGTTCACCCACTACGAACTGGGCAACGCGCCGCTGGCGGTGAACCATCAGGGTCCGTTCGTCGCGACGACGATTTCCTTCAACCTTCCCGAGGGCGGTTCGCTCAGCGACGCATCGAGCGCGGTGCGCGAGGCGATGAACGCCATCCGGATGCCCACGAGCATTCACGGCACCTTCGCCGGCACGGCCTCCGCCTATCAGGCGTCCATCGCCAACGAGCCCGTGCTGATCGCCGCCGCCCTCGTGACGGTCTACCTCGTGCTTGGTATTCTCTACGAGAGCCTCATTCATCCCGTCACCATTCTGTCGACTTTGCCGTCGGCCGGCGTCGGCGCCGTCCTCGCGCTGAGAATGTTCAACACGGAATTCAGTCTGATCGCGCTGATCGGCGTGATCCTGCTGATCGGCATCGTCAAGAAGAACGCCATCATAATGGTGGACTTCGCCTTGCAGGGGCAGCGCGCCGGCATGAGCCCGCGCGACGCCATTTTCGAGGCCTGCATGCTGCGCTTCCGGCCGATCATGATGACGACATTCGCAGCCATGCTCGGCGCCTTTCCGCTGGCATTCGGATCGGGGGAGGGGGCCGAGTTGCGCCATCCCCTCGGCATCGCCATCGTGGGCGGTCTGCTGGTCAGTCAGGCCCTGACTTTGTATACGACGCCGGTCGTCTTTCTCTATCTCGATCGCCTGGGCCTGGCCCTCGGGGCATGGTGGCGGCGGATGCATGGTGGCTCGCCGGCGGGCGGCGTAACGGACGTGGGCGCATGAACTTCGAGACGCGGCGTGTCGCCGCGAACATTCCTTCCGCGTTGCGCGCGGCGAACTCCGACCGATCCTGGGCGAAATACCTCGCGCGTTCCTGGCTCGCTTCGATCGTGGCGCTGTCCTCCTGCGCGGTCGGCCCTGATTATGTCCAGCCCGATGCGCCCACCACGCCGACCTACAAGGAGCGCAAGGGCTGGAAGCTGGCGACCCCGCGCGACGATATCGACAAGGGCGAATGGTGGACCGCGTTTCGCGAGCCGCAATTGAGCCGGCTCGAAAGTCAGGTCGCGATCTCCAACCAGACTCTCAAGCAATCGGAAGCCGCCTATCGTCAGGCGGTCGCGATCATCAAGGAGGCGCAGGCCGGGCTCTTTCCCGCCGTCAATGGCTCCTACAACGCGACGCGATCCCATTCTGGCGTCGCGACGGTCTCGACGGTGACGCTTGAAGCGTCGGGCGCGTGGGACCTGGATGTCTGGGGCCGCATCCGGCGCACGGTTGAAAGCGACGCGGCCGCCGCGCAGGCGAGCGACGCGGATCTCGCCAACGCCACCCTGACCGCGCAGGCGCAACTGGCGACGGCCTATTTCAACCTGCGCTCGACGGACGCCCTGCGCGCGTTGCTGACGCGCACGGTCGCGCAGTATCAGCGCACGCTCGACATCACGCAAAACCAGTACAAGGTTGGCACGTCGGGCCGCTCCGATGTCGCCACGGCCCTGTCCCAACTCAAGAACGCGCAGGCGCAACTGGTCAACACCGGCGTCCTGCGCGCGCAATACGAACACGCGATCGCGGTTCTGATCGGTCGCCCGCCCGCCGAGCTTGCGATCGGGACGGCGACGCTGGGCTCTGGCCCGCCATTCGTGCCGGCGTCGGTGCCATCCGCCCTGCTGGAGCGTCGTCCCGATATCGCCGCCGCGGAGCGTGTGATGCAGCAGCAGAATGCGCTGATCGGCGCGGCGATCGCGACTCTCTACCCCGACATCAGCCTGTCCGGACTCATCGGGTTTACGGGAAAAACCGCCCTTCCGATCTCCGCGGCCAACGAGATCTGGTCGGTCGCCGCCACCGTGACGCAAACGCTGGTCGATGGCGGCTTGCACAATGCCCAGATCGAGGCCGCGCGCGCCGGTTACGATCAAAGCGTCGCGGCTTATCGCCAAACCGTCCTGACCGCGTTCCAGCAGGTCGAGGATCAGCTCTCCACGTTGCGCGTGCTCGCCCAGCAGGCGAAGGTGCAGGGCGACGCTGTCAACGCCGCGCGGCAATCGGCCGAAATCAATCTGAATGAATACCGGGCCGGCACGGTGGCCTTCACGGCGGTTGTGACGGCGCAGGCGACGCTTCTGTCCGCCGAGGAAGCGGCGCTGGCGATCCGACAGAACCGTTACGTCGCGAGCGTGGCGCTGATCGAGGCGCTTGGCGGCGGTTGGGACGCGTCCCGATTGCAAAAGATCGAGGCGCTGACGGCGGTTGATCCGCTGGCGCTCGTCCAGCAGTAGCGCCGACGTTATCCCTTCCGCAGCACATTGACGCGAAAAACCTGATCGAAAGCTAGCTTGCCGTTGACGTGGTCGGCGCTCGACTCGAATGTCTTGCGCACAAGGTCCGGCTGGGCGTCGAAGCGCGCCTTGCGCTTGATGTCGCGGTCGAGCTGGTCGGCGCGCCATTCCTCGAAATCCGCGACTTCGCGGCGCGAGCGATACATGATTTCATGCAGCGAGGTCATGCCGACGCCCGGCAGGCGCGCCATCTCGCGATAGGCCTCGGTTCGCACAACAGTCTCGTCATTCACCAGTTTCGTCGCCTCGTGGTAGTTGCCGGCGGGCACGGGCTCCATCACGTAGAGCAAGCCGCCCGGCGTGAGCACGCGCGCCGCTTCGCGCAACGCGTCGCCGGGGCGCGGCATGTGATGAAGGCTGTTGAAAAAGGCGACGACCTCGAAACTCGCGTCGGCGGAGGGGATCGCCTCGCCGCTGCCAACCTGGAAATCCACGGCGACGCCGGACCTTCTGGCGGCCTCGCGCGCCTCGGCGATCTTGTTGGCCTTGACGTCGATGCCGCTGACCTCGGCGATATGGCTCGCGAGCCCGCGCGTGAACTTGCCTTCCCCGCAGCCTATGTCGAGCGCTCGTCCCTTGCGCTCGCCGATCAGTTCGCGCGCCATCTTTCCGTTCGAACTCATCGGTAACGCGTTGATTTCAGCCTGCGTTGGCGCGAGCGCCTTGCGGGTGTCGTCGAGCATGTTCGTTCCTCCGGGTTGGCCCGGTGTATCGCGTCGTGAACCCGGACGCCAAGCGAACTTCAGGGCCGGCGCGGGAAGTCCGCCCCGCGGGGGCCGCATGGCAGTTGACAGCGTGCCGGACCTGTGTGAACATAACAGGAACATTCGCCTAGTGGAGCCGCGCCATGCGCCTCGCCATCGCTCGCAGTCAAAACGCCGGTCGCGGCGCCATTCCTCCGGACTGGCGCTCGGTTCTGGCGCGCTTTCCCGAGGACGCCCGCGAGGCCTGGGAAGAACGCGCCGCGATCATTCAATACGACGGCGGCGAGCCCCGCCCTACCGCCGAGCGTCGCGCCTTTGAATGTATCGTCGACGCCTTTGGCGAGGCGGATGACATTTTGCGCAATCATCTCGCCGCGAAAGCTGGACGCCGGACCCGCGCCGCCGCGCGCGGCTCGGCCTGATCGCGGCGCCTCCGACCTCGAAAGTAGTTGAAACATGCCGACCGCCGTCGCCGGGAGCGCGTCCGATATCGTCCTTGAGCTTGAGGCGTCCGTCGATCTCATCATCGCCCAATGCGAGGGAGACGCGCGCGCCGCGGTCCGCGCGCTGATTGTCGCCAATCATTTCCTTGAACGGGATCTGGAGCGGTTGCGGGCTTCTGTATCGACCGGCTATGTGCGCGGGCGTTTCGGCGGCCTTCTTTCGCGCGGCGAGGCGCTGGCCTC
>CAISJZ010000109.1 GCA_903885755.1 uncultured Hyphomicrobiales bacterium | reverse complement strand
CGGCGACACCGTCACCACCGCGGGCGGACTCGTCGGCAAGATCAGCCGCACCCTCGACGACAACGAGGTCGAGCTTGAGATCGCGCCGAACGTGAAGGTCCGCCTGTTGCGCGGCGGCATTACCGAAGTCCGCGCCAAGGGCGAGCCGGTCAAGGAATAATGGCGCCATCGCGCCGCCGCGGCTCCCGGGCCGTGGCCCGGACAGTTCAAGAGACCTGAAGAATGCTTCGTTTCGCCCGCTGGAAAGTCGCCTCGATCCTGGCCATGACGCTCATCGCGATGCTGATCATCGTGCCGAGCTTCCTGTCCAAGGACAGTTTCGATGCCTTCCGCAAGGTCGTGCCCAAGTGGCTGCCGTTCGAGCAGTTGGTCCTCGGGCTCGACCTTCAGGGTGGCGCGCATCTGCTCTATCAGGTCGACGGGACGGACGTGACGCGCACGCAGGTCAACAATCTGCGCGACGACGTGCGCCGCGTGCTGCGCGAGGAAAATGTCCGCATCACCGGCGGCATCGGCGCGCAGGGCCGCACCGTGCAGTTTCGCGTGCCGGACGCCGGCGATCGCGCCCGCGCCATGCCGAAATTGCGCCAGTTGACACAGGGGTCGACGAACAATGTGCTGGGCGGCGCCGCCTCCGCCGACATCAGCGAAGATCCGGACGGCCTCGTCACGATGACGGTCAGCGATGCCGGCGTGAACGACAAAATTCGTCGCTCGGTCGAGCAGACGATCGAGGTGCTGAACCGCCGCGTCAACGATCTTGGCACCACCGAGCCAAACATCCAGCGCGTCGGCGATGACCGCATTCTGGTCGAGGTGCCCGGCCTTCAGGACACCAATCGCCTGAAGGAAATCGTTGGCACCACAGCGAAACTCGAATTCCGCCTTGTCGCCGATCCCGGCGCGAGCCCGTCCGATGTCGACCAGTTGCCGCAAACCGACCAGCCAGGCCTCCTGCCGGTGGAAAAGCAGATCATGGTGCAGGGCGAGGACCTGACCGACGCCCAGCCGGGCTTCGACCAGCGCTCGTCCGAGCCCGTCGTCAATTTCCGCTTCAATATCCGCGGCGGCCAGAAATTCGGCGAGGTCACCAGCGCGAATGTCGGAAAGCCCTTCGCCATCGTGCTCGACAACAAGGTGATTTCGGCGCCGCGCATTCTCGGCCCCATCACCGGCGGCTCCGGCCAGATTTCCGGCCGATTCACCGTCGAGCAGGCCAACAACCTGTCGATCCTGCTGCGCGCCGGCGCGCTGCCGGCCAAGCTGACCATCGTCGAGGAACGCACCGTCGGGCCCGGCCTCGGGCAGGATTCCATCGACGCCGGCAAGAAGGCCGCCTATGTCGGCGCCGTTCTGGTCGTCATCTACATGCTGACGACCTACGGCATATTCGGCGTCTTCGCCGATCTCGCGCTGCTTGTGCATATTGCTCTGATCTTCGCCTCGCTGATCCTGTTGCGCGCGACGCTGACGCTGCCCGGCATCGCCGGCATCGTTCTGACCATCGGCATGGCGGTCGATTCGAACGTGCTGATCTACGAGCGCATCCGCGAGGAGGCGAAGGCGGGCCGCTCCGTCGTCTCGGCGCTGGACGCGGGCTTCACCCGCGCCTTCGCCACGATCGTCGACTCCAACGCCACCATGATGGTGGCCGCGGTGATCCTGTATTTTCTTGGCTCGGGCCCGGTGCGCGGCTTCGCCGTCTCGCTCGGTCTCGGCATTCTGACCACCATCGTCACCGCCGTGACGATGACCCGCATGATGATCGCGCTGTGGTATCGTTGGGCGCGTCCCAAGACCCTGCCGATCTGAGGGACAGACACATGAAACTGCTGCGCCTCGCGCCGGAAAACACCAAGTTCGGATTCATGCGCTTCCGGCGCGTGAGCTACCCGTTCTCCGCCATAATGTCGATCATCTCGGTGATCATGTTCCTGGCCATCGGCATGAACTTCGGCATCGACTTCGCCGGCGGAACGCTGATGGAATTGCGCGCCAAGACGGGCGCGGCCGATCTCGCGTCGTTGCGCGGTCTCGGCGACAAGCTCGGCCTCGGCGATGTCGAGGTGCAGTCCTTCGGCAACGACACCGATCTGACCATGCGCGTACGCGTGCAGCCGGGCGGCGACGCCGCCCAGCAGGCGGCGGTGGACAGGGTCAAGGCAGCCGTCGGCGACGCCTACGAGTTCCGCCGCGTCGAGGTGGTGGGTCCGCGTGTTTCCGGAGAGCTCGTGCAGTCGGGCACGCTTGGCGTCGTTCTGTCGATCGTGGCGGTGCTGACCTATCTTTGGTTCCGGTTCGAGTGGCAGTTCGCCGTTGGCGCGGTCATCGCGACCATGCACGATCTCTTGCTGACAGTCGGTTTTTTCTCGATCACGCAGCTTGAATTCAACACGACGTCGATCGCCGCCATTCTGACCATCGTCGGCTATTCCCTGAACGAAACCGTCGTCGTGCTCGACCGAATTCGCGAAATGATGCGCAAATACAAGAAAATGCCGATCGCCGACATGATCGACCTGTCGGTCAACGCGGTGTTGCCGCGCACGATCATGACCGCGACAACCGTGTTTCTGGCGCTGCTGTCGCTGGTGATCTTTGGCGGGCACGTTATCCGGTCGTTCTCGATCGCGATGCTGTGGGGCCTGTTCGTGGCGACCTACTCGTCGGTGTTCATCTGTTCGCCCATCCTGATCTATCTCGGCGTGCGCACCGAGGATCAGCGCGCCCCGGCGCCCGAGGGCAAGAGCGCGAAGGCCACGGCCTGAGAGCGGCCATGGCTGAAAGCGTTCCACAGCTTTCCGGTTTCCTTCCGGGCGTCTGGCCCATCGAGGCCTATGGCGCCGGCGGGTTTCGTTTTGGCGATATGTCGCATCGCGGATCAATCCTGGCCTTGCCGTCCGGGGTGCGCGCCTGGGCCGCGACGACGCCCGGCGAGATTGACGCGACCGCGCTGGAAGAACTCTTCGCGGAGCCGGCGGGGTCTGTGGAGTTGCTGATCGTCGGCACGGGCCGGAATCTTGTCCCGTTAGGCGCGGCGGTTCGCGATCAATTGCGCGCCGCGGGCATTCGCGTGGATTTCATGGCGACAGGGTCGGCCGTTTCGACCTACAATATTCTGCTTGGCGAGCGGCGGCGCGTCGCCGGAGCATTCATCGCTACGCATTGATATTGCTCGTAATTTCGTCGTCCATAAACTCGTCATCAGCCCAAATATCGCGACTCCCCACTTTTTCCCCATCGATTTTCACGACCTTGTTCGCGGCCTCCATCCCAAAGCGATACGCTCTATGCGACATGAAGGCATAGGCCGCTTCCGTTGTTCTGATCGAACTATGCCCCATCATTTTCTGGACGATCGATTTATCGCCGATCTTGGAAATAACGCGCGAGCCCGCCGTCCGGCGGAAATCATGCAGGCGGAGGTCTTCGACCCCAGCCTTTTTGCAAGTGCGTTTTAGCCAATGATAGAGACCGCTTTGGGTCATGCGATAATATTGACCCCTCACCGTGATCGCCTTTGTCTTTGGGTTCGGTCCACTGCGGAAGGCCTTATAGGTGAAGACATAGTCCGAATGACGGCCTTTCTGCCGATCCAGGATATCCCGCATCTCCGGGGTGATCGGGATGACATGTGGCTTATTATTTGGGGCTGACATAGATAGCTGAAGAAGGCTATTTTTGTCAGATGGATAGGAAACGGCGACGCAGTCGGCTTCCTCCAAGTATTCAAT
>CAISJZ010000108.1 GCA_903885755.1 uncultured Hyphomicrobiales bacterium | reverse complement strand
ATCGCGGAGGTCGCCGCATGGCAAGACAATCGCAACAAACACCATGCCAAAGCCGACTGGCAATTCACAACCGCAGACGCCCGCGTTAAGCTCAAACAGCTTTACCCGCAGTTCCAGTGAATCGGGGCACTAGAGTCCTGAAGCAGAGACGGAGGTCAACGGACGCAGCAATTTTTCGTCATATCCATATTTCGCGATATAAGCGGTGCTGAGCCCCAGACACTCAACAGAAGCGCAACGATCGCGAAACAGGCACTGGTAAAATCCATTTCGCATGAATTCAGGCCAGAATGCGGGGTCGGTGAAAAGTTGCGGCTGGGTATTCGTGAGCGCCGCCGCGTCATCGCCCAGCATGCACTGCGGAAAATTCTTCACCTCGACGCCACGGCCTAGCGCGCGAGCCCGCGCGAGCGCCGCGCGCAAGTGGGGCGCTATCTCCGCGTGGGAGGCCAGAAGATCCTTTTCATCGGATTCGCTCATGGGCCAATAAACCCAGAACTCCATTTGCGTCAGGCGCTTCAAATGCCCAAGTCGTTCCACGATCGCGGGTATCAGACGAAAGCTTCGGTTGGTCACCACACTGTTCGTAATCGTCACCACACCCTCGATATCGTCGAGAATTTCAAGGCCTCGCAAGGTTTTCTCGAACGAGCCCGGCACGGTTGTGATTGAATCATGCGATTGCGCGTCGGAACCAGCCACGCTGATGAAATATTCATCAACTCCGGCGTCAACTAGCTTGCGCGCATAGGCCTCGTCCGCCAGATGCATCCCGTGCGACTGAATTCGGACATGCTGGAAACCGGAATCCCGCGCGCGCCGAGCGAGATCCGGTAGATCTCGTCGCAGCGTAATTTCAGATCCCGTCAAAACAAGGCCTTTCCACCTCCTCTCTCGCGCGTTCAGCGCCAGAAGATCGTCGAAACGGCTCATGGGTTCGGGAGCGAGTCGATCCATGGTCCCTTCGATCATGCAGTGAACACACCGCAGGTTGCAGCGGAACTCCATGGTCATCGAGACGTAATCGCGGTTTTCGAACTTCTGCAAACGCCGCTCCCCGAAGCTTTCCGATTGTGGGAGATCCTGGATTGTCACAACAATCCGTAAAAAGCGCTCTTTGTGATGACGACCCGTCCGTCCTGAACTACATAGTCCATGCCAACATCATATAACATATGATCGAGTGCGTCGCGATTTGTCTTTACAAAATCGACGATGGTCGACGGGAAGCGCTCGCGCTCGACAAAACGGGCGAGAGAATCTATTTTCAGGCGTGAAAAATAGATTCCGTCGCCAAATTTCTTATTCGCGACGACAATTACGTCGCAATCGAGCATTTCCGGTCGAAGAATGTCCGTCATGGGCAAGCCCCTGAGATCATGATGCGCCGAGCAGGCGATCTTCGCGGCGATATCTCCCATTTCCTTGCGCGCGCTGAAAAAGAAATAGAAATTCGCCAACCGGAACTCGGATTTCGACAATTCATAGCATATGCCGGAGGAAACGCTGCTGCCAGGATTTCCCACGTAGACGTTGATTTTTTCCAAGGGTCGACGGCGACTGGCGACCTCTTCGTCTAGGTCGATCGAGAACATGAAATAGGGCCGGCCTTCCGAATAAGTCAGCCGGCAGTCCACGAACGGGGAAATTATTTCCAACACCCTAGAAATAGAAACGCGACGTTCCAGCCTCGCATAGTCGTAAAAATAGAACTCAAAGGTGAGGCGTCCATTCGCGAACTTGACGCCATAGACCGTCTGGAATTCGCCCAGCCCCTCGCGAAGCGCCTCGCAGGCCGCGATAAGCCGATCGCCACCACCGGCGGCTTCAATGGAACGCCACAGAAGGTTCGATGATCGCAACTTGCCGGCGGGCGAAGAGAGCGGGCGGTAATCCCACAGACAATAATCCGCGTGTCGATCCGCGGCGTCTGCGTGCTCCAGTTCATGCGTCGAAGCGATCATGGAGCCACCATTAACGTGCTTCCACGCCATAGTATATGGTGGCGAATTCCTCGCCGTCACGTCCGACTCCAGCGGAAATATGCCCCAGCGCCGACCCTGCTTGTTGATCGAATATAGACCCGCCGCCTCGCGCAAGCGCATCGAAATCGCGGATCGCCTCGGCGAGAAGGCCCGCGATATCGCCAACCCGCAACCGGGCGTTATAAACGTTCAAGTCGAAGGATCGCCGCGGATTGCCGTCCTCTTCAACCTCCATCAGAAAGAGCCTGTCCGCGGGCGTGCTAGTTCCAACCTTGTCGAGGAGCCCCAACGCCAATCGCAGCGCGACGGGAGCCGCTGACGGCGACGCGACGGCGTCTATTTTGGTCCCGATTTCACCCAGGCTTGAGCAGGGCAACCAAGTGTAACGCGCGATTGACCGCGCATCCCGGTCGCGCGGATTCCATTTATACGCGAGATGAACGAGCGTCGGAAACGGAACCGCCGCTTGCATCGCCTCGCGCGTCCTGGATGCGTACTCCAGATAGATCTTATATGTCTCAGACTTCAATCCGCCCTCGAAGCCAAAGTGCACGATATCGGCGGCCAGTAGCGCCGCCGGCAAGGTTTCGGTCAATTCCGGCGGCATGCCGAGTTCACGAGCAATCGCGTCAAGTCGCGACGCCGGCGCGTCGCCGAGCGCCGAATGGTGAACGCTCAGGAGGCACCGATCGTCGAAGAGCGCGCCGCGAACAATTTTCACGGATTTCTCGAACCCATGACGCGCGCCGAGCGATTGCACCAACCGAATGATATCGTCGGCCGGCATCAGATTGACGTCCGATGCAACTCGGCCATGTAATCCTTGTGGGCTGGCATTCGGTCGGCGATCACGCCGCCATCCGCGCGAATCCGGTCGAGCACATGCCAGAGCTTACTCGTTGGCGACTGTTCCGCCTCGACGATCGTACGGCGCGGGACACGGCCATTTCCAGCGAGTATGAAGTAATAACTACTCGCGGGAAACAGCAGCAGTCTGGCTGAATCGATACGGCTGGTTTCGTCATAGAGTTCGAGTAGTTCAGTCAAACTATCTGGCAAAGTCACTTCGCGCGATGCTCTCCAGAATGGCTCCTCGCGTCGAGAGAGATAGTAATGCAGGATAATGAAATCGCGCGCGGCGTCGTAAATTTCCCCCATCCGAGAATTATAGACGCGACGCAGCGCCGCGTTCTCCGACCTGTCGGGAAAATACTCGGATAGCAACATGATCGCGAATTGAATGAGATGAATACCCGTCGATTCCAGCGGTTCCACAAAACCGGACGCAAGCCCTATAGACACGCAATTGCGCCGCCAAAAACTCGTACGCCGGCCGACCCTGAAAGGCAGGACTCGTGGATCGGCCGCGCGCGCCTTTCGCAGCCCTGCTTGGGCGATCAACGTCTCGGTCGCGGCCTCGGTCGAGATATGCGCGCTTGAATGGACGTAGCCAAATCCCGTGCGACTGTTCAACGGGATTTGCCAAGTCCAGCCAGCCTCCCGAGCGGTCGAGTATGTGTAAGGGGGGAAGTCCTCGCCGCGCGGCAAGGGCATGACAACGGCTCTGTCGCAAAGCATATGTCTCGACCAGTCGATCCAGGGGTCGGCCAATTTCTGTTCAATGAGGCGGCCGCTGAATCCGGTGGCGTCGATGAAAAAATCGCCGGAAATTATTCGATCGCCGCCTATGTCAACCGACTCGATGTCACCCTTCTGATCCAGCGCCACGTCGCGAACATCGCCGAAAAGGTGCTGGACTCCCTCGCGCGTCGCGATATCGCGAAGATAATCCGCCAGCGCCGACGCATCAAGGTGATAGGCGTAGGACGCCGTCTCCTGAATGAGGGACGCGCCTCCATAAGGCCAAGGCGCTTTCCCCGCCTCCCCTAGTCTGACCTGGGTCGAATAATCCTCGTATTCGAGCTTGCTCCCCGCCTCGATTCGACGCCTGAGCCAGAAGTGAAAGAGATCCAGATTGTCAATTCGCGCGCCGCAATGGCCGAAGGGATGCCAGTAAGCCTTTCCTGGCTCGGCCCAATCCACGAATTTGATGCCGAGCTTGTAGGTCGCAGAGCATTTTCGCATTAATTCCTTTTCGTCGAGCTTCAGCCCGCGAAAGAAATGCACCAGCGGCGGAATCGTTGCTTCTCCGACGCCGATTGTCCCCAGCGTCGGGGACTCGACAAGAATGACCTGCCGATTGAACGCCCGCATGATCCGGTTCAGATAAATCGCGGCCATCCAGCCAGCCGTTCCGCCGCCAACGATGACAAGACGTTGAATTGGTCCGGATTGAGCGGCGAAGCCCGTCATAATCCCGTGTCTCCGGAAGCCGTCATCGCAAAGGTCCGGTCGCGGGTCGCGGTCCCCCGCGCCAAGCCGGGCCGCATCTCGCCGAACATTGAATTGCATGTCCACGACGGCGCGTTCGCTCCGACGAGACCTGTCCCGGCGACAACATTCACGCGTTTGCTCACATTGGCCTCGTCGCGACGATCAGGTGGAAGCCTATATCAAGCACGATACGTCGATACTCGATGGATTCAAATCCAAGCTTCGCCAGATGATCAAGATAAAATTCCGCTGGACGAAGGAAATGGAGAAAAACCAGATCCGGCGCCATGGAATATGGAATCCGCGAACCGCGCAGATCGATCGGTTCGCGCTCGAAAATCAGCAGCCGCCCTCCTGGACGCACGCTTTCGCGGGCGCGATCCATGAACGTTCTGGCGTCGGCGTCCGGCCAGTCATGTAGCACCGACTTGAAAGTCACGAGATCGACCGGAGGCGGAAGCGCGTGATTTCGCAGGTCAGCAGGGATGAACGTGATGCGATCCGCTTCTCCCCGCGACGCGGTCGCGTCGATGTGCTGGCGACCCAGGTGGCAGACCACGGGCAGATCCACGACGGTCGCGGCAATTCCGGGATATTCCCGGCAAATTCGAAGGACAAACTCTCCGGAATTGCCGCCAAGATCGACAAGATTGGCGACGGACGTCAGGTCAACATTTTGTATGACGCTCGCGGCTTCATATTTCGTCAAGCAGGTCGTGAATTTAACCCATGCAGCCGTCGCCGCGATGTTCTGCGGAGAGATCTCGAAACATCTGTCATAACGGAACAGCTTGAATACATTGGCTTTTGCCATGAACTCAGGGATATTATTCAGCAATTGCGTGAAATATTGATGGATATCCGGCCAGATCAGATCCGCGAAAGCCATTCGGGATTCCAGAAGATCGGCGAATTGCAGCGCCCCACGAAAATCGCGGGAAAGCGAAATGCGGTTGTCGATTTCCTCGACAACCTGGTTGCCCAGCAACATATCCATTAGAATTTTCAAACCCCTCGGATTAACCGATCGCAGTCTGGAAATCTCTTCGAGGGAAAACGAATCACCTCTGGCCAGAAAATCGATGACGCCGAGCTCCATTGCGGTACGAATGCCGCGCGCATCCAGCTCGGTCTGCAAAAACCGATTGACCACTCGGAAGGGGTGCGGAGACATATTCATCTTCTTTTCAATAACATAGATGGAGCCCTCGTTCAGACGGACCTTGGCCGACACCTGGGAAAATTTGCACCCAATTGATTTCACCTATAGAATCCCGCCGTCCTTACCTTTATCCGGATCTCCGGATCGTTGACGGAGTATAAAGTTCGACACCGTAGGGTTTTATCGGTTTGTTGTAATGTTGTCATCGAATGCGGAAAGATTGAATTGGTGGGAACTGCAGGGATGTCGAACTGGCTTTGGAACACTGGCGTCGCGGCGCTCGCGATGGCATGCGTCGCTTCGCCAGCCACCGCCCAAAACGCTTCGTCCGCGCGTCCCGCGCCAATCAACTGGACCGGGTTTTATCTAGGCGCAGATTTGGGCCTTGGCTTTCAGAATTCGAGCTATCAACGACCTGCCACCACCTTCCCAACGGTTTCCATTGGCGCGATCAAGGTTCTGCCTACCTATAACTTTCGCGCCGGCTTCAACTACCAGTTCGCGGAACGCGCGATTGTCGGACTAGAGGCCAGCTTGCAGTCGTTTGACGGCGGCAAGTTCAACGAGTTCGGCCCAACGCTCGATTTTCTGCATGTGACCCGGTACATCGAAGCAATTTCCGGGCGTCTAGGATATATCGTATCAGCGGACACCATGGTCTACGGCAAATTGGGCCCGGCCAGAATCAACGTCAGCGGCAGTCAGGGCTTCACGGGGCATTTTGACTCGCTGCTCGATGGCTTTGTCGCGGGCGTCGGATTTGAAACCTTCATCACCTCCAACATCGCGCTGCGAGCCGAGGCGACCTATAGGCAATCGCTGCAAACCTTGACGCTTAATTCAGGCCAGGATCTCTACAAGCCGTCCTTCATGCAAATCTCGCTCGGGGCATCCTACAAGTTCGACGCGCCGTCCGGCTGGGGCGTCGGCGCGACTGGATCGCATGAGCTTTCCAGCATTGACCCAATGGCCGCGCCAAACTGGACCGGCTTCGAATTGGGCGGTTTCGGATCGCTCAACGGAAGCCAGATGAAGTATTTCGACACCCAACTGACGCCAAGCACGCAGGGTCCATATTCAGCGCTGAACGGCGGAGGCGGCGCTTTTATCGGATTCAACTATCAATTCGTGCCCAGCTTTCTTGTCGGGATCGAAATGAACGCGAACTGGCATCAGGCCTCCTTTTATACATCTCACAATGGTGGAGCCAGCGCCCTGGGTCAGTTCGCCAATCTCGGGCAAGTTTACGCCTTGACGGCTCGCGCTGGATGGCTGGCGACGCCCGGTTCATTGCTTTATCTGAAGTTTGGCCCGTCATGGATGCATTTTTCGACCAACACCGCCTATTGGAACGCGGTCGCGCCAAATACGCCCATGAACAAATTCACGTCGGGCTATCAGTTGGGATTTGGTCTTGAGACATTTATAACATCGAACGTGAGCGTTCGCGTGGAGGGTCTCTTCGATCGCACGTCGGATCACATCACCGAACAGGGCAACACGCCGAACCAGTACTGGCTGCAACCGGCGATGTTGACGGCGACCGCGGGCGTGGCGATCCATTTCTGATCGGGATATAACGAATCCCCGTGACGACCCGCGCAGATATCGCGGTTTCTCGCGCATCGCCGCGAACATTATCCAGGAGCCACCAAGGACATGGCAAAAAATCCGACTGTTGCCGAGGCAAGCGGCGCTTCGGCCGATGGCGCCCGCAAGGCCACGGTTGTGTGGAATGACAAGGACATGGCCACGCATTTCGCCAATGTGGTCAACGTGCAAAGCACGCGCGAACAGGTCGACCTATTTTTCGGCACGAACCAGACATGGAATGTCACGGGTTCAACAGGCGACGTGACCGTTGACCTGACAAACAGGATCATATTAACGCCATATGCCGCGAAGCGGCTCTGGGCGGTTCTCGGCGGTGTCCTGCGCGAATATGAAACCAGGCATGGAGCGCTCGACGTTGAGCGATAGCGTGGATTGACACATAATCCAAACACGCGCCCCGCCGCCGCCGAACTCGTGGCGAATAGCGCGGCCGAAGAAGACGCCGCGCGGAGCGGCGCGGATACTCTCGGGTTTGGCGGATCCGCGGCAACCCAGGTTTCCTCGCTCGAACCGGCGCTTTGGAGACGTCTGAATGACCCCGCCAACCTCGCCGACTGTGTTCGCGCGTGGCTGGCGCTCCAATGCCAACTCATTGACGGCGCGTCGCGAGGTCTCGTTGTTCTGGCCACTGAAACGCCCAACAACTTCGAGGCCTCCGCCTTTTGGCCGGAAGGTTCGGGGTCGTCGGCCGCGCTTGGCGCGGTCGCCGAAGTCGCACTGCGCGAGCGGAGGGGTGTCGCGAGCGGCGATGGCTCGCTCCAATCCGCCGACCCGGTAGGTCTCTCCCATGTGGCGTTTCCCGTATTGCTCGAAGCGGAATTGAAAGGCGCGGTCGCGATTTCGCTGCGCGGCAATCGCCCCGACGATGTCAAAGCCGCTCTTCGGCAATTGCAGTGGGGAGTCGTCTGGATCCGCGACAGAATGCGCCAATCTCGCGTCGGGCAACAGGATCGATTGCTTGATCGCTCAAGCGCCGCGCTGGATCTCCTCGGGGGAGCGCTCGATTATCAGGGCTTCGAACCAGCCGCGATGGCGACGGTAACAAGCCTAGCGGTTCGCTGCGCATGTTCGCGGGTGAGCCTCGGCTTCCTTGATGGTCCGACGGTTTCGGTCAAGATTATCTCGCATTCGGCTCAATTCGGGCGCCAAATGAATCTCGTCAGTTGCCTCGGCGCGGCGATGGACGAGGCGCTAGATCAACGAAGTCTCGTTCTTTACCCGTCTCCTCCGGATATGATCGTGGCCACCTCGGCTCACGCCGAGCTGTCGCGCGCGCAGCAGGACAGCCATATCCTGACAACGCCGCTGCTCGTGGGCGACCACTTTGTCGGAGCCATGACGTTCGAACGGGCCTCCGACGAGCCATTTGATCCCGAAACAATCAAAACGATAGAACTGGTTGCTTCCGTCATCGGCCCGATATTGGAAGAAAAGCGATTGAACGATCGCTGGATCGGAGCCAAGATTTGGGAAAGCTTCCAACGGCAGATCGCGCGCCTGATCGGACCAGGCTATTTCGCCCGGAAGATCGCCGCGATCGCATTTGTTGGCGCCATTGTGCTGATGTCCCTGCTGAATGGCGAATTTCAGGTCAAGGCGGACGCGCAGATCGAGGGGCTTGTCAGGCGAGCCGTTGTCGCACCCTATGATGGCTTTCTGAAGGACGCCGGTTCGCGCGCCGGAGACACGGTTGAGGCCGGCGCGGTGCTCGCCTCGCTCGAAGACCGCGATCTGCTGCTGGAGCGGCTGAAATGGATTACAGAGCGTCAGCAGCATCTATTTGAATACGACAAGGCGCTGGCGACGCGTCAACCCGCGACCATCAATGTTGTCCGGACCCAGATCGATCAGGCCGACGCGCAAATCAAATTGATCGATGAACAGCTTTCCCGAACGAAATTGCGTTCGCCGATCGCTGGCCAGATTGTTTCGGGAGACCTGAGCCAACTCATTGGCGCCGCGGTCCAGCGCGGTCAGGTTCTTTTCGAAATCGCGCCGCTCGAGTCCTATCGCGTCATACTCGACGTCGATGAGCGCGAGATCGGCTTTATCGAACCCCGACAGAAAGGCGAGCTTGTCGTCACCGCCTTGCCAAACGACATTTTGACCTTCGTGATCGACAAGATTACGCCGCTCGCCGAAGCGCGATCAGGTCGGAACGTTTTTCGCGTGGAGGGGCTTGTCGACGGCGACGTTTCGGCGCTGCGACCAGGAATGGAAGGTCTCGGCAAAATCGACATTGGCCGGCGCAACCAGGCCTGGATATGGCTGCATCCAATCGTGGACTGGTGGCGCATTTGGTCCTGGCGCTGGACGCGGTGAGCGCGGCATGAGCCAATCACTCTTCAGCAGCGCCTGGTACAGGGTCGCGGACTTTCGGCCTCGGCTGCGGACTCACACCGCCATTCATCGACAGGTTTTTCGCGGCAAGGCCTGGTATGTTCTGCAAGACCATCAGACCGGTCGGTTTCATCGACTGTCCTCGATCGCCAATTTGATGCTGTGCCTCATGGATGGCCGCCGTACGATGCGGGACATCTGGGAAGCAGCTGGCCAAAAGTCACGAGACGACCCGCCAACGCAGGACGAGACAATCCAGCTTTTGGCGCAATTGCATTCCGCCGATCTTCTACAAGGCGAAATTCCACCGGATTTCGATGAGATGGCGGAACGCTCACGGACCGCCGAGCGCCGCCGACTGATGCAGAAGCTCCGCAATCCTCTGGCATTGCGCGTGCCGTTGTTCGACCCGGACAGGCTACTTGATCTGACATTGCCGATCGTCCGGCCGATTTTCACCATCGGCGGCTTTCTCGCCTGGCTGACGCTCATATTGGCGGGCGTGGTTATAGCGGTCCTGCACTGGCCAGAACTGACCTCCGATCTAGCCGACAAGGTTTTAGCGGCCGAGAACGTCGCGGTGATCATGTGCGTCTATCCAATCGTCAAAAGCTTACACGAACTCGGACATGCGTACGCCACGAAAGTCTGGGGCGGCGAAGTGCATGAAATCGGCGTCATGCTGCTCGTGTTCATTCCCATTCTCTACGTCGACGCCTCCGCTTCCGCGGCCTTCGCGCGAAAGCGCAGGCGTGTCGTGGTTGGCGCGGCCGGCATTTTGGTGGAAATGGCGCTGGCGGCGATCGCCTTGATCGTTTGGGTGCAAGGCGCCCCCGGGCTTGGACGGACAATCGCCTACAACGTAATTCTGATCGGCGGCGTTTCAACGCTTTTGTTCAACGGGAACCCGCTATTGCGTTTCGACGGATATTACATCTTCTCCGACCTGGTCGAGATTCCCAATCTGGGAACGCGCGCGAACGCATATTTCTTTCACATCATGCAAAAATATATCCTCGGACTCGCCGATCATGTAAGTCCGGTGACATCGCCGGGCGAGGAGAAATGGCTCCTTGCCTATTCCGCCCTGTCCTTCCTCTATCGTTTGGTCGTGTCGTTCGGCATCGCCCTGTTCCTGTCGTCAACGATGTTCGCCGTGGGCTTCGTCATGGGGGCATGGGCGCTGGCCGCGATCGCCATCTTTCCACTATTGAAGGGCGCGAGATTTCTTGCCACCAGCCCCCGGCTGCGTGGCCGCAGGGAAAGAGCGGTCGGCGGCGTCGCGATTATCGCGCTGGCCGCGGCGCTCGCCCTTTTCGCAATCCCGGTTCCATACGCAACGCTCGCCGAAGGGGTGATCATCGTTCCGGATCAAGCCGAAATCCGGGCGAAGACGGAGGGGTTCGTTGCCAGGGTGCTGGCGGCTCCAGGCTCCGAATTCGAAGCTGGACAACCACTCATCGCGCTTGAAGACCCAACTTTGGATGCGCGAATCGAGGCGATGGCGGCCCAACTCGACGAGGCGCGCCAACGTCTCGACGCCGTGCGGGAAATGGACCGCGTGCAGGCCGCGATGTTCGAGGAGCAGGCTGCTCATCTGTCGGACAGGCTCGAGGCGCTGCGCGCCAGAAGAAATGATCTCACGGTGGTTTCTGGCCAGGCAGGGCGTTTCATATTGCCCCGCGCCAGCGATATACTTGGCCGCTTTGTCAAACGTGGCGAACTCCTCGGATATGTCATCGCCTCCGCCAATCCGGTGGTGCGCGTTCTGGCGACGCAATCGGAGGTTGACCTCATTCGTCAGCGCACCCTCGGCGTCAGGGCGCATCTGGTCGAGGATCTGGAGCATGAACTGGATGCTCGCATTCTGCGCGAGGTCCCTTCGGCCCAGCAGGACGTACCGAGCCTCGCGCTAACGACAAGGGGTGGCGGCGCCATCGCGCTCGATCCCACGCGCACGCAACGTCCGCAGGCGTTGTTCAGCTTGTTTCAGTTCGACGTGGAACTAGTCGATCCTGTCGCGACCCGCACCCAGGGTTCGCGCGTTTACGTACGTTTTCTACACGGAAACGAAGCCGTCGCATGGCGCGTGTTGCGATCGATACGTCAATTTTTCCTGGGGCAATTCCGTGTCTGACGCCACGGAACTAAGCCTGCCGGTACAACGGTTATACGCCGAGAAAGCCGAGCGACGCGAAACAGCGCTTGATGGTTTCATGGCTTCCGCGCGCGCCAAATTCATGTCGGCGACGGCCGGATTGCGAGCAAGGCGTCTTCATCGAATTCTTCCACTTGTTGAACGTCACGCGGCCCGCTACGCACAACTCGACGTCGACGCGTTTACCACCGCGGCGCGAGAGATCGCGATCGAACTGCGCCGCAATCCAGGCTTTCCCGACGAACTAACCGCCAAGGCGTTCGCCCTGATCAGGGAGCTTTCGGGGCGCGTGCTCGGAATGCGTCATTTCGATGTTCAGGTTGTCGGCGCCTTCGCGATGATCAAGGGAATGCTCGCCGAAATGGCCACGGGCGAGGGCAAGACCCTGACGGCGACGCTCGTCGCGGGAACCGCCGGACTGGCGGGCGTTCCCATTCATGTCGTGACGGTGAATGACTATCTGGCTCGTCGCGACGCCGAATTGATGACGCCGCTCTATTCGATGCTGGGTCTCAGCGTGGGGGTTGTGGTTTCTGGTCAAAGCACGGCGGAGCGCAGGGCCGCCTATTCCCGCGACATCACCTACTGCACGAACAAGGAACTCGCTTTTGATTATTTGCGCGATCGCATGATTCTGGGGCAATCGCCCGGAGATTTGACGCTCAAGATGGAGACGCTTTACAATTCTTCCCCGCGAACTGACCAGTTGCGTCTTCGAGGCCTGCATTTCGCCCTCGTGGATGAAGCCGACAGCGTCCTTATCGATGAAGCAAGAACGCCTCTGATCCTTTCCGGAGTGGCGGATTCCGAAATCGACGCGAATACAGTCGCGCAGGCGCTCGATCTCGCCGCCAGTTTCGAGGCGGGCGTCGATTTCATCGTAATGCTCGACGAGCGACGCGTTTATCTGACCGAACGCGGTCAGAAGCGCGTGACCGCCTTCGCCGCCTCGCGCGAGGGGCTCTGGCGCGGCGCGATCACCCGGGAAGAGCTGGCGCGTCAAGCTTTGTCCGTCATCCACCTGTTCCATAGGGGCGAGCACTACGTCCTCATCGAGGGAAAAGTGCAGATCGTCGAT
>CAISJZ010000107.1 GCA_903885755.1 uncultured Hyphomicrobiales bacterium | reverse complement strand
GTGAGCGCGACGAGGGAATAGGCGCCTTCGAGCTGGCGCAGGCCCTCGATGAAGCGATCAAGGATGCGGCCCTTGCGGCTGCGCGCGACCAGATGAAGAATGACTTCCGTGTCGGACGTCGACTGATAGATCGCGCCCTGCCGCACCAGTTCGCGGCGCAGCGCGAGGCCATTGGTCAGGTTGCCGTTGTGCGCGACCGCGAAGCCGCCGGAATCCAGTTCCGCGAACAGCGGCTGCACATTGCGCAGAATGGTTTCGCCGGTCGTGGAATAGCGGACATGGCCAACCGCGGCCGAGCCCGGCAGACGCTCGATCGTCGTGCGCGAGGAAAAATGATCGCCGACGAGGCCCATGCGGCGTTCGGACGAGAACCGCTTGCCGTCGAACGTCACAATGCCGGCGGCTTCCTGGCCACGATGCTGCAGGGCGTGCAGGCCCAGCGCGGTGATGGCGGCCGCGTCCGGGTGTCCGAAAATGCCGAAGACGCCGCACTCCTCGCGCAGGCGATCGGCCTCGGGATCGAAATCATCCTGAAGAAAGGAATCGGATTGTTCGTCGGGAAGACTCTGGATCACGTGACCGGCTCCGTGCATCGATCGTCCCTCGCTGCCCGCATCTATATAGGGCGTCCCGCTCGGGATTTCGACTCAACGCCCGTTCACGATTATGCCATACGCCCGCCCGCCGCGGGCGTCGACCATCGCGCCACGGCGGTTTTATCCTTGGCTAAAAATGCGTCAATCGCCGGTCGGCTAAGACCGCTGGCCCGGCCGCAATGCGGGCGCCTTGTCGGGCGCGGCCTTGTCCGGAATGGCTTCGGCCGGCGGTTCGTCGGTCGCGCCGCCCTTCTGTTTCTTCAGAACCGTGGACAGCGTGGTGTCGAGATCCTCGGGCAGCATGGCCTGCAACGAGGCGCCCGTGGCTTCAAGCCAGGCGCGGGTTTTGGAGTTCTGCACCCACGTCGGGTAGGATTTTTCCGGCACCAGCCAAGCGAAAAACACGAACGCGATGACGCACAGGAGATAGCCGCGTCCCGCGCCGAACAGGAAGCCCAGCGAGCGGTCGAGGGCGCCGATCTTCGAATCCAGAATGGCGTCGGAAATCCGGACGGTGATGATCGAGACGACGATCAGGGTCACGAAGAAGATCGCCGCCGCGGAGGCGGCGATGGCGTATTGATCCTTTGAAATATAGGGTTTGGCGTAGGGCACGAGCAGCGGATAGAAATAGTACGCCGCCGCCGCCGCCGCCGCCCAGGAGGCTATGGCGAGGACTTCGCGTGTAAATCCGCGCAGCATCGATAGAAGCGCCGAGATCAGCACGACGCCGATCAGGATCAGATCAAGATAGGATGGCATGCAAAAGGCCTCGTGACGCGCCGCTCTGGAAACAATATGTCCGCCGATCTGGCCAAGGCTTATAGCGAAGGCATTCGTCGCCGTCACCCCGCCTCGAAACATCGCGCACGTGCTTGCATTGGCGGGCGAATTCCGTCATAAGCCGCCTCGTTAGCTCCGGCCGGGGGCTGAACGGAAGGTCGCGCGCGCCCTAACGCGCGTCGATTGGCTGCTTTTCCCAAGGGTTTTCCCAGGGATCGGGTCAGCCGGCTTCCCGTGTCTCCGCCTTCGATCAGAATTCCGTCGAGCCTTTCTCCGGGCTCGAAGGGCTCCGCGTCGGCGCTGAACAG
>CAISJZ010000106.1 GCA_903885755.1 uncultured Hyphomicrobiales bacterium | reverse complement strand
TGGGCTACAGGCCACCAGCCCCGGAGGCTCTGCAATGGCCGGCTTCGCAACCTGGACCAGCTTCGCCGGCCACGCCAGCAATAGCGCCAAGGCCGACGTTGAATTAACATAGCAACTGGATCACCCAATGGGGGCCGGCCAAGCTGGCGGCTTGTAACCAATCGATCCGTGAGGTCGCACGGTGTTGTAATGCCGACGCCAGCTTTCGATGATGATCCTTGCCTCGGCGAGCGAATAGAAAATGTCGCCGTCGAGGACGGAACGTGTCAACGCCTTTGAGACAGCCGGTTCTGGAATTTAAGCTCTCATTGGTTCGTTCAATTCCATCTTTTGGACCGGCGGGTTGATCCAGACGGCGGTTGGCTTTCGTGGCGGCTGCGGCGGATTTGCAACGAACCGTTCGGGATTGGCGGCGAAGGCGCGGTCGAGGGTTTTCTGGCGCGCCGCATGGATCGCGTCGGCCTGGCCGTAATGAACCTGGTTCGGTGTCATCAAGCCGATCCCGGCATGATGATGGTCCTGATTGAACCAATTGAAAAAGGCGCGACAGTAAACCCTGGCGTCCTCGATGCATCCGAACCGTTCTGGAAATTCGGGTTGATACTTGAGAGTTTTGAAGTGGCTTTCCGAAAAAGGATTGTCGTTGGACGTGTGCGGACGGCTGTGGGATTTGGTGACGCCGAGATCGGCGAGCAACAACGCTGTCGCCTTTGCTTTCATTGGCGCGCCGCGATCGGCATGGAGGGTGAGTTGTCCTGGCATGATGTCATGCTTGATGACGGCGTCGTCGAACAATGGCTTGAACAGTGCGGCGGTCTCCGCGTCGGCGATCTGCCATCCCACCACGCGCCGGCTGAAGATGTCGAGGATGACGTAGAGATAAAAATAGGTCCACTTCACTGGCCCCATCAGTTTGGTGATATCCCATGACCAGACCTGATTGGGTCCCTCCGCGAGCAGTTCTGGCTTCCTGTAAACGGGGTGACGAAGTTGATCGCGGCGCTCGCGAACTTCATCATGCTCGGCCAGAAGCCGGTACATGGTGCGAATTGAACAGCGGTAAACGCCTTCGTCGAGCAGGGTGGCATATATTTCAGCGGGCGCGAGGTCCACGAAGCGCGGCTCGCGTAGCAGATCGATGACATCCTGACGCTCGTTGGCGGCCAACGCGCGCGGTGGCTTGGATCTTTGGCGCGCCTCCGCTGGCGGACGCACGCGGAGGGCTTGGCGGCGATGCAGGCTGGTACGCGACAAGCCCAATGCCGCGCAACTGGCCGCGATCAGGCCACCGCCCGGCGCTAGGCTTGTCACGGCGTCCATCAGGGCGTCTCGTCGTTCTCGATCGGATGTCCCAGCAAGGCCGCGACTTTTTTTTGCACCTCAATAATCGCCTCGGCGCGCTCAAGCCGCCTCGTCAAGCGCGTGTTGTCACGCAAAGCCAAGGCAAGTTCGGCGGCCAGTGGATTGAGCTCGGCGACCTTGGGGCCGCGCTTGACCGGGCTCAACGCCTCGAAAGCGCCAGCCGCGCGCTGACGACGCCAGTCGGAAAGCGCGGATGAATAAAGCCCCTCGCGGCGCATGATAGCGCCAATCGCTCCAGGCACGCCTGCCGCGCGATCGATTTCGCCTAGAATCCGCAACTTCTCGTTCGCCGGAAAAGAACGCCGCAACGGCCGGTCCAAAAACTCCGGAGAAGCCGCCGCTGGCGACGCGACAACCGTCGGTCGGTGACCTTCCTCTGTCGCGCCGGCGGCGGCAGGAGTCTTTCCATCATTGATAAAGGGCATAACCATCGGACGATTCAACCTCGGCCCTCAAGGGTAAACTCCCGGCGGGTCTTTGTCTCATCATCGTTGGCACGGAGGGGGAGTTCATCGCGTAGCCGCGCGTTGAAGGACTCGATGAAGCCGTTCTCCCAGGGACTGCCCGGCATGATGTAGGCGGTCATCGCGCCGACGGCGGCGATCCAATCTTGAACCGCCTTGGCGATGAACTCCGGCCCGTTG
>CAISJZ010000105.1 GCA_903885755.1 uncultured Hyphomicrobiales bacterium | reverse complement strand
CCCCAACTCCCCCTATCCTCCCCGCGAATGCGACGCATTCGCCGGGATCGCGGGGGAGACGGGTTTGGGCACGAAGCGCGCGCTTGTTATTGGCGGCTCGGTCGGCGGATTGCTGGCGGCGCTGCATCTGCGCCAGCTTGGCTGGGACGCGACGATCTTCGAGCGCAGCGCCGGCGATCTCTCCGATCGCGGCGCGGGCATCGGCACCCAGCCCGCCCTGTTCGAGGTGTTTTCGGCGCTCGGCGTGACGCTGGACGAGAGCCACGGCGTCGCCATCGAGGAGCGCATCTGTCTCGACGCGCGCGGAACCATCATGGCGCGGCGCGCGCAACATTCGGTATCCGGCGCGTGGGATCGAATCTATCGCCCGCTGCGCGACGCCTTCCCCGACGAATATTATCTACGTGGAAAAAAACTCGTCGGCGTGGAGCAGTCGCCGGGCTCCGTGACCGCCGTGTTCGAGGACGGCGCGCGCGAGACGGGCGACATTCTCATCGCCGCGGATGGCGGGCAATCGACCGTACGCGGCCTGCTCGCGCCCGATGTCGCGCCTGCCTACGCCGGCTATCTCGCCTGGCGCGGCGTGATCGAGGAGAGCGATCTTCCGCCCGCCCTGCACGAGCAGATTTTCGGACGCCTGACCTTCTGCCTGCCGCGCGGCGAATTGATGCTCGGCCTTGGCGTGCCGGGCCGCGATGGCGATCCGCGCCCCGGCCATCGCCGCTATTACTGGATCTGGTATCGCGCCGCCGACAGGGCCGGCGCGCTGCGCGATATCTTTACCGACGCGAGCGGCCATTGCCACGGCATGGCGATCCCGCCGCATCTGACGCGCCCCGAGATCATCGCCGCGCTGAAGACGGCGGCGCCAAATGTTCTGGCGCCGCAAATGGCCGAGGTGGTCTTGCGGACGGCGCGGCCTTTCCCCAGCGCGATCTTCGATCTCGAACAGGCGCGGCTGGTGTTCGGGCGCGTGGCGCTGCTCGGCGACAGCGCCTTCATCGCGCGCCCGCATGTCGCCTCCGGCGTCACCAAGGCGGCGCTCGACGCGCGCGGTCTCGGGCGCGCGCTGGCGAAGACGAGCGATATCGACGCGGCGCTGGCGCATTATGAGCGCGAGCGTATCGCGGAGGGCCGGAACTTCGTCGCGGTCGCGCGACGTCTGGGCGAACATCTGGAGGCGACCGCGCGCGGCGACGCCAACGCGCCGGAACATGATGTCGAAGCGGTGCTGCGCGACTACGCCATCGCCGGGCGCGACGCCAACGCGTGAGACGCCCCCTGCCGGCCCCAAAACCCTGTGCTATGGTGGCTGCTCGCGGCGACCTCGCGCCGCCCCGTTGGCATGGTTGACCCCCTGGCATGTTTGCCCTGCATCATCTGCGGCTGTTGCTTCTGCTGGTCGCCTCCACGCTCGCCGGGGCGCTGGCGTGGGGCCTGATGCGCGGCGCGCCGCCGGAACCGCGCGAAGCCTCGCGCCCGCCGACATTCGACCGCGCAACATCGCAACCGACCGGAGACTCTCTCGGCGCCGAGCGCGAGGCCATCCTCCTGCGTCTGGCCAAGGCGCCCGAGTTCGCCGATTTCACGCGGCGCGTGTCGTCCGTCTATCCCGCGGACTGGGACAGGATGCTCAACGCCTTCGCGCGGCGCGGGCTCGCGGCCCGGACCATCGAAAGCCCGGAAAGCTATGTCTCCGACATTCTGCGCGGCCTGCGCCGCAATCGCGGCATCATGGCGAGCAAGGCCAGTCCCGCGCTGCTGGCGCGCGTGTTCGACGCGCAGCAACAATTGCTGAGTGGACTCGCGGGCGCCGACAAGCGGCTATGCGTTGATTTCCTGCTGGGACAGGCAAGCCCGGCCTTCCTCGATTTCGCCGCCCGCAATCGACTGCTGCTGGCGAATATGGCCAGCGCAACCCTCGATGCGATGATCGACGGCGACAAGGCGCGGATTGATCGCGACCCGCCGGCCGACGCCGATTTCGACGCGCTGGAGACAGCGCTGACCCGGCAGGGCCTTGGCAAGCCGGTGATTGGCGCCCTGCTCGACGGACGCCTGCCCGATCCGCCCCTGCCGGACGCAACGCTCTGCGACGCGGGCCTTGTCTATTTCGACGCGCTCAAGGCGCTGCCGGACGACGCGCGGATGCGCCTCTACGCGCTCGCGGTTCAGGCGATGAGCAAGTCATGATTTGATGGGACCGTCGGCATCGGCGGGTTCGCAGACGAGCGGCCCGCGCCAGCGGCCATAACGCCACGGCGTCAACGCGCTGGCGGCGGGATTGAGCGCCTCGGGCACGGGATCGTAGCCCGATGTCCCCCAGGGAGTGCAGCGGCACAGGCGCGCCGCGCCCATCCAGCCGCCCGCCCAGACGCCGTGACGCTGGATCGCCTCGTCCATGTAGCTCGAACAGGTTGGCGCGTGGCGACACCAGCGCCCGACCAGCGCCGACAGCGTGAGCTGGTAGGAGCGGATCAGGAAATGGGCGGCGGATCGAAACACGTCTGGCCTCTTCGGGACCTTTCGCAGAACGCGCGATCCCCTTACAGTTCCGCCAGATCATGTGGGCGAGTTCGCGCGGCGACGCAAGCGCGGGCCGCGGGGCCGGGAGGAATCGTGTTCAAGCATCATCGATGGGGGCTGGCGCTCGCGTTCTGTCTGGCGGCCGCGACGGGCGTCGGCGCCGCCGAGGTCGTCAATGTCGGCACGACGTTTTCGTTCACCGACCTGCCCTTCTTCATAGGCCAGAAGCGGGGATATTTCGCCGCCGAGGGTCTTGACGTGAACTTCGTCAATTTCGATTCCGCAGCGCGGATGATCGCCCCGCTTGCCTCTGGCGACATCGACGCGGCGGCGGGCGGGCCCTCCGCCGGGCTCTACAACGCCATCGCGCGCAACATCGGCATCCGCATCGTCGGCGACAAGTCCGCGACGCCGCCGGGCCGGCACAGCCAGACGCTGCTCGTGCGCAAGGCGCTCATCGACAGCGGGCGCGTCAAAACGCTCGCCGATCTCAAGGGATTGCGCGTCGCCAGCGCCGCGCCGGGCTCCTCCGCGATGGGCACGCTCAACCGCATCTACCAGATGACCGGCATGAAGGAGACCGACATCGAGCGTGTCTATCTTGGCTTTCCCCAGCAGATCGTCGCCTTGCAAAACGGCGCGGCGGACGTTGCCTTTCCCACCGAGCCCTTCGCCAGCGAGGCCGTGCGGCAGGGCTTCGCGACCGCGTTCATGACAGACGACCAGATTTATCCCGGCCACCAGATCTCGGTGATGATCTATTCCGATCGTTTCCGGACCGCGCGCAAGGCCGTCGCGATGGCCTTCATGCGCGCCTATCTGCGCTCCGTGCGCGCGCAGAACGCCTCCATCGTGGATGGCAAGCTGGCGGGCAAGGACGCCGAGGAATTCATCACCCTCATCGCCGAGAACACGCCGGTGAAGGATCGCGAGTTCCTGCGTTCGATCAATCTGAGCGCCAGCAGCGACGACGGCGCTGTCAATGTCGACAGTCTGAAGGAGGACTTCGAGATTTTTCGCGCGGCGGGACTGATCGAGGGCAAGATTACGGTCGACGATGCGCTCGATCCTTCCTTCGCGAAAGCCGCGGTCGAGGCGCTGGCGGGAAAATAGCGCGGGACGCGCGACCGCGCTATTCATGCCTATTTACAGCCACCGACGACACGAGGATTTCATGGTCAAGGCGATGCGCATTCACGCCCACGGCGGGCCCGAGGTGCTGCAATGGGAGGACATCGATCTGCCGCCGCCGGGGCCGGGCGAGGCGCGCCTGCGGCACACCGCGATTGCGCTGAATTTTTCCGACATCAACATCCGCCGCGGCGGCTTCTATCAAAAGGACCCGCTGCCGATGCCGCTGATCCCCGGCAACGAGGCCGCTGGCGTCGTTGAAAGCGTCGGGCCCGGCGTCACCGAGGTGAAGCCGGGCGACCGCGTTGGCTATGTCGGCGTCGGCGCCGGCTTCTTCGCCAAAAACGGCTCCTACGCCGAGGAACGCAACGTGCCGGCGGCGCGTCTCGTCCATCTGCCGAAGGACGTATCGGACATCGAGGCCGCCGCGGTGATGCTCAAGGGGCTCACCTCGTCCAATATCGTCAACAGGATCTACCGCCCCGAACGCGGCGACCACGTGCTGATCCATGCCGCTGCGAGCGGCGTCGGGTTGATCCTGACGCAATGGTGCAAGCATTTTGGCGCGATCGTCATCGGCACGGTCGGCAACGCGGAGAAGGCGCGCATCGCGCGCGAGCATGGCGCCGATCACACGATCCTCTATCGGCAGGTCGATTTCGTGCCCGAGGTGAAGAAGATTATCCCGGGCGGCGTGCGCGCGGTGCTCGATGGCGTCGGCAAGGACACGTTCGAGAAATCCATGGACTGCGCGGCGCCCTTCGGCACGCTGGTCAACTATGGCAACGCCTCGGGCCATGTGCCGCCGATCGACATCATGCAACTGTCGCTAAAGGGCACCCTCTCCATGTGGCGGCCGGGCGTCAGCCATTTTCTCGGCGATCCCGCGCGCTTCAAATTATTGTGTTCGGAGCTGTTCGATCTCGTCGAAAAGGGCGTGCTCAAAAATATCGCGGCGCGCACCTACGCGCTCAAGGACGCCAGACAGGCGCATATCGACGCCGAACGCGCCGAACACGCCGGACCAGTCGTTTTGCTGCCGTAACGTCAGGCCGGCTGGCCCTCGCGGGATTTGGCCTCGATCTGGCCGACCGCGTCGACCACGGCGTCGAAAGTCAGCAGGGTCGAGGCGTGGCGCGCCTTGTAGTCGCGCACAGGCTCCAGCACCGCGATATCCGCCCATTTGCCATCGGGCGGTGGGCCATTCTCCTTCAGCATTTTCCGCACGGTCTCGCGAATGTGACGCAGTTCCTCGGGCGTCGCCCCCACGACGTTGCGCGCCATGATCGAGGACGAGGCCTGGCCGAGCGCGCAGGCCTTCACGTCATGGGCGAAGTCGGCGACCTTGCCGTCCTTCATGGCCACATCGACGGTCACGGTCGAGCCGCAAAGGCGCGAATGGGCGGTCGCGCTCGCTTGGGGGGCGGGCAGACGACCCTGACGCGGGATGTCGGCGGCAAGCTCCAGAATGCGTTTGTTGTAGACGTCGTTCAGCATGGTCGGCCTTCGCGGGGTCTCTCGCCTTTTGGCGGAACCCGTGCTTACTATATAGGGGGTGGCTCCGCTGGACGGAACCACCCATCGCCTGGTCCGCCGTATGGTCGGCGACCACCGTTCGAAAAAGGGGCAGATTTTTTTCGTGCGCGTATGGTCCAGCTTCAGACCTCATGCGTATTCATTTTGAAGCCAACCTGAATGGAGGCGCCACATGGACGCTGTGGTTAAGCCCTTAAAACCGAGTATCGCGCGCGCGAACCATGAGATTGCACCCGCCCAGAAACCATCCCGGGAAGAGGCCGAGGCAGCCGTCCGGGTGCTGTTGCGCTGGGCCGGGGATGACCCGACCCGCGAGGGCCTGCGAGACACGCCCAAGCGCGTCGTGAAGGCCTACGAGGAGTTGTTCAGCGGCTACAAGCAGGACGCCGGGCAAATCCTGTCGACGGTCTTCGAGGATGTCGAGGGCTACGACGACATGGTTCTGGTGCGCGATATCCCCTTCGCGTCCCATTGCGAGCACCACATGGTGCCCTTCGTCGGCAAGGCCCATGTCGCCTACTTTCCCTCCGAAGGCGTGGTCGGGCTTTCCAAGCTCGCCCGCGTGGTCGAGGTCTTCGCCCGCCGCCTGCAGACGCAGGAGACCATGACGGCGCAGATCACCGAGGCGATTGACGACGCCCTGCGGCCGCGCGGCATCGCCGTGCTGATCGACGCCGAGCATATGTGCATGTCCATGCGCGGCGTGCAGAAGCATGGCGCCTCGACCATCACCACGCGGTTCACCGGCCTGTTCAGGGACGAGCCGGCCGAACAGGCGCGATTCTTCACCATGGTCCGCGGGATGAAGTGATCTTGCGGCGGCTGGAACATAACCCAACTCGCGACGCGGGTTGGATTTTAGGCCTGAGCTGAACTTTGGTTATGTTTGGCGCGAGTTGGGAGATCGCCGCGGAACATGCGCATCGAGTTCGACTGGGACCCGGCGAAGGCAGCGAGCAATATTGTCAAGCATGGTGTCACATTCGTCGACGCCATGAGCGTACTGCACGATCCTCTTGCCTTGTCGATTCTCGATGGCAGCTCCCAAGAAGAACGTTGGGCGACGCTGGGCCTCGCCACCACTGGAAAACTGCTCGTGGTCGTGCATACTTGGGTGGATTTCGGCGCGGAAAGCGCTTCGGTTAGGATTATTTCGGCGCGACGACCAACCCGCCGGGAAGCGAGACAGTATCGCGAAGGTGAGACACCATGAAAGCTGAATACGATTTCTCGAAGGGCGAGCGAGGAAAATTTCACCGCGGCGGCGCGGCTCTTGCCTCGCCGGTGCATCTGGATGCCGAGGTGCTGAACTTTCTCGCGAAGCGGGCCAAGATGCGGGGCATTACGCTCGATGAACTCGTCAATAGTCTTCTGAAAAAGGATATCGAACTGATTCAGGCCGCCGAATAGGCTTTGCTATCGGCCATTTTTCGCCCCCCAGCCTCACCCGAATGTTTTCCAGAAGAACGCCGCCGTGATCGCGAAGTTGAGACAGGAAATCCCGATCCGCAGCCTGTGGACCGGGATTCTTTTCGCGATCATCGCGCCGAGAAATCCGCCGGCGACGCCGGCGACCATCATCACCAGCGCCTGCGTCCAGTAGATCGTGCCCAGCGCCACGAAAAAGATCACCGCCGTGGCGTTGGTGACGCCGACGACAAGCGTGCGCGCAGCGCTCATAGCGATGAGATCGCGCGCGCCAAAGATCGTCCAGGCCGCCAGCATCATCAGCCCGACCGCGCCGCCGAAATAGCCGCCATAGACGCCCAGCATGAATTGGACGACGAGCAGTTCAGGCTTGCCGAGCCTGACGCGAGCGCGCAGCCAGTCGCCGATCTGGCGGCCGAAGGCGAAGGCCACGGCGCCAAACAGCAACAGCCAGGGCACGATGTCATCGAAGGCGCGCGTGGAGGTGTTGATGAGCAGCAGCGCCCCCGCCGCGCCGCCGATAAGACTGATGACTAGCAGCACTTTTGGCGAGGCGTCGCCGAAGGGCCGGAAATCCTTGCGAAAGGCGTAGGCGCTGGCGAAGGCGCCGGGAAACAGCGCCACGGTGCTCGTCATGTTGGCGGAGACCGAGGGCACGCCGGCGTAGATCAGCGCGGGCATGCTGACGAACGTGCCGCCGCCGGCCGCTGCGTTCATCGCGCCCGCGAGCAGTCCGACAAGGGCGAGAAGTCCAAATGCGTACATGAATCGTGTCCGTGAGGAGGTTCGAACTTGTCACACGGACGCGGGAATTGTCCAAGATGGCGAAATCCGCGATAAGACCTCAACCAACGAGGTTTCCATGACCGCCAGTATTTTCGCGCCCCGCGGCGACAAGCGCTCCCTCGAGGAGGGCGCCGGCTTCTCGCCGAAGTTTGACGCGGACGGGTTGATCGTCTGCATCACGACGGAGGTCCGCTCCGGCGACATTCTCATGGTCGCCTACATGAACGCGGACAGCTTGCGCCTGACCATCGAAACGGGCGTCGCGCATTACTGGTCGCGCTCTCGCGGGGAACTCTGGCGCAAGGGCGACACCTCCGGCCAGACTCAAAAGGTTGTCGAGATGCGCGTCGATTGCGATCAGGACGCCATCCTGCTCAGGGTCGAGGCTGGCGGCGACGGCAAGGCCTGCCACACCGGCAGGCGTTCGTGCTTCTACCGCCGGGTCGAGAACGGTTCCGCCGGGCCGCGCCTCGTCATCGACGAGGCCTGATCCTCTCTTCAGCTTGTGTTCACCCGTCTGGCGCGAGGATTGCCGGGCGGTTCATCCACGTTCGCGACTGAACCAGTTTCGCGGATGTACGGACGGGAACGGGACACGCCATGCGCGCATTCGGTCGCAACCTGTTTCGAATCAGCGCGGAGTCGGGCGCGGGAGCCGGCGAGCCGCCGCGCGCGAGGCCAAAAATCGGGATCGCGCTTGGCGCGGGATCGGCGCGCGGATGGTGCCACATCGGCGTATTGCGCGAACTCGAGGCGATGGGCGTCAAGCCGGACGTCATCGTCGGCACCTCTATCGGCGCGGTCGTCGGCGGCTGCGCCGCGGCGGGGCGGCTCGACGAGATCGAGGCCTTCGCGCGAAGCCTGACGCGCACGCGCGTTTTCTCCATGCTCGACTGGAGTCTTTCGGGGCGCGGTCTGATTTCCGGCGGACGGCTGCGGGCTCAGCTCGAAACCGGCCTGACGGACGTGCGGATCGAGGCCCTGCCCGTCCGCTTCGCCGCCGTCGCAACGGAGGCCGGCAGCGGCCATGAGGTCTGGCTGACGCGCGGACCGCTCGCCGACGCGATCCGGGCGTCCTACGCCCTACCCGGCATTTTCGAGCCCGTGCGCCTCGACAAACGCTGGCTGTTCGACGGCGCCGTCGTCAATCCGGTGCCGGTGAGCGTCTGCCGCGCGCTCGGCGCGGATATCGTCATCGCGATCAACGTGATCGAGGCCGGACGACCGATCGCCGCCATGCGCGCGGATCAGCTTCTGCCCGAAACGGTCGCCGTCGAGCCCGAGGCGATGGCGGCAAACGGCAATGGCGGCATCCTGTCCGCCATGCGCGGCCACGCCAGCGGATTGCGCGCCATGTTCCGCCGCCGGGCGGATGGCGGCCCCAGCATGGCGAGCCTGATGATCGATGTCTTCAACATCACGCAGGACCGCATCGCGCGGTCGCGCCTTGCCGGCGATCCGCCGGACATTTTCATCCGCGCCCGCCTCGACGGGATCGGCATGTTCGATTTTCACCGCGCCGCCGCGCTCATCGAGGCCGGCCGCGAGGCGGTGCGCCGGGCGACCCACGAGTTGGAACACGTCGGTCTCGTCCAGCGCCCGGATTGATCGAATCTTCAAGCGGTGGCGATATATTCTCGCAGCGCCCGATGTTCGGTCTCGATTTCCTCGATGTGCGATTTGACGACATCGCCAATCGACACGACGCCAGCAAGACGGCCGTTTTCGACCACGGGCACGTGTCGGAAACGCCCTTCGGTCATCTGCTCCATGACATCGCGCACGGTGGCATAAACCGTCGTGGTGACGACTTTCGAAGTCATGTAACGCGTCACGGCCTCGTTGAGGGCGCCGGCGCCATGCCGGGCGACCGCGCGCACGATATCGCGCTCGGAAATGATTCCGACGGGCTCGCCATCGGCGCCGGCGACGACCACCGCGCCAATGCCGCGATCGGCGAGTACGCGCGAAACCTCGGCGATTGTTCGATGTGGCTGGATCGTGACGACATCGCCGCCCTTGGCGGCGAGAATACGAGCAACAGTCATGCAGACCTCCTCTCGTTTCCTGCGGGACTTCTGACGGCCCGACTCGATCAGCATGATCCCGCTTTCGCGCGGGCGCAAGCGCCTTTAACAACCTCGTCAAGGCAATTGGTCGATATCGTCAATAGCTGGCGGCGGGCTGGACACCCTGGGATCGAACAGGAGAAACAGCAACAGCCCGGCGAGAAAGCCGCCGACATGCGCTTCCCAGGCGATGGGCCCCTGAGTGATGCCCAGCGGCGCGGAAATCAATCCGAACAACAAGTTGAGACCGAACCACATGAGCAGGAACGGCAGCGCGCGCGGGTCGACGAACAACTTCGACAGAGGGGCGGCCGGTCGCCGGAATGTGTCATCTCCGGGCGCGCCGGCGCCAAGACCGAGCGGCGCGCCAGGCTGAAAAATAAATCGCGTCGCCGCCGCCATCGCGCCCGACACCGAGGCGGATGCTCCGATGACCGGCGCGAGGTCGAAGCGATGGGCCGCCCAGTGCGCGGCGGCGCCGGCGATCGCGGTTACGGCGAAGAGGGCGAAAAAGCGGACGCTTCCGAAGCGGCGGGCGACCGGCGCGCCGAAGGCGAGGAGCCACAGGCAGTTAACGCCGCAATGGGTCCAGTCGGCGTGCAAGGCCGAATAGGTTAACGGCGTCCACCACAGCGGCTTGCCATCGCCGAGGAAGTAACGCGCAACTTCCTCGCGCGGGGCCGCGTCCGCGCCCTTGAAGCTGGCGAACACGTCCGCAACGCCCGCGGGATCGAACGAAAAGGTGAAGCGGCCTGGAACGAAGGCGAAGGTGGAAAGTATCCAGCCATCCACTTCGTCCGAGGCTATATAATCCCGGTAGGCGTGGACGGCGACAAGCGCCACGACGATGGCGAGAATGGCGGCGGGAATATTGAAAATCGGCTGACGCTGCACGAGAACTCCGGAACCGGCGGTTGCGTCAGTCATGGCCAAAGGCGCGTCGAAGGGCAAGCGCCGGGCGAAGAAAAGGGGAGGGCTGGAGCAGGCCCTCCCCTATTCATTCCATCGGCGAAACCAGTTCGCCGGATCGCGCGGTATTTCCAGAGCTGGAGCTCGCCCGGAACCCGCGTCCTTCACGTTTCGCCTGGAGCAGAGGCAAT
>CAISJZ010000104.1 GCA_903885755.1 uncultured Hyphomicrobiales bacterium | reverse complement strand
TCTCCTCGACACCATGCGCTTCGGCGAGCCGGCGGCGAGTCTCATGCGCCTGCGCCAGCGCCAGGGGAGAGCCGCGCGTGCCGATCTTCAGCCAGAAGGAGGACATTGGTCCCATCAATATTTGCTTCGGAAGTTCGCGCGACTATAGGGTGTCGGGGCGCGTCCTCAAAGCCGGCGCGATCGAGCGGACTTGCAAGCGGATTTGAATGCGCGTTCTGGGAATCGAAACTACCTGCGACGAGACGGCGGCGGCGATCGTGCGGCTGAGGCCAGATGGTTGCGGCGAAATCCTTGCCGACGAGGTCGTCAGCCAGATCGCCGAACACGTGGCCTATGGGGGTGTCGTGCCCGAAATCGCCGCGCGGGCGCATATCGATTATCTCGATGGCATGATCGAGAAAGCGCTCGAAAAGGCGGGTGTCGCGCTCGCCGATCTCGACGGGATCGCGGCCGCGGCCGGGCCTGGCCTGATCGGTGGGGTCATGGTCGGGCTCACCATGGGCAAGGGGCTGGCGCTGGCCAGCGGCAAGCCCTTCATCGCGGTCAACCATCTTGAGGCGCACGCCCTGACCGCGCGGCTGACGGACGGGCTGGATTTTCCCTATCTGCTGCTGCTGGTGTCCGGCGGGCACACGCAACTCATCGGCGTTCTTGACGTCGGCGAATATCGAAGGCTTGGAACCACGGTGGATGACGCCATTGGCGAGGCCTTCGACAAGGTGGCCAAGATGCTGGGGCTTGCCTATCCCGGGGGTCCCCAGGTGGAAAAAGCGGCCGAGGGGGGCGATGCGCAGCGATTTGAGTTTCCCCGTCCGATGCTGCGTCGACCCAACGCTGATTTTTCCCTGTCGGGGCTGAAGACCGCCGTCCGGCTCGAAGTCGAGCGCCATAATACCCTGCGCGCGGGCGATATTCGCGATCTCTGCGCCTCGTTTCAGGCGGCCGTGGTGGACGTTGTCGTTGACCGTGTCCGCATGGGGCTGCGGCTGTTTCGAGAAAAATCCGGTCCGCCGAGAGCGCTTGTCGTTGCCGGAGGCGTCGCGGCCAACGGCGCCATTCGTGGCGCGCTGACGCGGTTCTCCGCCGAATCGGGGCTGCGGCTGGTGCTGCCGCCTCCGAAATTGTGCACCGATAATGGCGCTATGATCGCATGGGCAGGTCTTGAGCGACTGCGGCTTGGTCTGACGAGTGGCATGGACTTCGCCCCGCGCCCACGCTGGCCGCTCGACCCGGACGCCGAGCGCGTCCACAATGGGAAAGCCTGAGACGATTCCCGTCGCCGGGCGGTGTCGCGATCATGTGGAAACGCCTTGTCTTCATGACGGCCCTGATGGGCGTCGTCCCCGGCGCGGCGCGAGCGCCGATCGATCGCGAGCCGATCATCGCGGGCCTGCGCGTGTTTCATGGACCGGGAACCGGTTTCGAGACGGTCGATGAAGATCTGATTGGTCGCGCGACAAGGCGTATCGACATGACCGCCTATGTGCTGTCGGACCGGCGGGTTATCGAGGCGCTTGCCGCCGCGGCGCGTCGCGGCGTCAAGGTTCGCATCTATCTTGATCCCGAGCAGAACAGCGGTCGGGAGGCGCGGTCCGACGGCAAGCTCGGGAGCCTCTTGCGCGCGCCGGGCGTCGAGGCGCGGGTCAAGAGCGCCGCCGGCGACCTGATGCACCTGAAGTCCTACGCCGTCGACGGTCGCTATCTGCGCAGCGGTTCGGCGAATTTCTCCTTTTCCGGAGAACAGCGGCAGGACAATGATATCATCATCATTGAAAGCGCCGACGCGGCAAGCGCCTATGTCGCGCGGTTCGAGGAAATCTGGGCGCGCCGAGACAACAGCCGATTCGCGCCTTGATGTTGAAAACAGCATCAAATGATGCCATTATTCGTGCTTCGATATCTGGAGGTCGCCATGCGTACGACCCTGTCGCTGGATGACGCGCTTGTCGCGCAAGCGCGCGAACTGACTGGAATCCATGAAAAATCCTCGCTTATCGACGAGGCCCTCAAGGCGCTCGTGGCGCGCGAGAGCGCCAGGCGGCTTGCCCGCCTTGGCGGCAGCGAGCCTGATCTGGGACCACCGCCGCATCGGCGGCGCATAACGCGTTGATTCTTGTCGATACATCGGTCTGGATCGACCATCTTCGCGCTGGCGAGGAAACGCTCGCGCGACTTCTGGAAACCGGGCTGGTGCTGTGTCACCCGTTCGTCATCGGGGAAATCGCGCTCGGCGCCTTGCGGCAACGGCGGCTGGTGCTTGACGCGCTCGACCGGCTTCCAACGGTTATGGCCGCGACCTCCGAGGAGGTTCGCGGGATCATCGAACGGCACGAACTGCAAGGGTCCGGCATCGGGCTCGTCGACGCGCACCTTCTTGCCTCCGCCATGCTGACGCCGGAAACCGGCCTGTGGACCCGCGACAAACGCCTGTCGACCGTCGCCGAGCGGCTGGAGATCGCGACCGGACCGGGGAAATGAACCGCCGCGCCGCCGACGTTCGGGCGCGGACGTGGCGAGAATGCTATATCGACCATCGCGCAATCAACGGCGGGTCAATCCTTGGCTGATCAAAAGGACTTCAAATCCATCGGCGTCCTCGGCGCGGGCGCATGGGGCGTGGCGCTGGCCAACGCCGCGGCGCGGGCCGGGCACAATGTCGTTCTTTGGGCGCGCGATCCCGCGCATGTCGCCGAGATGCGCGCCAGTGGCGAAAGCCGCCGCCTGCCCGGCGTCAGGCTTGCTCCTGGCGTGCGCCCGGAGGAATCGCTCGCGGACGCGGCGGACGTTGATCTCGCCATGGCGGTGGTCCCTGCCCAGACGACCGATGATCTGGCCTCCCGCCTGACCGGGCTGATCAGGCCGGGCGCTCCCCTCGTTCTGTGCTCCAAGGGAATTGAACAGGGGACCGGACGGTTCATCAGTCAGATCGTGGCGGCGCGGCTGCCGAACAATCCCGCGGCTGTCCTGTCAGGGCCGAGCTTCGCCGCCGACGTATCGCGCGGCCTGCCCACCGCCGTGACCCTGGCGGCGGCTGACGAGGAACAGGCGCGGCGCATTGCCGCGACCCTCACGTCATCGACCTTCCGGCTCTACCACACGACGGACATGCGCGGCGTCGAGATCGGCGGGGCGGCCAAGAACGTTCTCGCCATCGCCTGCGGGGCCGCGCGGGGGCGCGGTCTTGGGGCGAGCGCGGCGGCGGCGCTGGTGGCGCGCGGTTTTGCCGAGCTGCGTCGGTTTGGAGCGGCCTGGGGCGCCCGGCCGGAGACCTTGATGGGCCTGTCGGGTCTGGGCGACCTTGTGTTGACCTGTGGCTCCGAGCAATCCCGCAATTTCGCGCTCGGAATGGCGCTTGGCCGGGGCGAGGCGCCGACCGAAGCCAGCCATGGCAAGCTGGCGGAGGGCGCGGCGACCGCCCCGGTACTGGTGGAGATGGCGCGATCGCGCGGTGTCGACATGCCCATCGCCGCCAGCGTCGAGGCCCTGCTGGCCGGACGCGTGGGAATTGACGAGGCGATCGGGGCCTTGATGGCGCGACCATCCAAGGCTGAAGCCTAGCCTCAACACGCCGTTCGCGCCAAAAGGCCAATATCGGAAATCCCGCGCAGGGTTGCGCCGCCAAAATCCATATGTTACCCGACGCCCGCTCGGGGCAATCGCGTTCACGCGGGGGCGGCCCCGTTCCCGAACAGTCGATCGACGTGGTTGCGGCGAAAGTCGCGGCAAAGAGGGCGCCATGTGCGCGTTTCTCCTTGATCACGGCGGCGGCGTCCCGACGATGGCGCAAACCAGAGGCCGAACGTGGCTCAGGAACAGACGATCGTATCCGGAATGACTGGGCGCTACGCCCAGGCTCTGTACGATCTGGCGTGGGATCAGAAGGCCACCGAAAAGGTCGCGACCGACCTCGGGACCTTCGCCGATACCGTGTCGGCCAACCCCGATTTGCAGCGGCTGGTTCGCAGCCCGGTTTTTTCCGCCGAACAGCAGACCAAGGCGCTCGACGCCATTCTCTCGAAGCTTGGCGTGAGCGGTCTCGCGGCCAATTTCATCAAGCTGACGGCCGCCAAGCGCCGTCTGTTCGCGATCGAGGACATGATCGCGGATTTCAGAAAACTCAATGACGCGGCCAAGGGCGTGACGCGGGCGAAAGTCACCGTCGCCGAAGCGCTCTCGCCGCGGCATCTCGAAGCGCTCAAGACGGCGCTCGCCGAAATCTCCGGCGGCAAAAGCGTCGATGTCGACGTCAAGGTTGATCCCGCGATCATCGGCGGCCTCGTGGTCCAGTTGGGCTCGCGCATGGTCGATGGTTCGCTCCGCACAAAACTCAACGCCATTCGAACGAAAATGAAAGAGGTCGGCTGATGGATATCCGCGCCGCGGAAATTTCCGCAATCCTCAAGAACGAGATCGCGAACTTCGGAAACGAAGCGCAGGTCACCGAAGTGGGACAGGTTCTGTCCGTCGGCGACGGCATCGCGCGCGTTTACGGGCTCGACAACGTCCAGGCGGGCGAGATGGTCGAGTTCGAGAACGGCATTCGCGGCATGGCGCTCAATCTCGAGAGCGACAATGTCGGCGTCGTTATTTTCGGTTCCGACCGCGACATTAAAGAGGGCCAGACCGTCAAGCGGACTGGCTCCATCGTGGACGTGCCGGTCGGCAAGGAATTGCTCGGCCGCGTTGTCGACGCGCTCGGCAACCCGATCGACGGCAAGGGCCCGATCAAGGCCGCCAAGCGCGCCCGCGTGGACGTGAAGGCGCCCGGCATCATTCCGCGCAAATCGGTGCATGAGCCGATGGCGACCGGCCTCAAGGCCGTCGACGCGCTCATCCCGATCGGTCGCGGCCAGCGCGAACTGATCATCGGCGATCGCCAGACCGGCAAGACCGCCATCGCGCTCGACACGATCCTCAACCAGAAGGCGCTCAACACGAGCACCGACGAGAACCAGAAGCTGTATTGCGTCTATGTCGCGATCGGCCAGAAGCGTTCGACCGTCGCCCAGTTCGTGAAGGTGCTCGAGGAGCGCGGCGCGCTCGACTACTCCATCATCATCGCGGCGACCGCCTCCGATCCAGCCCCGATGCAGTTCCTGGCGCCCTTCTCGGGTTGCGCCATGGGCGAGTTCTTCCGCGACAACGGCATGCACGCGGTCATCATCTATGACGATCTGTCCAAGCAGGCCGTCGCCTATCGCCAGATGTCGCTGCTGCTGCGCCGCCCGCCGGGCCGCGAAGCCTATCCGGGCGACGT
>CAISJZ010000103.1 GCA_903885755.1 uncultured Hyphomicrobiales bacterium | reverse complement strand
TGGGGCGTCTGATCCTCGTGCGATCGGTGCCCAAATCCGAACTCATTTCCGCCATGGCGCTGATGGGCATGCCCGCGCTCGTCGGTCCGATCATCGGGCCAGTGCTGAGCGGCTTCATCGTCACGGTGGCGTCGTGGCGATGGATATTCTGGTTCAACGTGCCGATCGCGATCCTCGGCATCGTGCTCGTGTCGATCTTCATCGACGACATTCGCGAACCCGATGTGAAGCGCTTCGACTGGTCGGGATTTTTCCTGTCGAGTTTCGGCCTGTGCGGCACGCTGTTCGGTCTTGACGCGCTGACCACCCACGACCAGATCGATCCGATCGCGCTGGGGTCGCTGATCGGCGGACTAATCGCCACGGCGCTGTATGTCTATCATGCCCGGCGGGTCGACAACCCGATCCTCGACCTGTCGCTGCTGAAGTATCCAACCTTCCGAGTCAGCGTCACCGGCGGTTCGTTGTTCCGCTTTGGCGTCGGAGCGACGCCCTTCCTGCTGCCGCTGCTGATGCAGCAGGGATTCGGCTATACGCCCTTGCAATCGGGCGCGGTCACGTTTGTGTCCGCCGCCGGTTCATTTGGCATGCGGACGATCTCCAAACGCGTCCTGCGACGATTTGGCTTCCGCTCGGTTCTGATCTGGAACACCCTGATCGCGAGCTTTTTTCTCGCGCTCTGCGCCATATTCACGCCGGACACGCCAAAGGCGGCGATGATGGGGATCATCTTCCTTGGCGGCGTGTTTCGATCGCTCCAGTTCACCGCGCTGAACACCATCGGCTTCGCCGAGCTTGAGTCTCCGTTGATGAGCCAGGCGACGAGTTTTTCCCAGATGGCCCAAAGGCTTGCGCTGACGCTCGGCGTGGCTATCTCGGCCTTCGTGCTGCACTGGACTGGCGGGAACGCGACGACACTCCCCGTCAGCAGCTTTGCGGCGGCGTTTCTCGTAATCGGGGTATTGTCCTGCCTTTCGGTGTTCAGTTTCGTCGGCCTCGCGCCGGATGCGGGGGCGGAACTGGCGGGGCGTCAGCCGGTTCGTAGCCGGCGCTTCGCGCGATAAACGTACGGGCTATTTCCTGAAATTTAACCCTACTTGCGGATGAATTGACCGAGGGTCATGATTTGGCCAGCGACTTTTTGATCAAGGAAATTCCGATATGACGACCGTTGCCTTCGTTGGATTGGGAAGCATGGGCGGCCCGATGGCCGCCAACCTGGTCAGGGCCGGCCACCTTGTGAATGGCTTCGACATCGCCTCGGCCGCGCGCGCGAGCGCGGCGAAGGCTGGCGTAACCATAGCGGCTTCGGGGCTCGACGTTGTCGCTGGCGCGGACGTCATCATCACCATGCTGCCCGCCGGACAGCATGTGATCGCCGCCTGGCGCAGCATTCTGCCACACGCGAAAAAAGGCGCTTTGATCATCGACTGCTCGACGATTGATGTTGAATCCTCGCGTAAGGCCCATGCGTTGGCCAAGGACGATGGTTTGCTGTCTCTGGACGCGCCAGTCTCCGGCGGGGTCGGCGGCGCGATGGCGGGCACTCTCACCTTCATGTGCGGCGGCTCCGAGCTCGCGGTCACGACCGCGCGTCCGTATCTCGAGAAAATGGGCAAGCGCATCGTCCATTGCGGAAACATTGGCGCGGGTCAGGCCGCCAAGGTCTGCAACAACATGATCCTGGGCGCCACGATGATCGCGACCGCCGAAGCCTTCGTGCTTGGCGAGAAGCTGGGTCTGACGACTCAGGCCCTGTACGACGTTGTATCGACCTCGTCGGGTCAATCGTGGTCGACCACGAGCTATTGCCCCGTGCCGGGCCCGGTGCCAACGGCGCCATCGAACGCCGATTACAAGGCGGGTTTCGCCTCGGCCCTGATGCTCAAGGACCTGAAACTTTCTCAGGAGGCCGCGATTTCCGTTGGCGCGACCACGCCCATGGGCGCGCTCGCGGCCCAGCTATACGCCATGCACAACGCGCTCGGCGAAGGCGGGCTGGATTTTTCGGGCATTATTCACTTGCTGCGCGGAAAGGTCTGAGCCCAGCGGGTGGCTTCAGGCCGCCAGTCCGCCCTTGCCGACGATGAAGTCGATGATCGCGTCGACGCCCTCGCCGGTCTTCATGTTGGCCATGACGAATGGTCGTTCCTTGCGCATGAGTTTTGCGTCGCGCGCCATCACGTCGAGCGAGGCGCCGACATAGGGCGCCAGATCAATCTTGTTGATGACCAGAAGATCGGAGCGGGTGATGCCCGGTCCTCCCTTGCGCGGAATCTTTTCGCCGCCCGACACATCGATGACGTAGATCGTGAGGTCCGCGAGTTCCGGCGAGAATGTCGCGGCGAGATTATCGCCGCCCGATTCAACGAGAATGAGATCAAGATTTGGAAAGCGCTTGTTCATGTCCGCGATCGCCGCGAGATTGATCGAGGCGTCCTCGCGAATGGCCGTGTGCGGACAGCCACCGGTTTCCACGCCCATGATGCGTTCGATGGCGAGCGCGCCGGTTTCCGCGAGAATACGCGCGTCTTCCTTGGTGTAGATGTCGTTGGTGATCGCGGCCAGATCGTAGCGATCGCGCAGACGCTTGCACAATTGCTCCATCAGCGCCGTCTTGCCCGACCCCACGGGGCCGCCAACTCCCACGCGCAGCGGGCCGTGCGACGATGTTTTGACCATGGGTCAGAGCCTTCCGGACACGAGAATGAAAAACCCCTCGGCGATGAGGATACACAGCGGCGAATAGAAGCGCTTGTCGAGGAGAGTGAAGGCTTCGCCGGAATGGATCGCGCGCCAGAACGGAAGGTATCCGACAACGCCGCGCACGGCGAATACCGCGAGAAGGCCGGCGCCCGTCCAGGTCGTGAGCCTGTCGATGGGATCGCCAAGCTGAAAACCAAGCGCCAACGCGTCGATGGCCGCGAAAGCGAGCGCACCCGCGACGAGCCCGATCGCGCGTGGCGGCGGCATGCGTGGCTGCCGGGGATCGCCAATGACGAACCACGACAATTGCTCGGCGTCGCTCGCCGGCCATACGCCGCCCCGAGCCCAATGGGCGTGCAGACCGGCGAGCGCGCCAAGCGTCGCGAATAACAAAACGGGAATGACATAGGTCACGAACGAAACAGCCTTGAATATTGAGTTTCATGGCGCATGGAGGCGATGTCGGAGCGCATCGCGGCGCCGCCCAGATCATCAAGCGACGATGTGACCGCGAAAGCCGCGACGCGCCGGATATCCGGCAGCAATGCGGCGATGATCTTCTGCCCGTCGGTCTGGCCAATCGGCCCGAGCCGAACGGCGGCAGAAACGATGTTGGATGCAAAGGCCAAAAGCAAGGCGTCGAGGGTCGCCGCCAGCGGGACGCCGTGGCCCGAGGCCGCGACGCCAAGCGCCACGGGGTAGGCGACGCCCGCGGCCTCCGTCAGCGCGTACAGACGATCGATCGTCGCGCAGGGCCATGCGGCGCGAATGGCCGCGACAAAGGCGTTGCCTTGCGCGAGCGTTTCAAGATGTCGTTCGCGCGAGGGAGACAGCGCGAGCGCCAGCTCGTTGACGCGGACCAGCGCGTTGGCTCCGTCGTCTCGCGCCGCGCGCCAGGCCGCGGCGAGCAGGATCGAATCCGAAAGGCCCGCGCCATGGCGCAGAATGTCGGTCAGCCAGTCGCGCAGCGTTGCCGCGTCGTGGATGTCGTCCGCCTCGACCGCGGCTTCAATTCCATGACTGTAAGCAAAAGCTCCGACCGGGAAGGACGGCGACAACCACGCCAGCAGAGGCAGGGACTGGTCCACAACGATCGACACGTCGGAAAAGAAGGCGGACTCGTGCGTCACGCGCGGCGCCTTTCAGCCATGCTTGTGGTCATGGCCATGATCGTGTGTAGCATGATCGTGACCGTGATCGTCATGTGCGCGCTTGGCGTCATTGTGATGATCGTGGCCGTGATGTCCATGGCCATGGTCGTCGTGCGCGTGATGGTCATGCCCGGCGTGATCATGATGGTCATGGCCGCAGTCCGGTCCGTGAACGTGGACGTCTTCGACCTCTGGGCCCGCGTAGGCGCCGCCTTCGGGATCGAAGGGCGCCTCGATATGGGCGATCTTGGCGCCAAGGCCGCGCGCCATGTCCTCGATGATTTCGTCGCGGCGGATGCGAATGCGATTGGGCAGGATCTGGATCGGCAGATGCCGGTTGCCAAGATGCCAGGCGAGGCGGGCGAGATCGCGCGGCTCGCCCACGCGGATTTCCGACAGGGGCTCGGGCGCGGCCACGATTTCGACGAGGCGGCCATCCTCCAGCACCAGCGCGTCGCCGCCGCGCAGCATGACCGCGTCCGGCAGATCGAGCAGGAACTCCAGCCCGCGGGTGCCCGTCATGGCGATGCGGCGGCGATGACGCTCGTCGAAATCGAGCACGATCGTATCGGCCGGCCTGGCCTGCCAGGCCCCCTTGGGGCTCACGAAATTGGCGCGGATCATCAAACTCTACTCCCGGCGCGGATCCCCTAGAACAGGAAATACCTCTGCGCCATGGGTAGCACATCGACCGGTTGGCAGGAAAGCAGCGCGCCATCGGCCTTGACCACGTAGGTTTCCGGATCGACCTCGATATGGGGGGTCGCGAAATTGTGGATCATGCTCGCCTTGCCGATGCCGCCGCGCGTGTTCGCCACGGCGACGAGCGGCTTCGACACCCGCAGCGCCGCCGCCAATCCCTTGTCGAGCGAGGTTTGTGACACGAAGGTCATCGATGTCGTGGCCACCGCGCGACCGTAGGCGCCGAACATCGGGCGGTAATGGGTGGGCTGTGGCGTCGGGATGGAGGCGTTGGGGTCGCCCATGGGGGCCGCGGCGATCATGCCGCCCTTGATGATGAGGTCCGGCTTCACGCCGAAGAAGGCCGGAGTCCAAAGGACGAGATCGGCGAGCTTGCCCGGTTCGACCGAGCCGATTTGCCGGGACACGCCATGGGCGATGGCGGGATTGATCGTGTATTTCGCGATATACCGCTTGGCGCGTGCGTTGTCGTTGTCGCCCTTCTCCTCGGGCAGGGCGCCGCGCTGGCGCTTCATTTTGTCGGCGGTCTGCCAGGTCCGGATGATGACTTCGCCGACGCGGCCCATGGCCTGCGAATCCGAACTCATCATCGAAAGCGCGCCGAGATCGTGCAGAATATCTTCCGCCGCGATGGTCTCCTTGCGAATGCGGCTTTCCGCGAAGGCGAGGTCCTCGGGGATGGAGCCATCGAGATGATGGCAGACCATCAGCATGTCGAGATGCTCGTCGAGCGTGTTGCGCGTGAAAGGCCGCGTCGGATTGGTCGACGAGGGTAGGACGTTCGGCAGGCCGGCCACCGAGATGATGTCCGGCGCGTGACCGCCGCCGGCGCCTTCGGTGTGGAAGGCGTGGATGGTGCGGCCCTTGAACGCCTTGATCGTGTCCTCGACGAAGCCCGATTCGTTCAGCGTGTCCGTGTGGATCATCACCTGAATGTCGTGATCGTCGGCCACCGACAGACAACAGTCGATGGCCGCTGGCGTCGTGCCCCAGTCCTCGTGCAGTTTCAGCGCACAGGCGCCGGCTTGTATCTGTTCCACCAATCCGGCGGGCGTCGCCGCGTTGCCCTTGCCGGCAAAGCCCAGATTCATGGGGAAGGCGTCCGCCGCCTCGATCATGCGCGCGATGTGCCAGGGACCGGGCGTGCAGGTCGTGGCGAAGGTGCCCGTCGCGGGCCCCGTGCCGCCGCCCAGCATGGAGGTGACGCCGGACATCAGCGCTTCCTCGATCTGCTGCGGGCAAATGAAATGAATATGCGTGTCGAAGCCGCCGGCCGTGAGGATCTTGCCCTCGCCCGCGATGATCTCGGTGCCCGGCCCGATGACAATCGTGACGCCTGGCTGGTTCTCCGGATTGCCGGCCTTGCCGATCGCCGCGATGCGCCCGTCGCGCAGGCCGACATCGCATTTGACGACGCCCCAATGGTCAAGCACCACCGCGTTGGTGATGACCGTATCCATCGCGCCCTGCGCGCGGGACATCTGCGACTGGCCCATGCCATCACGAATGACCTTGCCGCCGCCGAATTTCACCTCCTCGCCGTGGATGGTGAAATCCTTCTCGATCTCGATGAAGAGCGAGGTGTCGGCGAGGCGAACCTTGTCGCCGGTCGTGGGGCCGAACATGTCGGCATAGGCGGCGCGGGTGAGGGTGTTGGACATGGTGTCACCGCTTTGATTTGAGCAGTTCGAACCCGGGCGTGCGCGCGGCCTCTTTATCGAAGGTAAAAGTCGTCCGGCAGCCCGAATGAGTATTTATTTCCGCGATCAACCGATCATGAACGCCACTTTTTAGCGCGGAAAACGACCGCATGGCCGCTTGAACCGCTTCGCGATTTTGCAGTTCGACGTTCGACGACGCGAGCAGGCGATCGAGTATGTCAATTATGACGCGCTTTGGTTGCTTGAATGGCTTGGTCAAAATCCACAGAGTTTCGTGCAGGACCATGGAATTGACGAAAAAACGCTGGTTATCGTCGTTCAGCAGATTGGAAACCGCGTCCGTCTGCCCGGGATTATCATCAGGCCAGATGCTATCATCGATTAGCCACCGCAGGAGAATATTTGTGTCGATGCCGATCATTGGCTAGACGGCCGACGCTGAATCGCCCTCTTCAGCCCGACGGGCATTCCGCGGCTTCGCGCTTGCTCAATCCAGCTCAGAACATCGGATCCCGACACTTTCGGGCCTGACTTAATAATCCCCCGCAACTCTCGCATCGAACGGTTCCTCGGTTCGACCCGAAACGCGCCATCAGCCAATTGTGAGAATACGACTTTGTCGCCAGCGTCCACACGCATAAGGCGTCTGACCCCGGAGGGCAGCGTGATCTGTCCTTTGGACGTGATCTTTGCTTCAAAGTCAGCCATTTCCAAAATTCCTTACATTTCATCGGAATAGTAAGGCAGTTGCTGGTCGAAGTCAAAGCTTCCCCATCACCTCTTGTCTAAACCCGTACACCTCTCGCTTGCCCTCAAGGGCCATCAGCCGCACTTCGCGCGTCTGGCCTGGCTCGAAGCGCACCGCCGTGCCCGCCGCGATATCGAGGCGCATTCCGCGCGCCTTCGGCCGGTCGAATTTCAGCGCCGGGTTCGTCTCGAAGAAATGATAATGCGAGCCGACCTGAATCGGCCGGTCGCCACTGTTGGCGACGCTGAGCGTAATCGTGTCACGCCCCTCGTTCATGACGATGTCGCCATCGGGCGTCGTCACCTCGCCCGGCGTGAAGGCGTGGCTCGACCCGCGGATCGGGTTGTGGACGGTGACAAGCTTGGTGCCGTCGGGGAACGTCGCCTCGACCTGCACGTCATGGATCATTTCGGCGATACCATCCATTACCATGTCGGCCGAGACCACATGGGCGCCGGCTTCCATAAGTTCGGCGACGGTGCGTCCGTCGCGCGCGCCCTCGACGACGAAGTCGGTGATCAGCGCGATGGCCTCGGGATGATTGAGCTTGACGCCGCGTTCGAGCCGCTTGCGCGCCACGATGGCGGCCATGGCGATGAGCAGCTTGTCCTTTTCCCGTGGCGTCAGGTTCATCGTCGAATTCCGGTTGGGATCACTGCCACACGCGCGGGGCGTCGCGCCCGCGCAGAGCGCGCAGGACGGTCAATATAGCAGCCCTCAACTGTTCAGGCGATGGCGAGAGCAGCCGGGCGACGGCCATGCCGTTCCAGGCGCTCGCGCCCCATTCGCAGGGCGCGTCCGCCAGCGCGGCGCGAATGGGATCGATCATTTCCTCCGCGTCCGGCGCGACATGCAGGAGAGTGGCCGTGGCGCGCGCCCCGCGCCCGACGGCGGGCCGGTCGAGCACCCCGGTAACGTCGCCATCAAGACGCACGTCCTCCGCGAAGATGAGCCCGCGGTCGCGTCGCACGCGCCAGCGATCTCGAAAGGAGCCCTCGATGCGTAGTTCGCCCATGGCGACGCGCCCGAAAATCACGCTTTCGACAAGCAGCAGGGACGCCCTGGAGTCGAGATCGATATCGACCCGGCGGGACAGGCGGGCGCCGTCGAAGATGATTGTTTCCTGCGGCAGCCACTCGACGCGCGCGCCGGCCTCGGCGCGGATCGACAGCGCGACCTCCGCGGAATCATTCTGCGCGCGATAGATCTTTTCCGCCGATTGGGTGGTCAAGGTCACGTCCGCGCCCTCGCCGACGCTCACGTCGATGTTCGCCTGATCGCCGCCGGCGATGCCGCCGCCTGTATTGACAATCACGCCTTCGCAACCGCGAGGCGTTGTGGGAAAGCGCATCCGCAAGCCGCCGGATTCAAAAAGCCTGGCGGCCTCCGTTCGCGCGCCGATCGCCTGAAACTCGGCGCGGATTTCGCCGCGAGCCCTTGCGTGCGTGGGAACAATCGTCATGGCGTCAGACCGACATGTAGGCGCGTACATCCTTTTCCACCATCGAGTTTCTGTCGCCGGCCATGACCACCGCGCCACGGTCCAGAACGACGAATGTATCGGCGAGATCGCGGG
>CAISJZ010000102.1 GCA_903885755.1 uncultured Hyphomicrobiales bacterium | reverse complement strand
TATCCAGCGACGGCTGCGGCCCTCGTTCAGATGACGGTGAATGAAATCCCGCTCGCCCGCGTCAATATGTTTGAATGCTTGTCTCATGGAAACACCCGCTATCCCGCCGGGTGTTGCGCTTCAAATTTGAGACCGCCGTTCCATTTTGGAGCCTGTCAATTTGCAGCGTCGAATTTTGGGATTTGACACCTTTGCCGGCTTTGCCAAGGTAACCGAGCAGGACGAACACAGTCAGGTCGCCACCGCGGAACGTCGAGTTGGTGGGTACAAGGCCGATTGCATGGAGGACTTACAGGAAGCCATACGCATTTTCGATGCGAACCGTTTTATTGGTCACATCGCCAAGGTCGAATTGGTGCCTGGAGACGTCGCTCAATCCGTCCCCGCCTATTTGGCCCGAGAGCCTCAAACCGTTGTCTCACTGCTGCATCTTGACCTTGATCTATATGAACCAACGAAGGTTTGCATTGAGCATTTCGTCCCACGTTTGCCCAAGGGTGGCATCATCGTCTTTGACGAACTCAACAATCGCACCTGGCCCGGAGAAACCCGGGCCGTGCTCGAATCCCTGGGACTGTCCAACCTTCGGATTCAGCGTTTTACTTACGAGCCGTTCATAAGTTACGCCGTCGTCGAGTGAATTTATGCCGCTTTAGGCGCCAAGGGGCGCCGGCGCGACCTTGTGAGCCCGACCCGCAGGGGCTAAACAGCATCGGTTTGGCGTTCGGGGCTATCCTGATCGACTAATCGGAGCGGAGCAGACGATGCAGGCCGTCATTCTCGCGGGTGGAATGGGAACGCGCATTTCCGAGGAATCGCATTTGCGCCCCAAGCCGATGATCGAGATCGGCGGCCGACCCATTCTCTGGCACATCATGAAGATTTACGAGCACCACGGGATCACCGACTTTGTGATTTGTCTTGGGTATCGCGGATACATGATCAAGGAATACTTCGCCAATTACTTTCTTCATCACTCGGACGTCACGGTCGACGCGCGTGAAAACAAGGTGCATTATCATCAATCGAGCGCCGAGCCGTGGCGCGTGACGCTGGTAGATACGGGAGAACATACGCAGACTGGCGGGCGCCTCAAGCGAGTCGCCAAATATCTCGATCCCGGCCAGAGCTTCTGCTTTACCTACGGCGACGGCGTCTCGGACGTGGATATCAAGTCGCTCGTGGCTTTTCACAAGGCGCGCGGCCGGAAGGCGACGCTGACAGCGGTCGCGCCGCCCGCGCGCTATGGCGCGCTGTCGATCAGGGGCGATAATGTCGAACATTTCATGGAAAAGCCGCCCGGCGCCGACGGATTGATCAATGGCGGGTTTTTCGTGCTTGAACCGGACGTGATCGATCGAATTGCTGGCGATTCCACGCCGTGGGAAGCGGCGCCAGTTGAGGGTCTCGCGCGCGAAGGCGAGTTGCTGGTCTGGCGACACACCGGCTTCTGGCAGTCGATGGATACGTTGCGCGACAAGATCGCGCTGGAAGCCCTGTGGGAAGCAGGCGCCGCGCCGTGGAAAGTCTGGGCATGACGCGATCCGGCGCCGGTCCCGCGGCATGCCGATTCTGCGGTATGCCGCTCAGACATGTTTTCGCGGATCTTGGGCTTACGCCTCTGGCCAACCGCAATTTGCGCCCTGACGAGGTTGCCGCGGAAAAAAAATATCCCCTGATCACGCGCGTTTGCGATAACTGCCTGCTGGTGCAGGCGGACGATTCCGTTCCACCGGACGCCATTTTCTCGGACTACGACTATCTCTCGTCGGCATCGTTCGGTTGGGTTGCGCACGCGGGCCACTATTGCCGAGACATGGCGCGTCGATTCAAGATTGGTGGGGACTCTTTCGTCGTCGAGATCGCATCCAACGACGGTTACCTGCTGGAGCATTTTGTCGCCATGGGAGTGCCCGTGCTGGGCGTCGAGCCGGCGGCCAACGTCGCGGAGATCGCCATCAAGGCCGGCGTGCCCACGGAGGTCGCGTTCTTTGGCGTGGAAACCGCGCGGAAAATCGCGGCGCGCGGGCGCAAGGCGGATTTGATGGCCGCGAACAACGTGCTGGCCCATGTGCCAAACAGCAGGGATTTCGTCGGCGGCTTCGCGGAATTGCTGGCGCCCGAAGGCGTCGCGACGTTCGAATTTCCGCATGTAATGAATCTGATCGAGTACGTGCAGTTCGACACGATTTATCATGAGCATTTCTTTTATCTATCGCTGTTCACGGTCGAAAAAATCATGGCCTCGGCGGGTCTGCGCGTGTTCGACGTGCAGGAGCTTTCCACGCACGGAGGCTCGTTGCGGTTGTTCGTTTGCCACGACGGGGCGTCGCATGCGCCAGGCGAACGACTGGCCGAAATGCGCCGCCGCGAACACGAAAAGGCGCTTGACCGGATTGACGGCTACACGGGCTTCGCCGCGCGGATCGCCGCGGTCAAGGACTCGTTCTTGACTTTCGTCGCCGACGCGGAGCGACGCGGCAAGACGATCGCGGGCTATGGCGCGGCGGCCAAGGGCAGCACATTTCTCAATTATTGCGGCGTGGGCTATCCGCGCATAGGCGAGGTTTATGATCGCAGCGTTCTCAAGCAGGGCAAGCTGACGCCGGGCGGGCATATTCCAATCGTCCCGATCGAACGTCTGGCTGAAACGAAGCCGGACTACGTCGTGATCCTGCCGTGGAATATCGCGGACGAGGTGCGCCAGAACATGGCTTTCATTTCCGAATGGGACGGCCATTTCGTCGTGGCCGTTCCGCGTACACACGTCTTCGTGGAAGGTTGACGCGCATGCGGTTTCTGGAGACGGAAATTGCCGGCGCCCTGATCGTGGAGCCCGACATTCACGCGGACGAACGCGGCTTCTTCACGCGACTGTCCTGCACGGATGAGTTCGCGAGCATCGGACTGGCTTTCAATCCGAGACAGACAAGCATTTCGCGCAACGCGGCGAAACACACGTTGCGGGGAATGCATTATTGCACCGAGGCGGAGCCCAAGCTGGTGCGTTGCGCGCGCGGCGGAATTCTCGATGTGATTTTCGATATCAGGCCGGGCAGTCCCAGCTTTGGCCGGGCGTTGGCGGTTGAACTCGATGCGATCGGGTTGCGCGGATTATTCATACCCGCCGGACTCGCGCACGGGTTTCTGACGCTGGAGGCCGATTGCGACGTGCTCTACCAGATCGATCGGGTTTACAAGCCCGGGTTCGACGCCGGATTGCGCTGGAACGATCCCTTCTTCAATTTCGCATGGCCGGCCAGACCGGCCGTTATTGGCAAGCGCGACGCGGACTGGCCCGACTTCGATCCCACGAATCCCGCGTCTTGACCCTCGCGAGCCCTTGCAAGATAGTCCAGCCAACCCACGTCCGGCGAGGAAGCTGCCATGATCATCGAGACCGAAAACGACGTTACGCCCGCCGTTATGAAGGCAATGGAAAGGGCGCCGGACGCGCGTATCCGCGAGATTCAGGAGTCGTTCGTCAGGCACATTCACGCCTTCGCCAAGGAGGTGCGCCTGACTGAACGCGAGTGGGAATACGGCATCGGCATGCTCAACCGGGTCGGCACGTTCACGAACGACGCGCACAATGAGGGAATTCTACTGTCCGACACGCTGGGACTGTCAACGCTCGTGTGTCTGATGAACAACGGCGCGAGCGGCTCGACGGAAACCGCGGCCGCCTTGCTTGGCCCGTTCTGGCGCATGCACAGCCCCAAGACACAGTCGGGCGGCTCGATCGTGCGTTCCCCGACGCCCGGCCCGGCCCTGTTTGCGTCGTTGCGCGTGCTCGATCAGAGTGGCAAGCCAGTTCCAGAAGCAGAGGTCGATGTTTGGCACGCCTCGCCGACCGGCATGTATGAAAATCAGGATGAGGCGCAGGCCGATCATAACCTTCGCGGCAAGTTCTTCACCGACGCTGAAGGTCGCTTCTCATTCCGCTCCGTGCTGCCAGCGGGCTATCCCATCCCGACCACGGGGCCGGCGGGCGAAATCGTGCTCTATCAGAAGCGCGAGCCGTGGCGGCCGGCGCATCTGCATTTCCTCATTCACAAGCCTGGCTTCAAGACGCTGGTCACTCAGGTCTTCGTCAGCGGCGCCAAATATCTCGATTGCGATGTTGTCTTCGGCGTCACCAAGGCGCTCGTCGGCGACTACCAGAAGCACGAGACGGGAACGCCGCCGGCGGTCGACGTCAAGGGGACATGGTACACGCTTGACTACACGTTCCATGTTGAACCCGGCGAATCCGGCCTGCCGACTCCGCCGATCAAGTAAAGTCGGATCATGGCTCAATCGGAAAGCGGCGCGGCGCGGGCGCGCGTCCTGCGCCTTGTCCAGAAATCGGCTGGCATCGAGGCGGTCGCGCCCGCCCTTGAAACACGCATGTTGACGCCGCGCGAAGGCGAGGTCCTGATCGAGATCGGCGCGGCGGGGATCAACCCATCCGACGCCAAGGCCGCCATTGGCATGATGCCGCACGCGGTCTGGCCGAGGACGCCGGGTCGCGATTATTGTGGTGTTGTGCGCGTGGGGCCGGCGCATCTTCTGGGCAAGGAAGTGTTCGGGTCGTCCGGAAAGCTCGGCATCACGATTGATGGAACGCACGGTTCGCATCTCGTCGTCGAGGCGAGCGCGGTCGTCGAAAAGCCTTCGAATCTGTCTAGCGAGGAGGCCGCCGCGATTGGCGTGCCATTCGTCACCGCGGCCGAGGGGTTCCGTCGTTCGGGCTTTCCCAAGGCCGGCGAGACCGTCCTGATCATGGGAATCAACGGCAAGGTCGGTCAGGCCGCGGCGCAGATCGCGGCATGGAAAGGCGCGCGCGTCCTCGGAGTCGCGCGCAGGGCCGAGCCCTTCGCCGGGACGGCCTGCGCGCCGGTCGACGTGATCGATTCGTCCAGTATTGATGTTCCCGCGCGCGTTCGCGAGTTGAGCGATGGCAAGGGGGCGGACATCGTCTATAACAGCGTCGGCGATCCTTATTACGAACAGGGGACGAAATCGCTCGCGATCGGCGGGCGGCAAATCTTCATTTCGGCGATCAACAAAATCGTTCAATTTGATATCTTCGCGTTTTATCGCGGTCGACACACCTATGTCGGCGTTGATTCCCTGGCGTTGACATCAACCGACACCGGTAACGTTCTGCGCGAACTCCTTCCGGGTTTCGCCAGCGGCCACCTCAAACCATTCCCGATCGCCCCACACGCGATCTATCCGCTGGAGCGCGCGCGCGAGGCCTATATCGCCGTGCTGTCGTCCGCGCGGGATCGTCTCGTCTTCAAACCGGGGATGTCCTGATGCACATCACGCGTATCAACGAGGCCAAGCCCTACTTTCCGCCCGAGCACAACGACATGCGTTGCCTGCGCCTGCAGGGCCACGAAGCGGGCCCCGCCGATTTGCTCTGGATGGGTATGTCGCAATTGCTGCCTGGCGGTGGTACGTCGCTCGACGCGTCGCCCATGGAGAAGTTCTACGTTGTTCTCGAGGGTGAGGTGACGGTGATCACCGACACGGGGCGCGAGGTATTGCGGCAATGGGATTCCTGCCGCATAGCTCCGGGCGAAAAGCGCGCGTTGAAAAACGAAACCAACCGGCCCGCCGCGATTCTTCTTGCCATGCCCTTTCCCGGAGTGAAGAAAGCCGAGACCTGATCGGCTTGTCGAAAAGGCCAAAACTGGTCAGATTGATGACCGGTCAAAAAGCGCGGGTGGCTGTTGCTCTGGTTTCGCCGCGGCCGAGGGACATCACGATGTGCGAAAGGACAGCCAGGTGAATCCGACGCGTCGCGAACTCGCCCGACTATCCCTCGGCGCCATGGCGGTGTCCACGTTTGGCCGGCGCGCATTCGCCGACGACTGGCCGGCGAAGCCGATCCGGGTCATCGTTCCCTTTACCGCCGGCAGCGCCAGCGATGTGCTTCCGCGACTGGTCTTCAACCAGTTATCCCAGGATCTCGGCCAGCCCATCATTGTCGACAACCGCCCCGGCGCTGGCGGCACGATTGGGTCGGCCCTTGTCGCTCGCGCCGAGCCCGACGGATATACGCTGCTGGCGACTGCTTCCGCCCACGCGGTCATCCCTTCACTTTACCCGGACGCGCCCTTCGACACGATCCGCGACTTTGCCGGCGTCACGCCGCTTGGGAGCCTGCCGCAGGTCATGGTGGTATCGCCGTCGAGTTCCTTCAAGTCGCTCAGGGACGTTGTGGCCGCGGCCAGGGCCAGAAAGGGCGCCATAACCTATGCGTCCGCCGGCATCGGTAGCGGCTCGCATTTCGCGTCTGAACGCCTTCGCTTGAGCGCGGGATTCGAGGGGGTTCATGTTCCCTTCAAAGGCGGACCCGAGGCCATTTCGGAGATCATGGCGGGCCGCGTCGATTTCTTCTTCTGCCCGCTGGCGCTTTGTCTGCCGCTCATTCGCGATGGCCGTTTGAAGCCGCTCGCGGTCAGCGCTCCGGCGCGCGCGACGGCGCTTCCGGACACGCCGACCACGCTGGAAGAAGGCTACGCGGATTCGGATTACACATTCTGGGTCGGAATTTTCGCGCCCGCGAAAACGCCCGCCGCTGTCCTCAATCAACTGAACAATGCGATCGAGAAGGTTCTTCAATCTCCGGACATGAAAGAAAAATTGGCGCGGCTCGGCGTTGATCCCATGGTCATGACGCCCGCCGCCTTCGACGATCTCGTCAAGAAAGAGGTCGTGGCCGACGGGATTGTCATCAAGGCCGCCAATATCAAGGGCGAATGACAATTTGGCCCGCGGCTTGATGGGCTCACCGAAATGACTACAAACGGCGGATGATCGCCGCGCCGAAAAACATCAAAGGGGACGGAACGCATGACCGCCGGACGACTGGACCTTAGCATCGCGCTTTCCGACAACGCCCGCACGCGGCCGATCATTGATGGCGACATCGGGATCGAGAGCGTCACTCCATTCATCACCACCGTGCATCCCTCGGAGATGTTCTGGCGCCAGCTGAAATACGCGGATTTCGATGTTTCGGAAATGTCGATGTCGTCGCTGCTGATCGCCGCCTCGCGCGGCGATCATCGCTGGGTCGGCATTCCCGTTTTCACCTCCCGCATGTTCTTTCACACCCGTATTCTCGTGCGTAGCGATCGTGGTATCAACGCGCCCGCCGATTTACGCGGCAAGCGCGTCGCGGTTCCAGAGTACCAGCAAACTTCGGCCATCTGGTCGCGCGGCATTCTGCAGAATGAATTCGGTGTCGATCAGCGCGACATCGAATGGTTCATGGAGCGCACGCCCGACATGAGCCACGGCGGCTCGACGGGCTTCACGCCGCCCCCGAGCGTCAAGCTCAACCGCATTCCACCAACCACGAATATCGGCGAGATGATGGTGAAGGGCGAGGTTGACGCGACGCTGCTCTATCTCACCAACACGAATCTCGTGGATCGCAGCGTCGTCGATCTCGAACGCGAGCCATCGGTGCGTCCGCTGTTCGCCGACGGCGCCGCGGAAGGGCGCCGCTATTACGCCAAGACCGGCATTTATCCCATCAATCACACGGTTGTCGTGCGGCGCGAATTACTGGAAAAGCATCCGTGGATCGCGCTTAATGTGTATTCGGCCTTCGTGCGCGCGAAGGACAAGTCGCTCAAGGACGCGCGCAAGGCCTTGCAGCCGTGGCGCGAGGTCGGCGCGCTGGGTCCCGACGCTGAAAAAGGTTTTAGCGCCGATCCCCTGGCCTATGGCGTGAAGGGTCCCCGCAAGGTGCTTGAGACGATTTCGCAATTCCTGCACGAGCAGGGCCTCACCGATCGCCGCGTGGCGATCGAGGAGGTCTTCGCCAAAAGCACGCTCGACGTTTGATCGCGAACAGGGAACGCCACCTCTCTGCAAGAGCCTACTTGTAGAGTTCGTTCGCGAGTTTCGGCAGCTTGTCCTCGGGATCGATCTTGCGCGTGCCGAGAAGCTTCTTCGGGAGATCGCGGATTTCCGAGGGTATGCGGTCATCGACGCCATCGATGACGGGCGCTATTCCCTCTGTCGCATAAACCGATTGTCCATCCTTCGACAGCATGAAATCCATCAGCAGTCGCCCCGCGTTCGGATGTGGCGCGTTCTTGATCAGCGAGGCGGCGTAAGGTGTGAAGGTCGACCCTTCCGCCAGCACGACCGGTTTCACGGGCAGCCCCTTGAGGGCGGGATAATAGTTTAGCAGGAATGGCAGATAGATCGCGAACTCGCCACGCGCGACGCGCCGCTCCGCCTCGCGCTGGTCGCGGGTGAAGGTGACGCCCTGCGCCGCCATCTTTTCATGCCAGGCGCGACCGAAGGCGTCGTAAGTCACGGCGAAGAAGGTTTGTCCGCCACCCGCCGCGCGGAAATCGTCGGCAAGAATCTTGCCCTTCCATCTGGGATCGAGAAGGTCGGCGTAGGTGGCTGGAGGCGGCGAGGCGAGACTGGAATTCACGAGAAGGCCATAGCGAAGATTGAAGATGGGAATCGTGATCTCCCGATCTTCCCAGAAAGGCAGAATATCCTTTGAGATCGTGGAAAGATTGGGCAAGGGGCCAAATTTCTCGATGGTGCCATCGCCCATGGAAATTTCGCGTGTCTGCGTGCCCGAGGTGTTCATCACGTCGCCGAGCGCGCGACGGGAGACATTTTCCGTGCGGATACGCTCACGCAATTCGGTCGCGCGCACTTCCAGAACATCGACGCGCACGCCATATTTCGCGGTGAACGCCGCGATGATGCCCTTTGTTGTCGCGCTGCCAACGAGCCCGGTGTAGAGCGTCACCGAACCTTCGGTTCTGGCCGCCGCGACGACCTTGTCCCAGTCCGGCATCGTCTGCGCGCTGGCAGGCGCGCATGCGAACATGGCGGCGAGACCCGCGGTGGCAACAAGAACGATTTTCCTCATCAGTCCCTCCGGGCGCGCGTGCGCGCATCGATCAATCAGGCGTAGCCCGCGTCGCGCGAGTCAATCGCGCGCTCGCGGCAGGTGGTGCGGCGCATGTCGCGTCGATATTTTGTGTCCTCGAATTCGGTTCCGCGGTGCAATGTCGCCAGATTGTCCCACATGACGAGATCGCCCTGGCGCCAGCGATGTCGATAGACAAATCGCGGTTGCGTCGCGAATTTGGTCAGTTCCGCGATCAGTCCGCGGCCAAGTTCCACCGGCCAATCCACGATATGCGAGGCGTGAGACGCGACATAAAGGCTCCGTCTGCCCGAGCCCTCTCGCGTGTGCGCCAACTTGTGGCGGACCGGCGGGCGCGACGCGAGTTCTTCCTCTGTCGGCTCGGGAAATCCCGCGAGCTGGCGCGAATGCCAGATGGAGTGCTCCGCCTCAAGACTATCGACAAGGCGTTGCATTTCAACGGGCAGCGCGTCATAGGCGGCGCGCGCGTCGGCGAATTCCGTGTCGCCCCCAATGGGAGGCGCTTCGTGGCCGACCAGCATCGAATAGGTCGCGCGATTGTCCATGAAGGACATATCGGCGTGCCACAGCCGGTCTCCCTTGCGGAACAGCATGCGGCGATGATCGGCTGGAAAAATATTGCCGTCCGGGTCGAGATTGCCGACATCGACGAGTTCGAGATAGCGCACACGCCGCCGATCGAAGCCGCTAACCTTGATGATGTTGCCCTGCTCGATCGGCCCGAACAGTTTCGAAAAGGCGATATGCTGTTCGTCGGTCGGCCCGGGGTCGCCGCGAAAAATCAAAACGCCATATTGATCGATGGCGCTCCGAATCGCCGTGACCAGCGCGCGTTCAGGCGGTGTCGAAAAATCATGGCCGACGATTTCGGCGGCGAAGCCAGGCGTGATGGGGCGGAGATCGAGCGTCATGGCGGCGTGAACCCGGCGCCGACGAAGGCGCCGACGCCTCCTCCTTTCGAGATGAAGTCCATGAAATTCTTGACAAGGGCCGGGTCGCGCGGCGCCTTGCCCGCGGCGACTCCATAGGTTGTCACGAGCTGAATATCGTCGGGCAACCACGTCCCGATCTCGACGCCTTCCACGGCGGCGATTTCGGTCCCCTGGGTCAGTCCAAAGTCCGCGCGGCCCGCGGCGACCTCCGCCATGACCTTGTAGCCGCCAACCCGCAGGATGGATTTGTCCTTCACCGCGTCCAGCAGGTCGAGTTTCACCAGCACGTCATGCAGGTGATTGCCAGCGGTGCCGCCGCCGGCCGGGTCGCCGCGGGCAAAGGCGCGGGCGTCCAGCAAGACACGCCTGAATTTCTCGACGGTGGAGATATCGGGCGACGCTTCTCCCTTGCGCACGCCAAGCGCGATGCGTGACACGCCGATGGCGACTGGCTTTTCGATCAGGCCGCGCGCCGCGAGGTCCTGCAATGGTTGAAGCGCTGATGCGAAGATATCGCGTTGCTCGCCCGCAGCGACGCGCTTGAGAATCCCGCCCGACGTATCGAACCGGAGGGTTGTTCCAACCCCCTTCGCGCCGAAAAACAATTTCGCGCAATCCACCAGCGCCTCGCGCACGGCGCTGGCGCTGAGCAGGTCGAGGCCTTGGCCATCGCCGACGACGATTTCGTCCGACATGAAACTTTCCCCCCGGCGACAAATTTCAGCGTCCTTGCCATCGATAACACGCGGCTGGCCGGGCGCAAGCGGGGACGGGCGACCGGCGCGACGTTCACCTTTTTCGCAAGTGTTGCGCACAAGCCGCGAAATTCTTGCTAGAACATCCATCGACCGGCAAGGCCCGAAGTTTCAATGTCCTGGCTTTGCCATTCGAATGCTGGAAATCCGGATTTTGCTCATGCACACGACGCGGACTTTTAGCCGACGCGCTCTTGTTTCCCTTTCCGTCGGTTTCGGTCTCCTGGGATGCTCAGGGGGCGCCAACGCCAGCGCGGCCATAACGCGCGCCACGACCGATTGGGCGGGTCAGGGCATCTCGTCGGGCACGATCGTCATCAGCCAGAGCAAGCGCCGTCTGTTTCTGACGCAGGGCGATGGCAGCGCGATCAGCTATCCCATCGCCATCGGCAAGTCAGGCAAGGCCTGGCTCGGCTGGTCGCGGGTCAACGGCAAATTTGTCCAGCCCGCCTGGTCCCCGCCTGCGGTGGTCAAGCACGACAACCCGCGCATGCCGAATTTGATTCCCGGCGGCGCGCCAAACAATCCGATGGGCGCCCGGGCGCTGACCCTCGATCTCTCGGAAATCGCCATCCACGGCACGACGCCGTCCATGCGCAAGTCCATCGGCAGCGCGGCTTCCTATGGCTGCATCCGCATGTACAACGAGGATGTCATTGATCTTTTTGACCGGGTATCGGTCGGAACGCCGGTCGTCGCGGTTCGCTGACACGCGGGCTTGCCGGTTCAGCCCGGACAAGGCGATACTTTTCCCGGGGATGATCAATATTCCCGAGGGGAGAATGCCATGACCGACCATGCCGTCCACGTCAAAAAATACGCGCCCGACTCCGATGACAAGCATATCGCGAACATTGTTAAATATTGCGGGATCGCGCTGCGCAATCGCGATTCCTCGCTGGTTGCATGTTCCGACCCGGCGGAGCTTGGCCGCGTGCGCGACGGCTTCGCCAAGAAGAAGCTTGGTCTGACCGACGACGCGGCAATCGATGCCGCGATGAAAAAGGTCTGCGAGAAAATGAAGGCGGATCGCGATAAACCACGCGTCACCTTCTACTATCTGCTTGCGACGGAAACGGGGACGCTGGCGAAGCTCGCCTAATCCCTAAACGCCCAGTCATCTCGATAAATATCGGCGCGGGTCGGCGGCAGGCCCGTCGCGCCGAGCACGCGTTTGCTCGACAGGGTCTGATAGAGCCCGCAATTGTTGCGCTCGAACGTGATCGAACTTGCCGCCAGATACATCAACCAGATGCGCGCCCTGGGCGCGCCGACCTCGGCGACGCACGCGTCCCAGCGCGCCAGCATATTGTCGTGCCAATGGCGGCATGTCCGTTGGTAATGCTCGCGCCAGGCCTCGACGTCGAGAACCTCGAAGCCCTGACGTTCGAGATTTGTAACCGTGCGACCGATGGAGTCGAGTTCGCCGCCGGGAAAGATATAGCGTGTCAGCGCCGCGAACTCTGGGCGGCGCTTGCCTGTGCGCGATGCGGCGCTTTTACCTGGCCGGGTAATGGCATGGTTGAGGAACAGGCCACCGGGCTTGAGACATCGCCATGCGGCCTCGAAATAGGCCTTGTGGTTTTGCAGACCGAGACGCTGGATTTTCTCATTGGCCCAGTCAACCTGGCGCGCCGACAGCGTCACGCCGTGCGCCTTGACCCCGCAGTGCCGCGCGGCGTGACAGATGAGCGCGCCCCAGCCGCAGCCGAGATCCTGCAGGGTCTCGCCAGGCTTCAGGCGCAGGCGCCGGCAGATCATTTCCATCTTGTCGATCTGCGATTGGGCCAGCGAATTTTCCTAATCGGTGAAATACGAACAGGTGTAAACCATCTCCGGATCGAGCCAGAGGGCGTAAAACGCATTCGATACGTCGTAATGATATGCGATGTTCGCCTTGTTGGCGTCGGCGCAGCCGTCACGGGTCTGGTCCCTGGCTATGTCGACGAGCGGCCAGGGCCCGCCGCGCGACAAGAACAGAAACTGGCGGAAGGCCTTGAATGCGAGCCGCCGGTCCAGTTGCTTGGGGAGTAGCCTGGTGCGAATTTTGGGCCGGCGGGCGACCAGATCGAAAATCGTGCCATTGACGATATCGATTCGGGCGGAAGCCCAGAGGTTGGCAAGGGTATCGGGCCTCGGCCGGCGCAGAAGCGCCGCGATGACGCCTTCGTCGGCGATTGTCACGGCAAGGCCGGCTGTCGGATTGTCGGCTGGAACAACCGAGCCGTCCCATAGCCGGACACCGAACTCAAGCCCGAAGCGCCGGCTCGCGTCAGTCAACAATTGTCGAATGGTTTCCAGTCTTTGAGCCGCGCCGCCCTTCGAACCTCCAATGGACCCTCCGCTGTCGTTATTCGACGAAAAATGGCGCGAGTCGAACAATTGAACGACCGGCGGGCGGTCACGGGGTCACGTGGCCAAAAACGTCTTCGCGGGCGGCGCGCGCGCCTTTTCCTTGGCGTGGCCGACCCGCATTGGGTATAGGCTGACGGGGATCGGATCGCCTGATGCGGCGTCCAGTTCAAGCAAGCCGGCCGATCCCGATTGTCGGGACGGCGGGGACAGGGACAGGCATATGCGCGGCGCACTCGCCGGACCCCGGCAACTGCTGCGCCGGCTTCGCGAAGTCATGGCGGAGCCGGTCAACGCGCAGACGCGTCTGGACCGCATCGTTGTGCACATTGCCTCCAACATGGTGGCGGAGGTGTGCTCGGTCTACGTGCTGCGCTCGGACGGACGGCTCGAGCTTTTCGCCACCGAAGGCCTGAACCGCGAGGCTGTCCATCTGACGACCATGCGCGCTGGCGAGGGCCTCGTCGGCCTTATCGCCGAGAGCGCCGAGCCGCTCGCCCTCGCCGACGCGCAGTCGCATCCCGCCTTCTCCTACAAGCCGGAAACGGGCGAGGAAATTTACCATTCCTTCGTCGGCGTTCCGATCCTGCGCGGCGGCAACACGCTCGGCGTTCTGGTCGTTCAGAACAAGGCGCGGCGATCCTACTCCGAGGAAGAGATCGAGGTTCTGCAAACGACCTCGATGTTGCTGGCGGAGATGATAGCATCGGGCGAGTTGCAATCGCTCGCGCCGGCCGGCACGGTGATTTCGCTTCGCAAGCCGCTGTCGCTGACGGGAACGCCAATCGCCGATGGCGTGGGCCTTGGCCATGTGGTCCTGCACGAGCCGCGCGTTGTCGTTGCCCAACTCGTCGCCGAAGATCTGAAAAAAGAAGAGAGCCGATTGGACGAGGCGATCGCCGCCTTGCGCGTGTCGATCGATCATCTCATCGATGGCGACGAGCATGTTGGTCCGGGCGAGCATCGCGAGGTTCTCGAAACCTTCCGGCTCATCGCCAATGATCCGGGCTGGCTGCGGCGGCTGCGCGAGGCCGTGATGACGGGCCTGACCGCCGAGGCCGCCGTCGAGCGCGTGCAGAACGATACGCGCGCGCGCCTGCAGCGCAGCACCGATCCCTATATGCGCGAGCGATTGCACGATCTCGACGATCTCGCCAACCGCCTGTTGCATCAGCTGACGGGACAACCCTTCGTCACGGCCAACGACAAGTTGCCCGACAACGCGATTCTCGTGGCCCGGACCATGGGCGCGGCCGCCCTGCTCGATTATGACCGCCGCAAGCTGCGTGGCATCGTGCTGGAAGAGGGCGGCCCATCGAGCCATGTCGCCATCGTGGCGCGCGCGCTCGGCCTTCCCGTGGTCGGCGAAATGCCGAACATCACCAACCTCGTCGAGGACGGCGACGCCATCATCATTGACGGCGGCGGCGGCGAGGTACATGTGCGCCCGCCCGCGGATCTGCAAGCGGCCTACGCTGAAAAAGCGCGGTTTCGCGCGCGGCGTCAGGAGCAGTATCGTGATCTGCGCGATACGCCGGCGGTGACACGCGACGGCGTTACCATCGAACTTCACATGAACGCCGGACTACTCGTCGATCTTCCGCATGTCGGCGAGACCGGCGCGGCTTCGATCGGCCTGTTCCGGACGGAACTGCTGTTCATGGTCGCCTCGCAGTTCCCGCGACTGAATGAACAGGTCAGCCTCTACAAATCGGTTCTCGACGCGGCGCCAGGCAAGCCGGTGACCTTTCGCACGCTCGACATCGGCGGCGACAAGATCCTGCCCTACATGCGCAGTTTCGAGGAAGAGAACCCGGCGCTTGGCTGGCGCGCGATCCGCATTGGTCTTGATCGGCCGGCGCTGCTGCGCTCGCAATTGCGCGCGTTGCTCATGGCGGGCGGCGGGCGCGATCTTCGCATCATGTTTCCGATGATCGCCGAGGCGATTGAATTCGACGAGGCGAAGGCAATGACGCAGCGCGAGTTGCGTCATCTGGAGCGGCATGGCTACGAACTGCCTAGCGATCTCAAGCTCGGAATCATGGTCGAGGTGCCGTCGGTGCTGTGGCAGCTCGAGGACATGCTGGCTCGGGTTGATTTCATGTCGGTCGGATCGAACGACCTGATGCAGTATCTGTTCGCCGCGGACCGCGACAACAAGCGGGTGTCCGATCGCTTCGATCCGCTTTCGGCGCCGGCCCTGCGCGCGCTGAAGCTTATCGCCGACAAGGCGAACGAGGCGGGCAAGCCGGTGACGGTGTGTGGCGAGATCGGCGGGCGGCCGCTCGAGGCGATGGCGTTGATCGCGCTCGGCTACAAAGGCCTGTCGATGTCGCCCTCTTCGATCGGGCCGGTGAAGGCGATGGTTCTGGGTCTCGATGTTGGCGAGGCTCGCGCGCATCTCTTGCCCCTGCTTGATCGTCATGACGGCGGGCATTCGCTGCGTGCCGGATTGCGCGCCTTCGCGGAGGCCAAGGGCGTGCCGTTGTAGCGGCCAGGTTCGCCAGATCGCCCGCCCCCGCAATCCAATTTGTTCCGGTTGTCATGCTTCCCACCGAAAAGCTCGATCTCATTCTGCGACGCCACGAGGAGATCGAGGCTCGCCTGTCCGAAGGCGTCGCCGGCGCGGAATTCGCCACCCTGTCGCGCGAACTCGCCGATATTTCGCCCGTGGTCGAGGCCATTCGCGAATGGCGGTCGGCGCGCGACGAATTGGCGGGCGTCGAAGCCATGCTCGCGGACCGCGCCATTGACGGCGAGATGCGCGATCTCGCCGAGGAGGAAAAAGCCGCGGCCGAGGCGCGCATCGGCGAACTTGAAAAAGGCATTGGCGTCGCGCTGTTGCCCAAGGATTCCGCCGACGAGGGCAGCGCGATTCTGGAGGTGCGCGCGGGAACCGGGGGCGACGAGGCGGCGCTTTTCGCTGGCGATCTCTTTCGCATGTATCAGCGCTACGCCGAACTGCATGGCTGGAAAGTGGAAGTTCTTTCAGCGAGCGAGGGAACCGCGGGCGGCTACAAGGAAATTATCGCCGAGGTGAATGGGCGCGGCGTCTTCGCCCGGCTGAAATTTGAATCAGGCGTGCATCGGGTCCAGCGTGTGCCGGCGACCG
>CAISJZ010000101.1 GCA_903885755.1 uncultured Hyphomicrobiales bacterium | reverse complement strand
CGAGCGAACGCAACTGGGCGCGCGACCGCCACTGGCCTTCCCAACGCGCGAGCGGCGCGATGCGATCATGGAAATCGACGCGGCCACGCGCGCCAATCTCGAACTCACGCGCACGCTGGCCGGGGCGCGCGATGGCTCGCTGCTGGCGGCCATGGACATGACCGCGACGCCCGCCGGTGGACGTCTGCTCGCCGAGCGGCTGGCGAGCCCATTGACCGACGTGGACGCCATCGAACGCCGTCAGGATTCCATCGCGTTCCTCATCGAGGAGGTTTTGCTGCGCGCCGACGCGCGCAAGGCGCTCGCCGCGGCGCCGGACATGGAGCGCGCGTTGTCGCGCCTCGCGCTCGACCGCGGCGGACCACGCGATCTGGCCGCGCTGCGCGATGGCGCGGGCGCGGCGGCGACGCTCGCCGCGCGACTGTCGCAAGCCAGCGATCAGCCGTCGGAAATAGCGGAAGCCGCCGGCGCGCTGGCGCAATTGCCCGCGGACCTCGAAGCCGAATTGCGCGGCGCGCTCACCGGCGACCTGCCGCTCAACAAGCGCGATGGCGGCTTCGTGCGCTCGGGCTATATCGAGGCGCTGGATGAAGCGCGCGCGCTGCGCGACGAAAGCCGCCGCGTCGTCGCCTCGTTGCAGGCGAAATATTGCGATCTGGCCGACGCGCGAACCTTGCGCATCAAGCACAACAACTTTCTCGGCTGGTTTCTCGAGGTTCCGCAGGCGCAGGGCGAGAACCTGATTCGCGAGCCCCTCAACGCGACCTTCATCCACCGGCAGACCATGCAGGGCGCGATGCGGTTCTCCACCGCCGAGCTCGCCGAGCTCGAATCGAAAATCGCCAGCGCCGCCGATCGCGCGCTGGCGATTGAACTTGAAGTGCATGAGCGTTTGCGCGCGCTGGTTCTGCAACATTCGGACGCGCTCAAGCGCGCGTGCGGCGCGCTCGCCACGCTCGATGTGTCCTGCGCGCTGGCCGAACTGGCGGCCAAACGCGACTGGACGCGACCGAAAGTCGAGACCTCGCTGGCGTTCGAAATCGAGGGTGGGCGGCATCCCGTCGTTGAAGCGGCGCTGCGCGCGCGTGGCGAGAGCTTCATCTCCAATTCCTGCGACCTCACCGACCCGGCGGCCAACGGCGGTCGCATCGCGGTCGTCACCGGCCCGAACATGGCGGGCAAATCAACCTATCTCAGGCAGAACGCGCTGATCGCGGTGCTGGCGCAAATGGGGGCCTTCGTGCCCGCGACGCGCGCGCGCATCGGCGTCGTCGATCGCCTGTTCTCGCGGGTCGGCGCGGCGGACGATCTGGCGCGCGGCCGATCGACTTTCATGGTGGAAATGGTCGAAACGGCGGCCATTCTCAATCAGGCGACGCTCCGTTCGCTGGTCATTCTCGACGAGATCGGCCGCGGCACCGCGACCTTTGACGGTCTGTCGATCGCATGGGCGGCGATCGAGCGCCTGCATGAGACAAATCGCTCGCGCGCGCTCTTCGCCACCCATTTTCACGAATTAACCCAACTCACGAAGAAGTTACCGCGCCTGTTCAATCTCACCATGCGGGTGACCGATTTTCGCGGCGACATCGTTTTTCTACATGAGGTGGCGCAGGGCGCGGCGGATCGATCCTATGGCATCCATGTCGCCAAGCTCGCGGGCCTGCCGCCAGACGTTCTGGCGCGCGCGCAGACGATTCTGTCCGAGCTCGAGGCCAGCGAGCGACAGGCGCCAGTGCAACGGCTGGTGGACGATCTGCCGCTCTTCGCGGCGTTCCAGCCGCGCGCGCCGGAGCCCACGATCGCCCATTCCGACGCGCTGCGCGACATGCTCGATGGTGTCGATCCCGACGAATTGACCCCGCGCGCCGCGCTGGAAGCGCTGTACGCCCTCAAAAAGGCGCGTTCCCAAGAGAAATAGAGCATCGCCGGTCCCGGGGGTTGATTGACTCGCCATCCTCTGGCATGGACACCGCGCAATCGTTTCCCCCACCTCACAGATCTGGACAGCAATGCCGGCATTTAATGGCGCGAAGTTTCAAGACCGACAGCAAGCAGCCGCCGACGCCCGAAAGGCGTTACTTGAAAAGTTCAAGGCAAGACCAGCCCCCGACGATCCGACCGTTCTCGAACGCGAGGCCAAGCGCCGCGAAATCATCGCGGCCCGCGAGGCGCGCACCGCCGAGCGCGAGGCCCAGCGCAAGCGCGAGGCCGAGGAAACCGCCCGCCGCGTCG
>CAISJZ010000100.1 GCA_903885755.1 uncultured Hyphomicrobiales bacterium | reverse complement strand
GGGTGAGGCGACCGCCGACCTCGTCTCGGCCGCCCTCGCGACCGGCGGGCCGGGCCGCGCCGTCGTGCTCGACGCGGACGCGCTGACGAGTTTCGCCGCGCGGGCGACGACGCTCGCGCGACGCATAACCGCACGGGGAACGCACGCGGTGCTAACGCCGCACGACGGGGAATACGCACGGCTGTTCGCGCATACCGGCACGCGGCTGGCGCGCGCGCGCGCGGCGGCGGCGCAAGTCGGCGCGACCGTTCTGCTCAAGGGGCCGGACACTGTCGTCGCCCATCCCGATGGTCGCGCTTCCAGCGGAGTTGACCTGCCGCCGTGGCTGGCGACCGCCGGTTCGGGCGACGTACTGTCTGGAATCATTGGCGGATTGCTGGCGCAGGGCATGCCGCCGTTCGAAGCGGCCAGCGCCGCCGTCTGGATGCACGGCGCCGCCGCGCGCGCCTTCGGACCAGGACTTGTCGCCGAGGATATTCCCGAGCAATTGCCGGGGGTCTGGCGGTCGTTGCTCTCCTAGAGCACCTCGAACCAGGCCGCCAGCCCGCCCGCCGTGTGGTCCAGAATCGTGCTGTCAATCAACCACTTGCCGGGATTGTCGGCGACAAAGGCGACGCGAACCGTCCGGCCCGGCGCGATGACCACGGCGTCCCGCCAGTAGGGCTCCCAGCCATCGTCAAGCAGATGCAGAACCCGCAGGGCGTGGCCATGCACATGAATGCTCTGGGCGACCGGAGTCCTGTTGATAAATCCGAGGCTTATGGCCTGCCCGCGCTTGACCGACAGAAGCGGTTTTCCCGAGATCGCCCCCGCGCCCCGGTTGAATGTCCAGACGGGACCCGGCGTCCTGCCCGGACCCTCGATGGTCAGATCAAGACGCCTGGCGGTCTCCAGCCTGATCTCCCTTGGCAGCATGGGATTGGCGGGCAGGGCGGCGATCGGCGCCCTTGCCTCGCGCTTGTCGCCGCGCGTCGTGAACACAGCGAGATCGCGATCAGCTTCCCCCCTGGAATCGCTGCGTAATCCGCCGCCGCGCAACTTGATCGCGCCTGTCGCGTCGGCTTCGCGCGGAAGGTCAAACATCACGTCGAACCGCGCGCCCGGTCCCATCGGCAGCATTTTGTTCGCGGGTTCAAAGGGATCGCAGGGTTGCCCGTCGATCGCCAGAACCATCGGGTTCAGATTGTCGAAGATGACCGACATCAGCCTCGCGTTGCAGGCGTTCAGCAATCGCAGGCGGATTCGCGATCCCGGCTTCTGCTCAATCGCAAGTGGCGGCGCGCTGGCGTTGACGGTGAGCGCATCGCCCATCCATCCCTCGCCGCCCGTGTCCGGAAAGGGGCCTGAAATCAATCCCTTGTCATCCAGCCGCCAATCCTCGATCGCGAGCGGCAGATCGAGATCGACGGCGGGCGGCTCCGGCTCCTCGACAATCAGCAGGCCATTCAATCCCCTTGCGTTCTGCTCCGCCGCGAAGGGGAAGGCGCTCGGCCGGAACCAGCAAAAACCACTGTCCGGCGGGGTGAATCGATACTCGAAGGACTGGCCGGGCGGGACGGCGGCTTGCGTCAAGCCAACCGCGCCATCCATCGCGTTGGCGATGCGAATGCCCTGAAAATGCAGCGCCATCGGCTGGTCGAGCCCGTTGTCGAGGCGCAGGCGAACCTCCTCGCCCTTTTTCACTCGCAGAACCCCGCCCGGCGGCCCGCCATTGAAGGTCCACACCGGCGTTTGCGCCGCTGGCTCGGGTAGCAGGCGCCACGCGCCCGCTTTCGCCTCCAGCATCGTGGCGTCATCGGCGCGCGCGACGGCTGGCGCCACGAGCGCGGCGGCGAAGATCTGGCGGCGTGAGAACAGCATGAAACGATCCAGCGGCGGGCGCGCTCTTATAGCGCCGCGCGTCGCGGCATGACACCCGCGATCTCCCGGCGCATACTTGGGTCAACGCGTCCACGACACAATGGCGCGACACGGGGAGGCGAGGCATGAGCGAGGGAATTTTCGCGGGCGGATGGACACGGCGGCGGGCGCTGACGGCGGGCGCGGCCGCATTTGCCTTGCCCGGCGGCGCCGCCGCGCAAACCGCCGCGCCGGAATCGCCCAAGGGCAGGCTCGCGGAACGGATCGCGGCCTACGCCACCGATTACGATCTCGCCAAAGCCTCGCCCGCTGTCATCGAGGCGGCGAGGGTGGCGTTCATCGACACGATCGGCGTCATGCTGGCGGGCAGCGGCGAGGATGTCGCGCATATCGCTTTCGAAGTGGTTGTCGAAGAAGGCGGCGCGCCCCGATCAACGATCGTCGGGCGAGCGCGCCGAACCTGGCCGCAACTCGCCGCGCTCGCCAACGGCGTCGCCGCCCACGCCATGGATTTCGATCTGACCTACATGAGCGGACAGGCGGTTTCGGCCGTCATTCCAGCGCTTCTGCCGCTCGCGGAGGCTGTTGGCGCGAGCCCGCGCGAGGTCATCGCGGCCTTCGTCATCGCCTGCGAAACCGCCGCGCGTCTCGTGCGCGCGAGCCCGCAAACGTCCGCGCTCGGGGGCTGGCACGCGACCGGCATGGTCGGCAATATCGCGGCGGGCGTCGCCTGCGCGCGTCTGCTGAAACTGCCGCGCGACCGCATCGCCGAAGTCGTCGGCATCGGCGTGTCGCTGGCCAGCGGCGTGTCGGAGAATTTCGGCACGATGACCAAGCCGCTGCATTCCGGCAACGCGGCGCGCAATGGCGTGACCGCGGCGATGCTCGCGGCGCGCGGCTTCACCTCAAGTCCGATCGCGCTGGAGGGCAAGGCCGGCTATTACGCCACATTCAGCCGCGCGCTGCCGGTTGATCTCGCCGCGTTCGACGATCTTGGCCGCGCCGACAACATCATTGACCCCGGCTACAAGCTGAAGCGATATCCCTGCGGCGGGCTTTCTCACGCCTCGATCGACGCGGCGCTCGCCCTGCGCGAGGAACTCGCGGGGCATGTTGATGATATCGCGAGCATCGAGGTAGGCGTCACCAAGAATGCTTTCCAGCGCATCGGCGGCGACTATCCCCATACCATCGAGAGCGCCAAGTTCAGCATGCCCTATATCGGCGCGTGGACGGTGCTCTACGGCGCGCCGTCGCTCGAAACATTCACGGAAAAAGCCATCGAAGACCCGCGCGTGAAGGCGTTCTCGACGAAGATCACGCATCACGTCGACGCCGAATTTGCCGATGAACTCGCGCAGGCGCCGGGCCGGGTCGTCGCAACGATGAAGAATGGCGACAAGCATGAAAAGAAAGTCTGGTTCGCCAGCGGCTCCCGACAGAACCCCATGTCCGCGGCGCAAATCGAGGCGAAGTTTCGCGATTGCGCCAAACATGCGCTGAAGGCGGATCAGGCGGGAAAGGTCCTGGCATGGCTCGGGGACCTGCCGAAGCAGACGTCGTTCAAGTCCTTCTGGCCGCTGCTCAAGGCCTGACGCGCGGCAGGCCGGGCTCGCGAGCCCGGCGCCCCTCCTGTTTCGCGCCGGAAACCCGTCCGCTAAGCCGCCTGTCGGTCGAGGATGTCTTGCAGCTTCGGCGAGATCGACGGCGATTCCGCCTTGAGAAAGCGCAGCAGGCTTGTTTCGGGCGACGACAGGCGTCCATCGCGGGTCAGATGCGCGAGCAGCCAGTCGGCTTCGGCATCGTCGATCCTGTTGGCCTCGGCCATCTCCCGCGCGTCGGCCTGGTTCTCGACATAGGCGCGCGCGTCGTCGCGCCGGCTCACCGACGAGGCGAGATCGGTGAGATGACGTCGGCCCTCGGTCGCGTGTTCGCGCGCGTCGATCGCCTGTTCAAGCTCGCTTTCCATGTGATTCGCGCTCGTCTGTTCGTCGTCATGGCCGCCAAACATCGAATGCAGGAAACCGCCAAGCGTCGGCTTTTCATCGAGCCATTTCTCGGCCTGGATTTCCTCGCTCGCCTTCGGCGTCCAATGAAAGGCGATGCCCATGAGATAATTGCCGACGGCCTTGGCGAAGAAATCGGCGAAGCCGGGATCGTTCGCCGCGCCCTCGGTGGCGTGGGCGATGCGGAACAGCGCCTCGGCGGAGTCGCGCGTCACATGCAGCGAACTGTCTTCCGTCGCCGCGAAGACCGCGAGGCGCAGGGCCTCGACATCGTCATGGGTCACGACGCCAGCGGCGTGTTCGCCGCCATGCCCGTGGATGATGGTCTTTTCCATTTCCGCGACGGCGAAGCCCGCGAGGTTTGGCGGGATTGAAACGGCGACGCGAATGAGCCCGACAAGCATTTCGAATTCGGCGCGGTTGCCTAGGCCATCGCCGCCTTGCAACAGGCCGATGAGCCAGTCGGCGTCGCAATGCGAGATGTAGCGGGGGGGATCGACCTGTTCGGCGAGAAGGTCGGTCGCGACCTCCGCGAGCAGATCGGCGTATTCGGGAGCGGCGTCCGCGCCCTCGGCGCGGCCAATGTCGATGAGTCTCGCGAGGTCGTCGCGCGTGACCTTGTTCTTGCCATAAATGTCATGGCGCAGCGCTTGCGCGCCCGCCGCATCAATCGCCACGCCCATGAAAACCTCCATTTTCCGCAATTCAATGGCGCGAAGTATGACCCGGAGGAATTGATTCTTCGTGAACCCCGGCGGGTTAACGAATGATGAGCGGCCCGATAGCCCTTCCGGCGGCTTCTTCATGCCGCGCGATCGCGTAAGGCATCAAATAGGCCTCACGACCTCAAGCGCGCACATACCGCGCGAGAACGATGGCGCGAGGATCGCCGTCATCCACATAATTGTGGACTGAAACGTTCCAGTCGTCGCTGTGGCCCGGAACCGTATTCCATTCGAGACAAGGGATGCCGTTGGCGACGAATTCCTGCTTAAATTCCGGATCGATCAGCAATGCTGGCGTGCCATCGGGAAGATCGGGATAG
>CAISJZ010000099.1 GCA_903885755.1 uncultured Hyphomicrobiales bacterium | reverse complement strand
GGCGCCGGCGCTGGCGGCGGATCAGGCGCTGATCGACGCCGCGAAAAAAGAGGGCTCGGTGACGTGGTACACCTCCGCGATCATCGATCAGTTCGTACGGCCCGCCGCCAACGCCTTCGAGGCCAAATACGGCGTCAAGGTTGATTTCGTCCGCGCCAGCCCACCCGAACAGGTCTTGCGCGTCGTCAACGAGGCGCGCGCCGGTCGCATGATGGCCGACCTCGTCGATGGCACGACAACCGCCATCGACCTGCGCAAGCAGGATCTGCTGGAACACTGGATTCCGGCCTACAAACTTCCCGAGCGCGATGTCGATCCAGACGGCTACTGGGTCGCCTGCAACGAATATGTACTGACACCGGGCGTCAATACCGACCTCGTGCCCGCCAGCGTCGCGCCGAAAACCTGGGACGATCTTCTCGATCCGCGCTGGAAGGGCAAGATGGCGTGGAACACGATTCCCGTGGCGTCCGCCGCGCCGGGATTTGTTGGCCTCGTACTGACCGAACTGGGCGAGGAAAAGGGCCGCGCCTATCTCGAAAAACTCGGGCGCCAGAATGTCGCGGGCATGAAGGCGACCGCGCGTCAGGTGCTCGATCAGGCCATCGCGGGCGAATATTCCATCGCGCTGCAAATCTTCAACAACCACGCGACGATCAGCAGGGCGAAGGGCGCGCCGGTCGACTGGTTGAAGATGGAGCCGGCGCTCGGCGTCGTCGTGACCATGGCGGTGACGAAGGGCTCGCCCCATCCCAACGCGGGAAAACTGCTGTTCGATTTCATCATTTCCGACGAGGGACAGACAATCCTGGCCAAGGCCGGCGAACTGCCGGTGTCGCCCAACGTGCCGCCTGTCATCCCCGAATTGCGCCCGGAAATAGGCCATTTTCGCGCGCTCTATATTCAGCCCGACAAGCTGCAGGCGAGCCTGCCGGGCTGGGCCAAAATATTTGACGAATATTTCAGGTAGGCCATAGGACTGCCTATCGCCGTCAACTGTTCAACACGATCACGTCGAGGTCCAAATGTCGTCGCCCGCCTATCAACCCGACAACATCTTCGCCAAAATCCTGCGCGGCGAGATGCCCTGCTACAAGGTGTTCGAGGACGACGTGGCGCTGGCCTTCATGGACATCATGCCGCGCGGCGAGGGCCACACATTGGTCATCCCCAAAACGCCCGCGCGCGGATTGCTCGACATGCCCGCCGACGCCCTTGGCCCCTATATGCAAAGGGTCCAGACAGTCGCCGCCGCCGCGAAGGCGGCGATGAAGGCCGACGGCCTGACCATCCAGCAGTTCAACGAGACCGCTGGCGGGCAGGTCGTCTTCCACCTGCATTTTCACATCCTGCCGCGCTGGGACGGCGTCGCCCTCAAACCGCCTGGAACCATGGGCGACAAGGCGGCGCTGGAAGCCAACGCCGCCAGGATCAGGGCGGCGCTCTGACCTACCCCGCCCAGTAGCCCACGCTGATCAGCACGGCTTCGGCGAAAAGCACCGCCGCGAAGACCGATTTCCGCGTCAGGAAGAACACACTCAGGCCCGCGGCCATCGCGCCGAGCCGCCCCATGAGTGGAATGGCGGCGAGCGCGCCGCTCGGCGTCAGCAGCAGTTTCGCCACGACGCCCGCCAGCAGCGCGGTCGCGACGGCGCGCACCCAGACCAGAACCGGCGAGCGCTCGTCGAGCCCGCGCGAGATAAAGATCGACACCACGCGCCAGATTTCGCTCGGCAGGAAGCCGAACAGGATCAGCGCGACCCATGGCCACAGCCCGTGATCGAGGGCGCCGTTCACAGCCGCTCTCCGCGTCGGTCAATGAACTTCTGCGCGAGGAACGCGGCGGTGCCGGCAACGACGCCAAGCACGAGAAAATCGATTCCATCGGGCGCCAGCATTTGCACCACCGGCGCGAAGGCGAGCCCGAAGACCAGCGCCAGCCAGTCGATCGGCTGGCGCGAGGCGCGCAGCAGCGTCGAGACGAAATAGATCGGCGTCAGAAACAGCAGACCGGCGGCGAACGGCCGCGACAACTCGCCGATCAGCGCATGGCCGACCGCCGTTGAAATACTCGTGCCGACAAAACACATCGTCGCGAAGCCGAAAAAGAACGGCAGACGCCCGGCGCGCGGGATCGGCGGCAGGCGCCGCATGCTTTCCGCCCAGACCGTGACGGCGATGCAATGGACCGCCAGCAATTGCGTGAATAGTCCCGTGCGTTTCGTCCGCAACATCGGCAGCAGCGCCACGCACATGGGCACGAACCGCACCGAGGACAGCGAGATCGTCACGCCGATCGCCGCCCACGAGGTCTTGGCCGCGACCGCGCTGAAGAACAGTAGCTGCGCCGGCCCGGCCCAGATCAACAAGGTCGAGGCGACCGCGATGTCGATGGAAAAGCCGGCGTCGCGCGCCATGCCGCCAACGCCGATCAGACTCAGGGCGACGATCAGCATGGGGCCGGTGGAGGCCTGCCGCATGCCGTCCCAGAACCAGTTCGCGACGGTGCGGTCGCCAAGATCGAGGCTCTCGGCGTCGGGGTCGGGCGCGATGGCGAGGCCGTCGGTCATGCCGCCTTGTCGCGGCATTCGCCGGCTTTGGCAACGCGGGGATCGGGGGGAGTATTCATCTCCCTCATCCTGAGGAGGCCCGCTAGGGCCGTCTCGAAGGACGAGGGAAAAGAATTCGGTTCAAGCCGCAATTCCCTCGTGGTTCGAGACGCGCCCTTCGGGCGCTCCTCACCATGAGGGAATCTTTCTCGCGATTGCATCTTTCAGAAATGACTGAAGCTGCCGCGCGTAAATATTGTCTGCGCGCCATCGAGGCCGAGAAAGGTCGGCGCGACCGCGCCCGGCAAAACCGCGCCGACGCGCGTAACGGGGACTCCCGCCGCCAACGCCATGGCCTCGAAGTCCGCGGCCCGGTCCGCTGCAATGCTCGCCAGCAATTCGTAATCGTCGCCGCCAGTAACGGCTGTCTCGAACAGGGTGGGGTCAAACCTGATCGCCTCGCGCGCCGCGACCGACAGGGGAACCTCGCGCAGATCGATCCGCCCCGAGGCGCCCGACGCCGCCAGCATCTTCGTGACATCGCCGACAAATCCGTCCGACACGTCCATACCGCCATTGGCGCAATCGCGCATGGCGCGGGCCAGCGCATTGCGCGGTTGCGGCTCGAGATAGCGCGCCGCAAGCGCCGCGCGCGCATTGCCCGACAGCCCTGCAAGGCTACCACCGCCAAGCCGCGCCTTTAGCCCGAGCGCGGCGTCGCCGATCGTGCCGCTGACGAACAGGATGTCTCCTGGCTTCGCGCCCGCCCGCGACACCATCCTCCCCGAGGGAACCTGCCCCAGCGCGGTGACGGAAATCATCGCCGGCCCCGGCGTGCGCACCGTGTCGCCGCCCACCAGATCGATGCCATACGCCCGCGCGTCGTCTCCCAACGCCGCCGCGAAGCGCTCCAGCCAGTCGCCGGGCAGATCGGGCGGCAGCGCCAGCGTCAGCAGAAACCCCAGGGGATCGGCGCCTTTGGCCGCGAGATCGGACAGATTCACCCGCAGCGCCTTGCGCGCCACGCTTTCCGGCGGATCGTCGGGGAAAAAATGCACGCTGGCGATGATGGCGTCGGTCGTGGCGACGAGATCGTGACCGGGCGGCGGCTGGATGAGCGCGGCGTCGTCCTTCAGCGCCAACCCGCCGGGCCCGGCGATGGGCGCGAAAAGCCGCGCGATCAGTTCGTCCTCGCTGAAGGGAATGCTCAAGCGATCGCCTCCCGGCGCGACCTGATTGGTTACGCCAAAAATTCCTCCGGCCGCGCCTTGCGCGCCAGCCTGTCGAGCACCGCGTTGATCATGCCAACTTCGTCGGCGGCCAGAAAGGCCGCGGCGACATCCACATATTCCTTGATGACGACGCGCGCCGGGACATCCTTGCGCTTGATGAGTTCGTAGTCGCCCGCGCGCAGAACCGCGCGCATGACCGCCTCTACCCGTTTCAGCGGCCAGCCGTCATTGAGAGTAGAGTCGATCTCCAGATCGATCGCCCGCTGATCTTCGAGCACGCCGCGCAGAATGTCGCGAAAGAACTCGAGTTCGGCGGGAATATACTGCTCGCCCTCGACCTCGCGGCCAATCCAGTGCGACTCGAACTCGGCGAGTATCTCATTGAGCCCCTTGCCGCCGACTTCCATCTGGTAGAGCGCCTGCGTCGCGGCAAGGCGGGCGGCCGCGCGGTTTTCTCGCGACATTCAGCGCGCCCCGTATTGTTGCTTGAGCGCGAAGAGGGCCAGCGCGGCGCGGGCGGCGTCGCCGCCCTTGTCGCCCTGGGCGGGATCGGCCCGCACCTCCGCCTGTTCCTCGGTTTCAACGGTCAGGATCCCGTTGCCAACGGGCAGTTCGTAGGCGACGGACAGATCCATCAGAGCGCGCGAGCTTTCCCCCGCGACGATCTCGAAATGGTAGGTCTCGCCGCGAATGACGCAGCCGAGCGCCACGGCGCCGGCGTAGCGCCCGCCACGCGTCAGCATCCGCACCGCGGCGGGAATTTCCAGCGCGCCGGGAACTGTGACGACATCGAAAGTTGAGCCGGCGAGTTCGAAAGCCCTTTTTGCGCCGTTGAGCAGATGATCGCCAATGCCGTCGTAGTAACGCGCCTCGACGATCAGAAAACGCGCGCCGGGCGCGGAATAGGTGGGCGTCGATGTGCGGCGCGGTTCGACCATTGGCTGCGTCCTGGGAAAGCGAGCGCCCTGCATAGAGACGCGGGCGCGCCCGCGCAAGCCGGGAGACTTGACAGGCGACCTTTCCGATCGCGGAATATGAGCGATTTCCATGATTTGAAAAGGCGGAGCCGATGAACGAGAGCGTCAGACCGATCGCGATCATGGCCAATGAGGCTCCGCCCAAGCTGAAACGATCGAACTATCCCGTACCGTTTTTCAGCCGCATGGCCGGGCGCGAAAAACGGCCTCTTGGCGATCTCTTCGGCCTCGTCAATTTTGGCGTCAATCTGACGACGCTCTTGCCGGGGGGCGAGTCCGCCCTGCTCCACCGCCACACCCGGCAGGACGAGTTCATCTACATCCTGACGGGCGAGCCGACGCTCGTCACCGATCAGGGCGAGGTCCCGCTCAAGCCCGGCATGTGCGCCGGTTTCCCCGCCAAGGGCCTTGCCCATCAACTCGTCAATCGCACCGGGTCCGATGTCGTCTATCTCGAAATCGGCGACCGGACCGCCGGCGACGAAGGCGCGTATCCCCTGGACGATCTGAAGGCCGTCACCGACGCCAATGGCCAATGGTCGTTTACCCACAAGGACGGGAGGCCGTATTGAGGGACCAAGCCATCGACGCGATGGAGCGGAAACCGGACGCGGTTCAGTGGTTGCCGGGCGCGCCCCAGGTTGCAGCGATGCGCCAATCCGCACCATGCGCCCGTCCATCTTGGCGCGAGTGAAGTTCTAGTCCCGGTTGTTCACGGCCTTGAACTTGCTGCCGTCGCTCGCCACGCTGGACTCTGTCAACGGACCCATCGCGCGACAGAGCGCAATAAACCGGACGCAGACCTGGCGGATCGCGCCAGCCTATCGGTTGGCCCGGTGGAGCCAACCAAGCCAACCACAACTCCCGAGGCGAACAAGCGGGCGGCGTGATCGCGCCGTCTGGCACAACAAGTCCTCGGCCTTCGAACGGCGCGAAATAGTTTGGTCAGATCGCAGGCTCGTAACGGTCAGCTTCCGGCCGGGTAAATATATCGGCAGATCATGCTTGCGCCGAGGGCAAGAAGGCCGATCAGCACGACGCGACGGAAAGTGTCAGCTGACAAGCGAGAGCGTAGTGCCTTGCCTATTGCCATACCAACGAACGAAGCGGCCAAACCGACCGCCGCTGGCGCCGCGACGGCGCTGGCGAGGCCGTTGTTCATGCCCAAGCCAAGGCCCAGCGCTATCGACGCGACGAATGCCGAAATCGCAAGCGCCTGTACCAGTTCGTCCTTTGAGAGGCCGATCGCCTGAATGTAGGGCACCGCGGGTACGACGAAAATTCCAGTCGCCCCATTGATGACTCCAGTGGTCAGCCCAACCACGGCGCCCACGATCGGTTCAGAGCGTGGCGCTACCTTAAACCCTATGCCGCTCAAGGCGGTTATCGAATAGACGATCAGGATGGCGCCAAGTAACGCGCCCGTCAGCCGGACATCCACTGTCGTGAGAATTCCGGCAGCCGCCAAGGTGCCGAAAATGGTGCATACCAGCACCGGCCACAGCCGTAGCATTAGCGCTTTCAGCGCGGGGCCGTCCCAGATTTGCCACGCGTTAGTCGCCAACGCGGGCACGATCAAAATGGCCGCGGCTTGGCCCGGAGGCATGAAGGCGCCGAGCAGTCCCATTGAGATGGTTGGCAAGCCGAGCCCGATTGCGCCCTTGACCAGGCCGGCGAGACCAAAGACCAACGCGACGATCGTCAATTCACCAGGATTCATCGCGTTGCCGACACCAGCGTTGCGGTTTTGATCATTCCCATATCAACGTATCTTTCAAGAAGAACCGCGGCTCCCGAATGCCATTGGTAGGTCAAACAAGCGGGTTCACAATGGATTTTGGTATTGCCGGTCGTAAGGCCATCGTCCGCGCCTCGAGCCGCGCTTTAGGATGGGCCGGCGCCGGGCGGTTGTCCGTGCGCCGCGACCGGCCAAGCCGCTTCGCTACCCAGAAGTCCCAGAAATTCCGTCCACATCGTTTCCTACCCCGCTCAGCAACGGCATCGGATCAGATCAAACGACTATTTTGATAGGGACTCAAGCACCCAATGAGATGCTGGACGATGTCGCAGTTGGGTCATCTTGCGACATGGCTAAGCCGCGGGGCCGCGCTCGGGTTGACGCGACGCCAAAAATGAACACAGTGCCGCGCTCATCCTCGCAAACCTGAAATTCACATTCGCCGGACGGTTCAGCCCGATTGCGGAGGTCCGCGAACGAGGCCACCCTTGGGCGACGTAAGACATTCATGAAGTACTGGATTTTCGTGCTCATATTGTTGACGGCCTTGCGGCTCGCGCTGGCGGCCTCGCTGCCGCTTGTACCGGACGAAGCCTATTACTGGCTCTGGTCGCAGCACCTGCAGGCCGGCTACTGCGACCATCCTCCCATGGTCGCCGCTTGGGTCGCGGCGGGCGAACTGATCGGGGGAACAAGCGCCCTTGGCGTGCGCTTGCTGGCGCCGCTCGCATCCGCCGTGGCGTCGTTGTTCATCTGGCGCGCGGCGGAAGATTTTTTCCCGGGACGCGGCGCCGGTCTGACCGCCTGTTGCCTTTCCAATGCGACGGTTCTCGTCGGCGTCTCGTTCCTCATGACGCCGGACGCGCCGCTGCTGTTCTTCTGGACGGCGGCCATCGCCGCGCTGGGGCGCTGGTTCGTTTCGGGCGACGATCGCTGGTGGCTCGCGGTCGGCGTCGCGGCTGGTTGCGCGTTGCTGTCCAAATACACCGCCATCCTGCTGATCGCCGCGATCGGTCTCTGGCTCCTGACGACACCGGAGGGCCGCAAGGCCCTGCGACGCCCCCTGCCCTGGGCTGGACTGGCGATCGCCTTCGCCCTGTTCGCGCCAAACATTGTCTGGAATGCGACGCATGGATGGGTCAGCTATCTCAAGCAGGGAAGCAGACTGGTGGAATTCGACCCGTCCAGGGCCCTCGTCTATTTCGCGGACATGATTCTCGGCCAGATTGGCCTCGCGACTCCATTGGTTTTCGGACTTGCCGCGGTCGGCGTCTGGCGCCTTGCGCGAACGGGCGACGCAAAAGCAAAATTGCTGCTCTGGCTCACCTTGCTGCCGACCGCCGTGTTCGTCCAGCATTCGATGCTAGATCGGGTGCAGGGCCAATGGCCCGCGATCATTTATCCCTCGGCCTTCATAGCCGCGGCGGCCCTGCCAGCCGCCATGATCGCCAGATGGCGCGGACCAGCCATGGCGGTCGGGTTCGCCATGACAATTCTGGCCTACGCTCAGGCGACGCTGGCGTCGTTTCCCTTCCCCGCCGCGCGCGATCCCACGGCGATACTCATGGCGGGCTGGCCGGAATATGCCCGCGCCCTCGCGGCGCGATCGAAAGCTTTCGTAACGCAAGCCGGCAAGATCGAACTCGCCGAAATCGCCTTCTACGCCCCGCCCGACGTCGTCGTGGCGGGCTTTGACGACCGCTGGAGCTATTTCGACTGGGCGGACGCGTCCGCGCTGGCCGGGACGCGCGGACTCATCATCTTCGACGGCCCCAATCCACCAGCGCAATTCGGAGATTCCTGCGCGCGGCTTGATCGCAAGCGCAAGAACGATGTGGCCTTTGTCTATCAGGCCTGCGATTTCACCGCGCCAGCCCGGGGCGTGCTCTTGCCGCGTCCGACGCGGCTGGTCTCCCCGGGTCTGACTGACGCTGCTGGATTTTGACGGGTATTCCCTGCTACATCCGCCCCTCGGTCAGCCGCGCGGCGTAGCGCGCCATCAGATCGACCTCGATGTTGAGCTCGTCGCCCGCCTTGCGTTCGCCCCAGGTGGTGACCGCCAGCGTGTGCGGGATGAGCAGGATCGAGAACGTCGCGCCCTCGACGCTGTTGACCGTCAGCGAGGTTCCATCGAGCGTGATCGAACCTTTTTCCGCGATGAACCGCGCGAGATCTTGTGGCGCGCGAATGTCGAACCTCGCCATGCCATCGAAATCCTCGCGCTCCACAAGATGCGCCACGCCATCGACATGGCCGGTGACGATATGGCCGCCCAGTTCGTCGCCGATTTTCAGCGACCGCTCCAGATTGATCCGCGTTCCCACGCGCCAGCCGCCAACGCTGGTGCGCGCCAATGTTTCCGCCGCCGCATCCACCTCGAACCATGCCTGCTCGCCCTCGCGTCCAGCCGCGACCGCGGTCAGGCATGGGCCGCAGCAGGCGATCGACGCGCCGAGCGCGATCGTCCGGGGATCATAGGATGTGGCGATCCGGATGCGCTTGAGTTCGCCGCGATCCTCGATCGACAGCACCCGACCAACGTCCGTGACGAGCCCCGTGAACATCAGGTTACCCTCTCGTAGT
>CAISJZ010000098.1 GCA_903885755.1 uncultured Hyphomicrobiales bacterium | reverse complement strand
ATCCGCGAGATCGACGAGAAGACCGGCGAGGCCGATGTGGTGCGTCGCTGCACCGGCGGTCTGATCTGCCCGGCGCAAGCGGTCGAACGGCTCAAGCATTTCTGCTCGCGCAACGCCCTAGACATCGAGGGTCTCGGCGACAAGCAGATCGAGTTCTTTTACGAGAAGGGCCTCATCAAAACGCCCGCCGACATTTTCACGCTGGAGGAACGCGACAAGGCGAGCCTGACAAGGATCGAGAACTTCGAGGGTTTTGGCAAAACCTCCGTCAAAAACCTCTTCGCCGCGATCGACGCGCGACGCCACGTCGAACTCAACCGTTTCATTTTCGCGCTTGGCATACGGCATGTCGGCGAGACCAACGCGCGGCGTCTGGCGCGCCATTTCGGCGATTTCGCGACGTTGCGATTGACCGCGCGCGCCGCCGGCGATCCCGCGTCCGAGGCGCGGGCGGAAATCAACAATATCGGCGGCGTCGGCGATGTGGTGGCCGAGGCCGTCGCGGACTTCTTCACGGAACGGCACAACGAGGACGTGCTCGACCAGTTGCTCGCGCAAGTGACGCCGACGCCCATGGAGGCCGTTGCGACTGAAAGTCCCGTCGCCGGCAAGACCGTTGTCTTCACTGGCGCGCTGGAGCGCTTCACCCGCGAGGAGGCGAAGGCGCAAGCCGAACGCCTTGGCGCGAAAGTCTCGGGGTCCGTGTCAAAAAAAACCGATATACTCGTGGCTGGCCCCGGGGCTGGCTCGAAGCTAACAAAGGCCGCGGAGGCCGGCGTCAAGGTAATGACCGAGGACGAATGGCTGTCGCTGATTGGCGCGACATAGGAGCGACCATGCACAGGCGTCTGTTTCTGACCGCGTTCGCATTTATTCTGACGCCGGCTCTCGCGCGCGCCGACGACGATCCCAAAAGCATCGTTGAACAACTCTACAAATTGTCCGCCGGCAAGGATGGCAAGTACCGGGGCGAATCCGCCTTTCTGAAACCGGCGGTGGAAAAGCGATGGTATTCAAGCGCGCTGCTTTCGGCGCTCGCCGCCGTCAAGCGCAAGGAAGCGAAGTCCGGCGACGTGATCCTCGATTTCGATCCGATCACCAATTCGCAGGGTCCCTCGGTCAACAAGCTGGCCATTTCCGTCGAAAATCAAACGGACGCCGCCGCGACGGTGCTGGCGCAATTCCTCGCGGACGACGACAAGGACCCGCAAATGGTCCGCTACATCTTCACCCTCGAAGCCGGCGCGTGGAAGCTCGACAACATGCGGGGCGAACATGGCGGCAAGGACAAGTGAGATCTGCGCGCGATACTGAAATAGCGCGCGCCCACTGGCGCCAGAATGCAATTGCGCTAGTCTCGCCGCGAAACCCGCGCCAACGGCGGGGCCACACGGGGAGCGAACATCACATGCGTATCGCCACATTCATCGCCGCGGCCGTCATCTGTCTCGCGGGCCTGCCGGCGCTTGCCGCCGAGGGCAAGGCTTCGCGGCTTCCCGATCTGCCGGACCCGCCGACCGACCCCATTCTCAAGAAGGCGCTGGAGGAGCGCGCGGCGGCGGGCGGCGCGGTGATCAACCTGACGCTCACCACCAACCATGCGCCTATTTACGCGCGCGCCACGGGCGAACTCGCGCGCACCATCCGCAACGAGGGAACGACCACGCGCCTCCTGCGCGAACTCACGATCCTGCGCACGGCCTATGTCGTCGGCTCCGACTATGAACTCGGTCAGCACCAGGCGCTGGCGAAAATCTGCAAGTATCCCCAGGCGAAGATCGACGGCATCGCGCAATGGCCACAATCGGCCAGCGTTTACGACGACCGCGAGCGGGCCATGCTCGCCTATGTCGATCAGATGATTCATGGCGGCAATGTCGACGACGCGACCTTTGATAAATTCGCCAGCCTCTTCTCGCCGCGGGAGATCGTCGAGATCAGCGTCACCGTCAGCAACTATTTCGGCAATGGCCTGCTCACCAAGGCGCTGAAGGTGAAGCCGGAAACCGATGGACGCGTGACCTATCCCGGCAAGTGCTGAGGGCTACTTCCTCCCCAGCGCCTTCGTCGCGGCGGCGAGCCATTGTTTCGTCGCCGCGTCGAGCTTGGGGGAGAGGCTCTTGCGCACGAGCGCGTGGTAGGCGTCGAGCCACCTGATCTCGTCGGTCGTCAGCATCCGGGCGTCGACCAGCGCGAGGTCGATGGGCGCGAGCGTCAGGGTCTCGAAGCCGAGCATCTCGCGTTCCGCGCCCTTGATCGCGCGCTTTTCCACGACGACGAGATTTTCGATCCTGATGCCCCAGTGCCCGGCCTTGTAGTAGCCGGGCTCATTCGACAGAATCATGCCGGGCTCGAAGGGCACGGACCCAATCTTGGAAATGCGCTGCGGTCCCTCGTGCACCGAGAGATAGGCGCCGACGCCATGGCCGGTGCCGTGATCATAGTCGAGGCCGGCCTCCCACAACGCGCGCCGCGCGAAGGCGTCAATCTGGCCGCCATTCGCGCTCTTGGGAAATACGGCGGTCGCGATGGCGATATGGCCTTTCAATACGCGCGTAAAACGGTCGCGCATTTCCGGCGTCGGCTTGCCGACCGCGATGGTGCGGGTGATATCGGTCGTGCCGTCCTCGTATTGCGCCCCGGAATCCAGCAGGAACAGGCCCGGCCCGATCTTGCGGTTGCTGCGTTCGTTGACGCGGTAATGCACGATGGCGCCATTCGGCCCGGCGCCGGCGATCGTCGGGAATGAAATGTCGCGCAGTCGCCCCGTGGCGCGGCGAAAGGTTTCCAGCGCCTTGGCCGCGTCGATCTCGGTCAGACCCTTGCGCGCCGCTGGCCCGAACCATGCGAGAAACTTCGCCAGCGCGACCCCGTCGCGCAGATGCGCCGCCCGCGCGCCGCGCAGTTCGGCCGCGTTCTTGCGCGCCTTCATCAGCGCGATCGGGTCCGGACCCACGTCCGCGTGTCCGCCGGCGTGTTCCAGCGTCTGCGCCAGACGCGCCGGAGCCGTCGCCTGATCGAAGCGCAGCCGCTTGCGCTCACGCCCGAGCCGTTCGAGATCGCTGATCAGGGTCGAAGGCGACTCCACGGTCACGACGCCAGCGAGAACCTCGCGGGTCGCGCCGGGCAGCTTGTGCCCGTCGATGTAAAGCGAGGGGCGGCCGCTCGCGGGCACGAAGGCGTAACACAGCGCGATCGGCGTATGCGCCACATCGGCGCCGCGCAAATTGAACAGCCAGGCGACCGCGTGGGGGTCGCTGACCACCAGCCCGTCAACCCTGGCCAACGCCGCCTGAACCCGGGCGATCTTTTTGCCCGCGCTCTCGCCGGCCAGCCGGGGGGGATAGGGCATTACCTCGCCGCGCGGCGGCTGCGGTCGATCCGTCCAGACCGCATCGACCGGATTGACCCTGACGGGCACCAGCGTCGCCCCTGCCGCCTTCACGGCGGTCTCCAGCCGGGTCGCCTGCGCGGGCGTGTGCAGCCAGGGATCGTAGCCGACCCGCCAGGCCGGCCGAACATTGGCCTCGATCCAGGATTCCGGCGAATGATCGGAAACATTCAACGGCTCGAACAGTTTGACATCGACCTCATCGCGCACCTGCAGGGTGTAGCGCCCGTCGACGAAAATCGCCGCCTTCGCCTTCAGCACCACGGCGACGCCCGCCGACCCGTCGAACCCCGTCAGCCAGGACAGCCGCTCGGCGCAGGGCGGCACATATTCATTCTGGTGCTCGTCGGCGCGCGGCACGATGAAGCCCTCAAGGCCGCGCCGCTCCATCTCCTCGCGCAAGGCGCGCAAGCGCCCGGCGCCGCGGGAGGGGTCATGGTCGATATCAAAGGTCTGAAAATGGCTTTCGAACATGGCGAGACCCTAAAGCGCGGCGCGGCGCGCGGCAATCCTCGGTCAAATCGCCATATCGCCCAACCGCCTCGGCGCGGCCCCGCCCCGCCTGAGCAGCAAGGCGGCCCAGCCCTCGATATCGCCGCGCGAAACGAGCGCGAAGCCGGCGCCGGCATAGGCCGTCAGCACGCCCGGCACGTCCCGGGCGAGCAGCCCGGACAGGACGATATCCGCCCCGTCGGCCGCCTGGGCGCAAAGCGAGGGCGCGAGCAGGCGCAAGGGCCTGGCCAGAATATTCGCCATGATGAGATCATAGGGCCCACCCCCGCGCAGGGCCGGGTGCTCCAGTCCGCGCGCCACAACGGGGCGCACCCAGGGCGCGGCGCCATTCAGCAGCGCGTTGGCGCGCGAAGCCTCGACCGCGATGGGGTCGATGTCGCCT
>CAISJZ010000097.1 GCA_903885755.1 uncultured Hyphomicrobiales bacterium | reverse complement strand
GCCCGCTACGCGCGCCGCTATCGCGCGCGCGTGATGAAGATCGCCCAGGCCGAACGCGCCAACACGCCGGGCGCGGACGGTCTCGCCGAGGCCGTCGCGCGCAATCTCTTCAAGCTGATGGCGGTGAAGGACGAATACGAAGTCGCGCGGCTCTATACCGACGGGTCGTTTCTGAAGCAGGTGGCCGCGACCTTCGAGGGCGATTTGCGCTTCGAATTCCATCTCGCGCCGCCAATCCTTGGTCGCAAGGATTCCAATGGAATGCCGCGCAAATCCTCCTTTGGCCCGTGGATGCTGAAGGCGTTTCGTATCCTCGCCGCCCTGCGCCCACTGCGCGGTACGCCGCTCGACGTGTTCGGCTATTCCGCCGAGCGCAAGATGGAACGGCGCCTGCGCGCTGACTACGAGACATTGCTCGACGAGATCGCGAACAAACTGAACCCGGACAACCATGCGGCCGCGGTGGCGCTCGCGTCGATTCCGGAAAAAATCCGCGGCTTCGGTTACGTCAAGGAACGTTCGATCAAGACCGCCAAGGCCGAGGAAGCGGCATTGTTCGCGGCCTTCCGCGATCCCGGACGCGCGCCGGCAAAACTCGCGGTGGAGTGATCAGGTCGGCAGCATTTGCACGTAGCGCTTGTCGAGCAGGGCATCGACATCGACATCGCGTTCGATCAGGCCTTGGGCGCGATGCCAGACAACCTGCTTGCGTACATCCGGCCCATCAAGCCGCGCCTCGCGATCGACATAGGTTATCCCCTGTCGCAACAGCGCCACGGGTTGGTCCAGCGACTTCGACAGTAGCGCGAGAATGTCTTCCGCCGTCGCGCCGTCCTTGCGCTTGCCATCGGGCGAGATGAAGGCGTCGGCGTAATCGCGCATGCCCGCGCGATAGGCGCGCAGGAAGCCGTTGACGAGTTCGGGCCGGGAATCCGCGTGTTCCTTCGATGTGTAGGCCGCGCCCAGTTGCCATGGCGTAATGTCGCCGATCCAGCCGACCAGCTTCGCGCGGTTCTCGCGCACGAGAGAGAGAGCGTAGGTCGAAGGCATCACGGCGGCGTCGAGGCGATCGGACGCGATCGCCGCGAGAATATTCGGCGTGGCCTTGAGGAATTGCAGATCGAGATCGGTCAATGCGAATCCGTATTTCTGCGCGAGCAGGCCGACGCAGTAATGCGGCGCGGAGCCCAGCGTCGGCACGCCCACGGAACGGCCCTTGATGTCGCCGAAATCGCGCAGGCCCTTGTCCCATGCCGCATTCGTCGCGACGAGGCCGTTGTTCGGAAAGCCCGGATGATCGCGCCCCTGCGCGGCGATGATGCGAACGACATCCTGCGACGCCAGATTGAAAAAGCCCGACGAAAAACTCGTGGCGCCGAAATCGAGATCGCCCGCCGCGATGGACACCGCGAGCGGCTGGGCCGTGTCGAAGGCGACGACTTCCGCGTCAATTCCTTCCCGTGCGAAGTAGCCCTTGACCGCGGCGATATACATCGGCCCCGCGCCTGTCGTCTGCAACACGCCGATCCGCGCGCGCCTGAGCGCCGATTGCGCGCTTGCGGGCGAGGCCAGAGACGCGGCGCCCGCCGCGATCAGCACTTCACGACGGGACGGAGTTTTCATGTCGCGGCTCCTTTCTACGAGCGCGTCACGCGCGCAGGCGCGGCAGCAGTTTCATGGCGTTTCCACGCTCGATGGCGTCCCGGTCGGATTCAGAGAACGGATAATGGTTCAGCCCCTCGGCGCCTTCGCTGGCTTTTACGAAGGGCGCGTCGGAGCCGAACATCACCTGGCTGGCGGGAACCATTTCCAGCAGCGCGCCAAGCGAGCCCTTCGAGACGGCGCTGGCGGTGTCGTAATGGAATTTGCGAAGCTCGGCCGCGACGCCATTGGGAAACAGCGGCGCGAAGGTCTTGTTCGTACCCAGCGTTTCGGCCATGCGTCCGGCCAGCATCGGCGTCGCGCCGCCGCCGTGCGAAAACACCCACTTGATGTCGGTCAATCGCGAAACCGTGCCGCTCGACAGCAGGCTTACAATGGCCCGCGTGGAGTCGAAGGGGTATTCGACCACCTGTGGAATGATGCCCGGCAGGATCGATCCGCAACAGGCGGCGACCGTGGGATGGAAGAACACCACGGCCTTGCGGCGGTTGAGTTCCTCGAACACCGGTTTGAACACGGGATCGCCGGGGTATTTGCCATCGTAGGTCGTCAGCAGACCGATACCATCCGCCTTCAGCGTATCAAGCGCGTATTCGATCTCCTTCAGCGAGCCCTCGACGTCGGGCAGCGGCAGCGTCGCGAACAGGCCGAAGCGACCGGGATAGGTCTTGATCTGCTCCGCGGCGTAATCGTTCCAGTAGCGCGCGAGGCGGCGGCCCGCGGCGACATCGCCAAACCAGACGCCCGGCGTCGAAATCGATGCGATGCCGACCTCGATGCCCGCTTCGTCCATCACTTCAAGCGTCTTTTGCGGCGACCACGTCAGCAGGGCGTTGGACGACAGGTTGCCGTGCGTCATGTTGAGACGCTCGTGTTCCTCGGCCATGTATTTTGGCGGCAGGAAATGATGATGAAGGTCGATGCGGCGTGGGCTGGGCCTCGGCGCCGCGGCCGGCTTGGCCTGGGCGAAAACACGCGAAGGAGCGGCGACGCCCGCCGCGCAGGCGATCGACCCCGACAGGAAGCCCCGGCGAGACGTCGCGCCGCCGAATAATGACAGGCCCGATGGCGGGCAGCAGACGCAATCCGGCGCGCTCATGGTCATCACTTCCTCCCCCGTGTCTATTGAGGGCATGATGACGCGTTCATGGGCGCCCGGCAAGCCGGCTATGCGGGCGTTTTACCGCACCAGCACGTTACGGAACTGCCAGGGATCGCTTTCGTCGATATCCTCGGGGAAGAAACCCGGACGATCCTTCAGCGGCGTCCAGTCGGTGTAAACGCCAACGACCGGCCCGAGATAGGGCGTCTGCACTTCGAGACAGCGGCGATAGTCCATCTCGTCCGCCTCGACGATGCCGGCCTTCGGGTTCTCGAGCGCCCAGACCATGCCGGCAAGCACGGCGGAGGTCACCTGCAGGCCCGTGGCGTTCTGGTAGGGCGCGATACGGCGCGTTTCCTCGACGGATAGCTGCGAGCCAAACCAGTAGGCGTTTTTCGCGTGGCCATAGAGCAGCACGCCAAGCTCGTCGATGCCATCGACGATTTCATCCTCGTTGAGAATGTGGTGCTTTTCCTGCACGCGGCCGCCCTGCCCGAACATTTCGTGTAGCGACAACACTGCGTCGTCGGCGGGATGATAGGCGTAATGGCAGGTCGGGCGGTAGACCAGCCCGCCGCTCGCGTCATACGCGGAAAAATAATCGGCGATCGAGATCGACTCGTTGTGCGTGACCAGGAAGCCATACTGCGCCTGAGCGGTCGGCGTCCACGAGCGCACGCGCGTGTTGGCGCCCGGCTGGTTGAGGAAGATCGCGGCCTTGCTTCCGCTCGTCTGCTCGCCGGCGTTGGCGGGCTTCCACTTTTCATGCGTGCCCCAGCCGAGTTCCGCGGGCTGCATGCCTTCCGACACGAAACCCTCGACCGACCAGGTGTTCACGAACACGCGCTGCGGCTTGGGATGCTTCGCGCGCTGGGTGTCGCGCTCGGCGATATGGATGCCCTTGACGCCAAGGCGGCGGGCGAGGTCCGCCCATTGCGAGCGCGTCGTCGGCTCGGCGCCGGGATCGCCCACGTCGCGCGCGAGATTGACCAGCGCCTGCTTCACGAACCATGAGACCATGCCGGGATTGGCGCCGCAGCATGACACCGCTGTCGTGCCGCCCGGGTTTTTGCGGCGCGCCTCGACCACCGTCTCGCGCAGCGCGTAGTTGGTGCGCGAGGCTGGCCCCGCCGACTTGTCGAAATAAAAGCCCGGCCATGGCTCGACCACAGTGTCGATATAAAGCGCGCCGATCTCGCGGCACAGTTCCATGATCGCGAGCGAGGACGTGTCGACGGAAACGTTGACGCAAAAGCCCTGCCCGCCGCCGCGCGTGAGATGGGGCGTCAGGATTTCGCGATAGTTTTCCTTCGTGATCGCCACCGGAAGATAGGCGACGCCATGCTGGTCCGCGAGCGCGCGCGCTTCATCATCGGGATCGATGATAACGAAGCGCGATTTGTCATAGCGGAAGTGCCGCTCGATCAGCGGCAGGGTTCCCTTGCCGATGGAGCCAAAGCCGATCATCACGATGGGGCCGGCGATCTCGGCGTGGACGGGCCAGGTGGTCATTCTCGAAATCTCCGCAACAGCGCGCCCAAGGGGCGAAATCGGTTGCGCGTCTTATGGGAAACGCGGCTGTCATGGTCAACCGTTTCTCGTTGGAGGGTCGCGATGAAACGCCCTTCCACGCGAGGATTCCACGCGCGGATCAGGCAGCGCGGCGCGTCCTTGCGCTCGCCAACCACTCGCCGTTGGCGACAACCAGCCCCGAAGCCTCGTCAAGCGCGCCGGGCTTGAGTTCAAGCCCGAGGAAGCGTTCGGCGTCCACCGGGCCCGGCATGGCCAGGTTGCGCGTCGCGGCGCGACCAAAGCCGAACCGCGCGTAATAGGGCGCGTCGCCAACCAGTAGCACCGCCCCATGGCCGCGCGCCGCGGCGCGGAACAGGGCCTCGCCGATCAGCCGCGCGCCAAGGCCGAGCGAGCGATGGCTCGCGGCGACCGCCAGCGGTCCGAGCAGCAGGGCGGGAACGCCGCCCGCGTCCACACGCCAGAGCCGGATCGTGCCGACGATCAGGCCGCCATCGGTCGCCACCAGCGCGAGATCGCGCGCCGGCGCGCGGCCTTCGCGGAGCCGCTCGCTCGTCTTGCGGCGCCGGCCCGGGCCAAAGGCGGCGTCAAGGAGACTCTCGCGTGCCGGGATATCGCCAACGCGTTCGTCGCGAACCGAAATCGCGCTCTCGCGCGAATGAACCAGGTCGAAGAACGGGGCGACAGGCCGAGCCGCGGATGCGGCGTGTTTCATCAAGGTCATCATTGCCTCCTCGGGCAGGACGATCCTCGCACCCTCGCTCGCGCGAGGGCCGTTCGGGAATGGACGGAAATGGCGGCTTGCCGAATCGCGGGCCGGGGCCCGCGAGCGCGCGACGTCAGATGACGTAGGACTTCAGCGGCGGAAAGCCATTGAAGCCGACGGCCGAGTAGGTCGTCGTATAGGCTCCCGTTCCCTCGATCAGCACCTTGGCGCCGATTTCGAGACTGACCGGCAACATGTACGGTTCCTTCTCGTACATCACGTCGACCGAATCGCAGGTCGGGCCGGCGAGCACGCAAGGCTCGACGGCGTCGCCGTCGAACGCCGTGCGAATGGGATAGCGGATCATCTCGTCCATGGTCTCGGCGAGCCCGTTGAACTTGCCGATGTCGAGATAAACCCACTTCACATTGTCGTCGTTGGACTTCTTCGAAATCAGCACGACTTCCGCCTCGATGACGCCAGCGTTGCCAACCATGCCCCGGCCCGGCTCGATGATCGTCTCCGGGATGCGGTTGCCGAAATGCTTGCGCAGCGAGCGGAAGATCGACTGGCCATAGGCGCGCACCGCCGGCACGTCCTTCAGGTACTTGGTCGGAAAGCCGCCGCCGAGGTTCACCATCGACAGATGGATGCCACGCTCGGCCAGTTCCCGGAAAATCCCGGAGGCGGCCTTGAGCGCGCCATCCCACATGCGCGGGTTGCGCTGCTGCGAACCGACGTGGAACGACACGCCGTAGGCGTGCAGGCCCAGACGGAAAGCGTGATCGAGCACGCCCGTCGCCATTTCAGGCGCGCAGCCGAACTTCCGCGACAGGGGCCACTCGGCGCCCGAGCCATCGCACAGGATGCGGCAGAACACGCGCGAGCCGGGCGCGGCGCGGGCGATTTTCTCGACCTCGGCCTCGCAATCGACAGCGAACAGGCGAATGCCCAGGGCGTAAGCCCGCGCGATGTCGCGCTCCTTCTTGATCGTGTTGCCGAAGCTGATGCGATCGGGCGAGCAGCCGGTCGCCAGCACCTGCTCAATCTCGACGACCGAGGCGGTGTCGAAGCAGGAACCGAGGCGGGCCAGCAGGTCGAGCACTTCCGGAGCGGGGTTCGCCTTGACGGCATAGAACACGCGCGTGTCCGGAAGCGCCTTGGCGAAGGCGCCGTAATTTTCGCGCACGACGTCGAGGTCGAGGACCATGCACGGTCCATCGTCCAGGCCATCGCGACGGCGGTCGCGGAGGAATTGTTGAATACGATCGGTCATCGCGGCATCCCTTCGAAGGGCGCGGGTTCTTCCGCGCTCAATGCGATTGGCTTCGTGGATGGCGATGCATCGACGACCGCGCGATGGAGACGCGATCGCTTCAGTTGACCCGCCACCCGTGACCGACATGACCGGCGCCGATGAACTCGACGCCGAAAACTCGGTCGGGTGCTGCGCCGTTAGCTACGCGTGTCCAGCCGACAACGGTCGGAGGATACTCGTAGCCATCGTTTGGAAAGGATGAGATCCCGTCCGCACGCCCGGCAAGAAAGACTAGCCTCTTCGGTACGTCGGCTTTGGAGGCCGACAGAGACGAAAAAGCCCGGTCCGTCGTTGCTTTAAGTCGCGTCCCCCGTTTGGCGGGGTTCGCCGGTT
>CAISJZ010000096.1 GCA_903885755.1 uncultured Hyphomicrobiales bacterium | reverse complement strand
TGTCGAAGTCGAAGGGCAATGTCATCGATCCGCTGGCGCTCATCGACCAGTATGGCGCGGACGCGCTGCGCTTCACGCTCGCCGCCATGGCGGCGCAGGGCAGGGACATCAAGCTCGCGCCCGCGCGCGTCGAGGGTTATCGCAACTTCGCGACAAAGCTCTGGAACGCCTCGCGCTTCGCGGAGATGAACGGCTGTGTTCGCATCGCCGGGTTTGATCCCAAGGGCGTCAACGAGACGCTCAACCGCTGGATTCTCGGCGAAGCCGCCAAGACCGTTTCGGAGATCACCGAGGCGATCGAGGCCTATCGCTTCAACGATGCGGCGGGCGCCGCCTATCGCTTCGTCTGGAACATTTTTTGCGACTGGTATGTCGAACTGACCAAGCCCGTCGTGCAGGGCGCCGATGGGCCCGCCAAGGACGAGACACGGGCGACGACCGCCTTCGTGCTCGACCAGATCGCATCCATGCTGCATCCCTTCATGCCGTTCCTCACCGAGGAGCTATGGGCGGAATTTTCCGCGCGCGCCGGAGTGGCGACGCCGGGCCTCCTGGCGCTGGCGTCGTGGCCCGCGCTCGACGGACTGGAGGACCCGGAATCGGAATCCGAGGTCGGCTGGGTCGTCGATCTCGTCACCGAGACGCGATCGGTCCGCAATGAGATGAACATTCCTGGCGCGGCGCAGATTCCGCTCGTGCTGGTGGACGCGGCGCCCGGCGTGCGCGCCCGCGCCGCGGCGTGGGACGAGACCATCAAGCGGCTCGCGCGCATCTCGGAAATTTCCTTCGCCGACGTTCCGCCGAAAACCTCGGCGCAGATGATCGTGCGCGGAACCATCGCCTGCCTGCCGCTCGAAGGCATTGTCGATATCTCGGCGGAAAAAGCCCGCCTCGCGAAGGAAATCGGCAAGGAGGAGGGCGAGGTCAAGAAGGTTGACGCCAAGATGGGCAACGCCGATTTCGTCCGCCGCGCCCCCGAGGAGATCGTCGAGGAAAATCGCGAGCGGAAGATCGCCGCGCTCGCCCGCATCGAGACCATGAAGGCGGCGCTGGCGCGGCTGGGATAATCAGCCCCCGGCGCGCTTGCGGCGTTACTCCTGTCGTGAAACGATTGTGCAACGTCGAAGCAATCGATCAGGGCGGGAGATATCCATGGGAATGGCCGGGCGCGAGAACGATTTGCCGCGACATCGCGGGAACCGCCGGGTGAAACTCGTGATCGCGCTGGCGATTGCCTTATTCGGCGCAACAGGTCTCGCGTCGGCGCAGACCGCAAAGCCAACGCCGGTCGTCCATGTTGTCGACGGCGACGTGCGCGGCGTGGTCGTCGTCGGCGTCCATGAATTTCTCGGAATACCCTATGCCGCGCCGCCAGTTGGTGAGTTGCGCTGGCGGCCGCCGGCCAAACCCGCGCCGTGGGCCGGCATTCTGGAGGCGACGAAGTTCGCCAATTTCTGCCCGCAGCAGCAGCGCGGCGTGTTTGCCGCGCCCAGCGTCACCGAGGATTGCCTTTATCTCAACGTCTTCGCGCCGCCGACGAAGCCGGGTCGCGCGGCTCGTCGTCCCGTGATGGTGTGGTTTTACGGCGGCGGGCTTTTCAGTGGCGAAAGCAACGATTACGACGCCAGCAAGCTGGCGAGCCGCGGCGACGTGGTCGTCGTCACGCTGAATTATCGCGTTGGCGCGCTTGGCTTCCTGTCGCATCCCGCCATCAACGGCGAAGGCCATCCCTTCGCCAATTACGGCATCATGGACCAGCAGTTCGCGCTCCAGTGGGTGCAACGCAACATTTCCGGCTTCGGCGGCGACCCCGGCAATGTCACGATTTTTGGCCAGTCTGGCGGCGGCACAGCGGTCATGGCCAATCTGGTGTCTCCCCTGTCGAAAGGGCTGTTCCACAAGGCGATCAACCAGAGCGGCACCCGCATCGCCGTGACCACGCCGCAGGTCGCGCTCAAGGGCGGCGAGGACTTCGCCGTCGCCGCCGGCTGCGCCGACCAGAGCGCGAAATGCCTGCGCTCGCTCGGGGTCGAGCAGGTCATCAACAATCAGGCGAGCGTCGTCCGTTATGTCGCGGATTTTCCGTCTGTCGATGGAACAATCATTCCCCGCACGGCGTTCGGCGCCTTCAGTTCGGGAGAATTCAATCGCGTGCCGATCATGACGGGTCTTGTGCGCGACGAGCAGGGTTTCTTCCTGACCGAGGCCAATACGCACAAGCCTTTGAGCGCGGACGAATACCGGCAGTATGCCGAAACCTATGGCGCGCAAAACGCGCCGCGGCTCATCGCACGCTATCCACTCGCCAGTTACGACAGTCCAAGCCTCGCCGAAATCGCGATGGCGCAGGGCGCCAAGGCCTGCACGGCGCGGCAGCTTGACCAGCAATGGTCGAAATACGCGCCCGTTTACGCCTACCAGTTCGAGAACCGCACGGCCCCGTCCTATTTCCCCGACCTCAGCTACCCCATGCGCGCCTATCACACCGCCGAATTGCAATACCTATTCCCGATGTTCCGCGGCGGGCAGGGGACCGCCCATCCCCTGAACGACGCCCAGCAGCGCCTGTCCGACGTGATGGTGGACTACTGGACGTCCTTCGCCCGGCGTGGCGCGCCCGTCAGCCGCGTCCGCCCCGCGCCGGCGCCCTGGCGGCGCTATTCTCCGGCCAGGGACAACGTTCAGTCCCTCGACCTGCCCGCCATTCGGGAAGCGGTGGGTTACGGCGCGGCCAACGACTGCGCCCTGTGGGACACAGTGCTGTCGTTCCACTGAGCGGCCCCGTCAGGCCGCCGCGAGTTCCACATCGGCGGAGACGCGCGTCCACGGCACGCTGATCTGGCCCTTGTCGTCACGGTCGATCAGACCCGCCTCGATGAGGGCCAGGACATCGTTGTGAACGGCCTTGTAGTCGCGGCCAATTTCCGCGGCGAGGGCGCGGATCGAGGAGGGGCCGCGCCCGCGCAGCGCTTTCAGGAGCGCCCAGCGTTTCTGTGTCAGGGCGCGCAGCAACACGTCGAGCGAGCCGAAGCTCAGATGGTTTTCCGCCCTAATCGCGCCGGCGCCATCGACCTTGCGCGCGATGTTTTTCGCCCGCGCGAAAAACTTGGCGTCGCTTTCCACGTGTACCTTGATTTCCTTCATGCGCCTGTCCTTTCACGCGCCACGTCCGCTTCGAAATCGGCGATTAATCGCTCCAGCGAGACAAACGCATAGGGTTCCTCGCGCGAGCGATAGTGGCGATGGTCGCCTTTTCCCGATTCGTTGTCATAGCCGACGATACGTTCGCCTGGTCGGCCATAAAACAACGAACACTTGATTGGATGCGGTCGTTGCGGCGTTCTGGTCGGCAGCGACCATATGCGAATCTGGATGATCGTTCCGTCGGGGCTGAAACGTTTGAGCTGGATGATCGGAGTTGCCGACATATGTTTATTAAAACATAGGTCAGGCGTGGCCGCAACCGGGGCCCGGGCTGGGCGATATATTTATGTGACATTCCCGCAACGCCGGGATCGAATTTCCCCGCGCCACGATGGCGCGCGCGCGCCGCCGCTTTTCAGCCATAAACCACTCGCTAATTCAAAAGCCTTATAAGCAGGGGCAATTCTTCGTTCGCCTCCGTGGGGTCGCCTCGACCCGCGGATAAGTCGGGGTTTTCCAGCGTCTTGCGCGCCAGCGCGTTCGCGTGGCAAGCGAGGGCGTCCGCCGATGGCGGGCCTCTCGAAATTGAATTGGGACCGAACGGAATGGATGACGCGCG
>CAISJZ010000095.1 GCA_903885755.1 uncultured Hyphomicrobiales bacterium | reverse complement strand
TCGCCCTTCTTGCGCGCGTCCTCGTGCGCGGCGAGCACGAGATCCTCGATGATTTCCTTTTCCTCGGGCTTGAGCAGCGAGGCGTCGATGAAGACGCCCTTCATCGCGCCCTTGGCCGTCAACGTCACCCGCACGACGCCGCCGCCCGACTGTCCCTCGACCTCGGTGCGCTCCATCTCCGCCTGCATGTCCTGCATGCGGGATTGCATCTCCTGGGCTTTCTTCATCAGCCCCATGATGTCTTTCATGGCCTGTCCCCGATTCTAGAGGTCATCGTCGGTATAGACGTCCTCGATATAGCCGACGTCATCATCGCCCGTATTGCTCGCCGGAGCGACCGTCGCCGTCGTCGGCGGCGGCTCGTCCTCGCCAGAACGTATGGCGACGATCTCCGCGCCGGGAAAACGCTCCAGTACGCTGCGCACCAGCGGAATGGCGCGCGCGCCGGTCATCTTGTCGCGAGCGCGCTCGTCGGCCAGTTCCTTCAGCGTGCGCCCGCCATTCTCGCGCGACACCACCACCATCCAGCGAACGCCGGTCCATTCCTGCAACCGCCTTTGAAGCGTCTGCGCGACCTGCGGCGAGGCGCCAGCAACAAGCGAGAATTCGATCGATTGTTCTTCGAATCGAACGAGGCGAACATCCTGTTCAAGCGCGATCTTCAACTGAATGTCGCGGTTGGCGGCGGCCAGGGTCACCACGTCCTCGAAGGCCCGAACGCGAACGCGCGGCTCGGCGGACGCGGTCGGCGCGGCCTCGGCGCGCGCCATCGGCTGGCGCTGCGCCGCCGAAGCGGTGGCCATGGCGCGACCCCCGCCATTCGACGATTGCGCGCCGGACGAGCCCACCGGGCCGCCGACGCGCGGCGCCGCTGGCGCGTCGAGCGTATTCTGCAACTTCTTCAGCAGGTCCTCGGGGCTCGGCAGGTCCGCCGCATAGGCCAGACGCACCAGCACCATATCGGCCGCGGCCATCGGCCTTGGCGAATCCTTCATGTCCTGCAAGCCCTTCATGAGGATCTGCCAGGCCCGCGTCAGCGTTTGGATCGTCAACGACCTGGCGAAGGCCGAGCCGCGGGTGAACTCCTGCGAACTCATGGAGGCGTCCATCGGCGTGCCCGGCGCGAGCTTGAAGCGCGTAACAAAGTGTACGAATTCCGCGAGTCCGACCAGCGCCTGATAGGGATCGGCGCCGAGGTCGTACTGTTCCTTGAGGATAGCCAGCGCGGGCGCGACCTCGCCCTTCATCAGCGCCTCGAACATGTCGATCACGCGGGCGCGGTCGGCGACGCCAAGCATGTCGCGCAGGCTTTCGGCGGAAATCGTGTCGTGGCCGATGCTCGCGCCGTGGGCGATGGTTTGATCGAGCAGGGACAGCGCGTCGCGCACCGAGCCTTCGGAGGCGCGGGCGATCAGCGCCAGCGCGTCCGCCTCGATTCGCACCGCTTCCTTGTCGCAGATGCCCCGCAGATGATTGATCAGGACGTCCGGCTCGATGCGACGCAGGTCGAAGCGCAGGCAACGTGAGCGCACCGTCACCGGCACCTTGTCGGTTTCCGTCGTGGCGAACAGGAACTTGACGTGCGGTGGCGGCTCTTCCAGCGTTTTCAGCAAGGCGTTGAAGGCCTGCTTGGTCAGCATGTGCACTTCGTCGATGATATAAACCTTGTAACGCGCCATCACCGGACGAAAGCGCGCGTTCTCGATGATCTCGCGCACGTCGTCGACGCCGGTGTGGGACGCCGCATCCATCTCGATGACGTCGATATGACGGCTCTCGATGATGGCCTGACAATGGACGCCGAGCTCGGGCATCGAGACGGTGGGCTGATTGATGGCGGGAAGGCCGTTTCTCGCCGGCAATTCATAATTGAACGCGCGGGCGAGGATGCGCGCGGTCGTCGTCTTGCCGACCCCGCGAACGCCGGTCAGCAGATAGGCCTGATGGATGCGGTTGAGCTTGAAGGCGTTGGAAAGTGTCCGGACCATCGGCTCCTGACCGATGAGATCCTCGAAGGTCGATGGTCGGTACTTGCGGGCGAGGACGCGATAGTTCGCCGCGGGCCCGTCGAAACTCGCGGGCGAGGACTTCGGCGCGGGGGCAAGATCGAAGCCCAGGGAAGGTTCTTCGCCGCCGGACGGGTCGTCGTGCATATGCTCGTCGGTCATGAGGCGGTCTTCATGGGGCGGCGAACCCGGAACGTCGATGAGCCCGGCGGGGTCGGAAAGGTGGGAGGCTGGACGGAGACCCGCCCGGTCTCGTTAGGGCTGCTTCCTTCCGGACCTGACCCGGTTGGCGAGTGGAACGTCCACCACCAACCTCCCGCGATCTATGTGGACCAGCGAGACCCGTTGCGCAAGCCGCCGCGCGTCATTTTCCACGCCCGCGCCC
>CAISJZ010000094.1 GCA_903885755.1 uncultured Hyphomicrobiales bacterium | reverse complement strand
TAGGCGGCCTTGTCGTAATCCTTGCCGCTCTGGCGCGCCTTGATGAATTCGCGCAATTCCGGCGGGCGGATCAGGCTGCCGACATGAGTCGTGAGAATGCGTTTTTCGCTGCGTTTCATGGCCGTTTCCCGATGCGCGTGACAATCTGAACCGCGAAAGCGTCGTTGGCCCCGCGTGAATGAATTTCGCCTAGCATGACGCGCGGGCGCGGGCAAACCGCCCTGGACCTTTCGCACGACCACGTGGGACGCTAAGAAAGCGAACGCATCGGTGGGAGGATAAAATGTTCGCGCGCGCTGGATTGATCGCCGCCCTGTTGGTTCTGTGCGCCGCGCCGACGCGGGCCGAGGACAGGCTCGTTCACGTGGGGACGGCCAAGGGCGTAGGCGCGGCCACGACCCTTATCGGTATCGAGAAAGGCTATTTTCACGACGTCGGCATCAAGGTCGACCTGCAGGAGCTCGATTCCGCCGCGAATGTGATGACGCTTCTGGCGCAAGGACAATTGCAGCTTGTCGAAGGCGGAATCACGGTCGGCTACTTCAACGCGCTCGAACGCGGATTGCCAATTTCGATCATTGGCGACCGGGTCTCGACGCCGCTCAATCACAAGTTGCTGTTGCGGTCGGACCTCGCGGGCGAGATCACCAGCATCGCGCAACTGAAGGGCCGTTCGATCGCCTCCAACGGCGCGGGCACCGTGACGACCTACGAAGTCGGCAAAATCCTGCAAAGCGCCGGCCTGTCGATCAGGGATGTCGACATCAAGATACTGTCGTTCGTCCAGATGGGCATTGCCCTGACCAACAAGGCGGTGGACGCCGCGCTGGTAATCCAGCCGTGGGCCTCGCAATACGCCGAACAGGGCATCGCGAAAGTGATCGCCGACCCCGACGACTATGCCGACCCAAAGCCGCTGACCATCGCGGTCAATCTCGTCAACACCGACTGGGCCGCCACGAACAAGCAGTTGCTGCGCGACTATTTCGTCGCCTACCAGCGCGCCGCCTATGAATATTGCCAGGCCTATCACGGCGGCAAGAACCGGCCGGAAGTCATCGACATCATCGTCCGCACCGGCATGGAAGACCGACCGGACGTGATCAACCGCTATCCCTGGCCGGCGCGCAATCCCAGCGGCCACATCAACGAGGCCAGTCTGCTCGACATGCAGAAATATTATCTGCGCGAGGGTCTGGTTCAGCGCGAACAGCCGCTGGAGCGCCTGCTGAACTATGAGTACGTCGATTACGCCGTGGGCAAGATCGGCCCCTTCAATCTCGAAAACAAGGCAAGCCCACTGGCGGGATGCCGCTGAAGCCGATGGGCGCGCGCCCAATGCGCGCATCCCCTTTCGCGACACGCCACTATCGGCTATTCAACTCGTGATTTCGCGCGACGCGCGACGAGACCCAGAACAATCCGCCACAGGAAACGCATTCAGGAGACCCCTATGTCTGCTCGCACGAAACCGCCCTTCCGCGCCGACCACGTCGGCAGCCTGATCCGCCCCGCCAACCTCATCGCGGCGCGCGAGGACGCGGCGGCTGGCAAGATCACCCATGCGCAGTTGCTCGATATCCAGCACGCCGCCATTCGCGATGTCGTGAAGATGCAGGAGAGCCTTGGTCTCAAGGTCGTCACGGACGGCGAATACAATCGCAAGTCTTGGCAGAGCGACTTCCTGCTCAAGATCAGGAATGTCGCGACGACGAAACCGAAGCTGTCGGTCAAGTTCCATTCGGCCACCGGGACGCGCGACCACACGCCGCCAACCATGACGGTCGTCGGCAAGGTGTCGCGCGGCGAGCCCATTTTCGTCGATGACTTCAAATTCCTGAAGACCATCGCCAAGGCGACGCCAAAGGTCACCCTGCCCTCGCCAACCATTCTGCACTTTCGCGGCGGCCGCGAGGCCATCGACATGAAAGCCTATCCAGACATGCAGGAGTTCTACGCCGACCTCGCCAAGGTTTATCAGGACGAGATTGGCGGCCTCGCCGAGGCCGGCCTGCGCTATGTGCAGATTGACGAAGTCAATTTCGCCTATCTCTGCGACCCCGCCCTGCGCAATGATGTCATCAAGCTCGGCGAGGACCCGAAGACCTTGCCCAAGACCTACGCCAGGTTGTTGAATGACTCGATTAAGGGCCTGCCCGCCGACATGACCGTCTGCATGCATCTATGCCGCGGCAATTTCGCCGGCAACTGGGTGGCTGAAGGTGGCTATGAGCCCGTCGCCGAACTGCTCTTCAACGAGATCAACGTCAACGGCTACTTCCTCGAATACGATAGCGAACGCGCTGGCGGCTTCGAGCCATTGCGTTTCCTGCCGAAGGGCAAGGTCGCGGTCATCGGCCTTGTCACGACGAAAAGCTCCACAATGGAGACCAAGGACGCGCTCAAGCGTCGCGTCGAGGAAGCGACGAAATTCACCTCGCTCGACCAACTCGCGCTCAGCCCGCAGTGCGGTTTTTCCAGCGGCATTGGCGGCGAGACCATGACCGTCGAACGCGAAATGGAAAAACTGGCGCTTGTCGTCGAGACGGCTCGCGAAATCTGGGGCGAGGCGTAAGCCCCGTATTGGAGAAAGTCAGCATGTCGGGCGGAGAAGCCAGGGGCGAGCCAGCGCTCGCCAACGATCTCGACCGGTTTCGGCTGAGAACATTCGTCGACGCGCTCGACAAGGCCGGCGAGCTCGAAACCCACGATGGGCCGTTCGATCTCGTCGATCTCCCCGCGCTTTTCGAGGAGAACCCGAAAGCGGTTCTGGCGCGCCGCGTCGGCGCCGAGGGGCACGACCTCGTTGGCAATGTCGCGGGAAGTCGGGCGCGTCTCGCGCTCGCTTTCGGCGTTACGCCGGACAAGCTCATGCATGAAGTCCGGCGACGTTTGAACACGCCGCCGAAGCTGGTGGAACTCGACCGCGCGACAGCGCCCGTCCAGCAGGTGGTGCTGACGGGGGACGACGCCGATCTCACCAAACTTCCGGCGCATCTCCAGCACGGACTCGATGGCGCGCCCTATATTTCAGCCGCGATCGATTTCGTGATCGATCCACGTACGGGCCTGACCAATTCCGGCATTCGCCGCCTGATGCTGCGCGGTCGCCGCGAGAGCGGCATCGATCTTGTCAGTCCCAGCGATTTCCGCGCGATCTATGAAGCCACCGCGAAAAATGGCCCGGTGCCGGTCAGTTTCATCGTGGGTTCGCATCCCATCGATCACGTCGCCGCCACCATGCGCGTGCCAGTGGACGAACTTGGCCTCGTCGCCTCGCTGCGCGACGCGCCGTTGCCCGTCGTCAAGTGCATAACAAACGACATTCGCGTGCCCGCCGACGCGGAATACGTGCTTGAAGGCTATCTCGACGAACGCGGCCATGTCGAGGCGGAGGGGCCGTTCGGCGAATTCCTCGGTTACTACGGCGTGGTCAAGCGCAATCCGGTGTTCCATCTCACC
>CAISJZ010000093.1 GCA_903885755.1 uncultured Hyphomicrobiales bacterium | reverse complement strand
TTTCAAGGAGGGTTGGGGCTTCATCTTCGTTCCTTCGTCACTGCGACGAAGCCCCAACCCTCCTCAAATCACAACCTCAATTTTGTGCCATAGGTGCTGACGGGGAACACGCTGCGCTCGACGGCGGCGAGCCCGGTTTCATATTCCGTCGATTTCCAGTCGTCGATGTTGCAGGTGACCCCGACAAGCCCAATGCCGGGCGGCGCGAACGAATAAAACTCGTAAGGCACCAGTTCCATGACCGTCGGCGTGATGTAGCCTATGCGCTTGCGCCATCCGAACATCAGCCTTCCCCAGATATGCCCAGGCCTTTCCTCGCTCGGTTCGCCAAATGGAAAACCCGTGGCGATGCCGAGGCGTCGGCTATGGAAATCTTGGCGTGATTTCATAGTTTGCCGCTATTGCTGTCCCTTTGGCAATGGGCGCAACATGGGCGCGACGTGGTTCGACCAATTTTTTGCGTCGCAATACGCGGGCTGCGCCTAGGTACACGCGATGTATCTGGACACGGGCCAGAAATCCGAACATCATGGTCTTCAACGATAACTGAAAAGGAGGGAAGCTCGGGATGCCGATCAGAATCGGTTCAGCGGCTGATATCGTGGCGGCCAAAAGAAAGGTTGTCGCGATCGGCGATCTCGAAATCGCCGTGTTCCATGTCCGGGATCGGTTCGTGGCATGGCGTAATGAATGCCCGCACATGGGCGGACCGGTTTGTCAGGGCGGGCTCTACCGACGGGTCATCGAGGTGCTCGACGATGAGCGGAACGACTTGCGACAGGAACAGCATCCCGAAGACATCAATATTGTTTGCCCCTGGCATGGGGTCGAATTTGATCTATTGACCGGTCAGGTGCCGAGCAATCCAAAACTTGCCCTGGCATCCGTGAAAGTCGAGATCTTGGACGGAGACATTTGGCTACATGTCTAATTTCGACGGCGAATTCGAACGAGCCAATGATCCCTACGCCATCATCGAGCGCAACGCGGCGCTGATCTACGAACGCGCCCGAGAGGCGATCGATCGGAACGAGCTCGATCGGATCTCCGACGCGGCGGTTGTCGATTTGATGTCCGCCGCGATCAAGCTATACGCCGCGAAAGCAGCGCCAAGCAAGCACCCCTTTCGTCCACTACATGGGGAATATGACGAAGCTGTAACGGCGACGGAAGTCCTGACCGCCGCGATAGAGCTGTTGCGCGCGCTCGGCCTGGGGCCAATGGAGCTTGCCCTTTGGTCTCATCGCAAACCAAGCGACTACGCCTATACGAAATATACGGAAGAGCGCCGCGCGCATGATCAATTCGGCGCCCGGGAGGATCTTGAACATGAATGAACATTTCGCGCCCGGCGAGATCCGCGAACTGCCCCAGATCACCGTCCACTCGGACACGCGCGATCAACTCGCGCACGCCAAGCGACAAGCTCTGCGAAGCAGATATTCCGATGTATTTATCTGCGACGTCGACGCGCATCATGTCGAACAGGCGTCGTGGGACGCCATCGTGCGGTATATCGAGGACCCGGTGCTGCGGGAGCACGCATTGCTGTATCATTCCGAGCGCGGCCCAATTTCCGCGCCCTTCGGTCTCAACTCGACCTTCGGCATGCGCTACCAATCCGCCGGTGGGCGGATCCCACATCAGCAGGCGCAGCGCGAGAAGATGCCTGAATCGACCGTTCATCGCGATATAACGTTGGCGCGCCGCTCGATGGATGGAATGTCCCTCGACTACCAGATCTTGTTTCCCACCGCGATGCTCACGCTCGGTCTTCACCCTCAACCTAAAATGGAAGAACAGTTATCGTCCGCCTACAATGCTTGGCTGACCCAGGAGTTAATTCCGGCCGACCCCTATCTCGGTACGATGGTCTATGTGCCCTTCAACACCCCCGAAGCGGCATGTCGCACCGTGGAAAAATATGCGGGCGTGAAGGGTGTGCACGGGTTTTGCATAACCAGCGTTCGTCATGGTTCGGTTCATGACAACGCCTACATGCGCTTTTATCGCATGGTCGAGGAATCCGGCATGCCGTTGGCGTTCCATGCGGCGTATCACTGGAATGATACGTCGCTGTCGACATTGCCGACATTTCTTGGCGTTCACGCCCTTGGCTTTACATGGTGCAACGTTGTTCATGCCACCAACTGGGTTCTTCAAGGGATGCCGGAGCGATTTCCGAGGCTCAAGCCGATCTGGATTGAAAGTGGGTTGGCATGGGTTCCCTTCCTGATGCAACGACTTGATGATCAGTACCTATTACGGCAATCAGAGGCGCCGCTACTCAAGAAGATGCCGAGCGAATATCTGCGGGACAATTGCTGGTACTCGTCGCAGCCGATGGAGCGGTCGAACATACGGGCGCTGGAATTGACGCTCGACATGATCAAGGCGGAGTCCCAGTTGTTGTTCGCGTCCGATTGGCCACACTTCGACTTCGACGCGCCATCAACGATCTTTGATCTGCCGTTTCTCTCCGATCAAGCCAAGCGCAATATCCTTGGTTTAAATGCTTCCAAACTGTTCGGAATTGAACCGTTGAAGCGCGCGACGGCCGATGCTTGACGCGCCAGGCGAGCAAGTCGCCTGATCGATCGAGAGTTACGAAGGGGGGCGCATGAAGAGAGCTTGCGTGGCTGTGATCCTAAGCCAAGCCTGCCCGGCTTGGGCGGATGATCAGGTCGAGGCGTTCTATCGCGCAAGTACCATTAGTCTTTACGTCGGGACCGCGAACGGTAACGATTATGCCTACCGCGCCGAATTGTTGGCGCGGCACCTCAAGCGCCATATCCCCGGCCAGCCGAATATCGTCGTACGCTATATGCCGGGCGCGGGCGGCATCGTCGCGGCCAACATGCTTGCGAATGTTGCTCCCAGGGACGGAACGTCGCTCCTCGCGTCGATGCAGAACATGGCAACGTTGCAGGCGGTCGGGTCGGCGGGAGTCAGGTTCGACACGCGACGGTTCAACTGGATCGGGAGTACGAGCGACAGCGCGAATGTCTTGACGATGTGGCACACGAGTGGCGTCAGATCCATCGCTGACGCCAAGTCACGCGAGGTACTGATGGGCGGCGTGATGGGGAATGCTGGCCTTTACTATCTAACCGCGTTGAATGCGCTGGTGGGTACGAAGTTCAAGCCGATAACTGGCTATGACGGTGGCAACGCGGTCAATCTGGCGATGGAGCGGGGCGAGGTTTCGGGTCGTAACAATTCCATTGCTTCGTGGAAAGCGACAAAGCCCGACTGGCTTTCCGGCGGAAAGATTTCCTTTATCGTGCAGATCGCTCTAAAAAAGGACGCGGATTACCCGGACGTTCCGCTTCTGACGGATCTGGCGTCAAATTCGTTCGACCGGGACCTATTGAGATTCATTTCGGCGGACACCGCCATGGCGCGCCCGGTTGCGATGAGCCCCGACGCGCCTCCCGAACGCGTGGCGGCCATGCGGCAGGCTTTCGAAGACACCATGAGGGATCCCCAGTTCCTCGCGGAAGCCGAAGCCGCCAAGTTCGATATTGCCGTGGCGAGAGGTTCGGATGTTGGGGCGATCGTGCGCGATATCGTTGAGGCCTCGCCAACCGTCATTGAGCGGGCGCGGCGGTTTATCAATGGCGGCTAGGCAAACATCAAGGATGTCCTAAGTGTGCGTTTTTCCGCCAGTGCGATGCTAGCGGGCGACCGACGGAAGGAATCATAGTCTGGCCTGGTTGGCCAATTGTGCTGCCCCGATCTTGTTGCTCCAGTTTGCCCCCCCCAACGTTGCGGTGCCATTCTCATAGTGAGGCCGCCGGAATAATTAAGAGCGAAATGTTCGAGGTGGTGCCGGCTAGCATGTGGCAGCCGGGTGATTGTTCGGGCCATGGCTTCCCTCGCTTCCTCGCCCGGCGCGAAGTGAAAAAGCTAAGAGCTGGCCACATGGCGATGCAATCCAACCAATTGCTTGACATCGCCCGGCCGGCTGGTTGTTATTATGAAAAAAAGTCGAGCATCAGATCACGTACGCGCCTATTGCGACAGGGGCTGCCGGTTTTGTTGATGCTTGCCGACACGGGAGAAAGTGATGGGCGCTAGACAGGCCGTCAATGGCGCTCACTTGTAGGTGGTGCGGTGACGCTAGACCGCGCCGCGGTTGCCAGCTATGCTCCTGCCTGAGATGGGCGATGAAAAAAGAACTAGCGCGGGAGGAACGTTGGTTATGCGGACGATCACACTCGAAGAGCATTTCGCGACTCCGGCATTCTTCGATGGGCCAGCGCGCTTCGTCAAGGAGCGCGCCGAGAAGATCGGCGATCGCTATACCTACGTGCTTGATCGCCTCTGCGATGTTGGCGACTTGCGGATCGCGGAAATGGATGCCGCGGGAGTCGACATGCAGGTGCTGTCGCTTTCCGCTCCCGGCGTGGAGCAGATGGAGGCGGCGGAGGCCATCCCGATGGCCAGCGCGACGAACGACTACCTTGCCGAGGCGATTGCAAGGCATCCGACCCGGTTCGCTGGCTTCGCGGCCATTCCAACGAGCGCGCCGAAGGATGCCGTTGCAGAGCTGGAGCGCCGGGTAGGCCAGGGATTCAAGGGAGCCGTCATCAACGGTCACAATCGCGGGCGCTACCTGGACGACAAGTTCTACTGGCCGATCCTGGAATGCGCCGAGGCGCTGAACGTCCCGATCTACTTACATCCGACCCCGCCACCGAAACCGGTGATTGACGCCTCCTATGGCGGGTTCTCGCCGATGGTGACAGACATGCTCGCGGGCGGTGCCTGGGGCTGGCATATCGAGACGGCGGTGCACATGATCCGCATCGTCCTTGGCGGCGTTTTCGACCGGTTTCCCAAGCTGCAGTTCATCATCGGCCATATGGGCGAGGGGCTGCCCTTCTTCTTCCGACGGCTCGACATCCTGCCGGTGGCAACGACCAAGCTGCGGCGCCCGATCAGCGACTATCTCAAGACGAACGTACACTACACATTCTCGGGCATGAATTACGCCCCGACCTTCCTTAACATGTTGCTCGAACTTGGCGGGGTGGACCGAATCATGTTCTCAGCCGATTACCCATACCAATCGATGCAATGGGCGAGCGATTTCCTGCGGCAGATTCCGGCCTCGCCGGCCGATATCGAGCGCATCGCGCATGGCAATGCGGAGCGACTGCTAAAGCTTTAGTCGTCGACCACGCCGATACCCGGAGGGCCTCATTAACGACATCGCTTCGACGACCACGGCAAAATGCCATTCGCACGCGCGCGCGACATCGTTATTGATATCGGCGATCGAACGATATTCCGGACGGCAATCGCGAGGTTCTAGGCCCTTGAGACCTGTTCGGTTGAATTAGATAGTCCCGCGGATGGTATTTTGAGTGGGGGTTGACGCGCGAACGTCAAGCCGCCCAAAAAATCGATGGTTGGCGACATCGCAAATTCTTGAAGGCTTTATCCGACGGGGCCGCGAGGCGGAGCTCCAGCCCATGGTTAGGCGGGCGTGACTGAGCGAGAAAGGAAAGCAATTTGGATCGATCGTCGGATGTCGTCATCGTCGGGGCTGGACCCACGGGTCTCACGCTTGCCCTCGACCTGGCGCGGCGGGGCGTTTCCTGCATCTTGATGGACCGCAATCAGCGTCCGTCAGGCTTGCCCAAGATGGAGCGTTGTAACGCCCGCACAATGGAAATCTATCGGCGCATGGGGCTGAGTGATGAGATCCGTCGCGCGGGCTTCCCGGCCGATGTCTCGATGGACATCTTTCTTGTGTTCTCACTGGCGGAGCCAGCGCTTTTCCGGCTTCCCTATCCTTCTGTCGCTGAGTTCCGGGCAAAGATCGCGGCGCGCAATGATGGCTCTCTGCCACGCGAGCCTTACCAGCTCATATCTCAATACACGCTTGAACCGCTGCTGAAGGCGCATGCCGAGTCGCACCCGCTGATCGATGTGCGCTTCGGACACGAATTGATCGAATTTTCACAAGATGCCGATGGGGTAACGGTTGAGGCCCGACGAGAGGATGGGAAAGTCGAGCGGTACCGCGCTCGATATATGGTCGGTTGCGATGGTGGCTCAAGCCTCGTCCGAAAGACACTTGGCATAGGGCTTGAAGGCGAGGCCAACCTACTTGAATTGCGCCAGGCCCTGTTTTACGCGCCACGCCTTTTTGAAAGCATCACAATCGGGCGCGGCAGGCATTATCATCTCGTCGATCAGCGCTCGACGTTCCTCATCGTGCAGGACGACACGAAACATTTCACCCTGCACTCGGTCGCGGGCGATGATGCCGATATGCCGCGTATTTTCGAGCGCATTGTTGGCATGCCCGTCGAGTACGAGGCAAAATATGTGGGGCGCTGGAAGCAGAACCTGCTCTATGCGAACCGAATTATGGACCGCAGGGTCTTCATTGCGGGCGACGCGGCCCATCTGGTGATTCCAACTGGCGGGCTCGGTATGAATTCAGGGGTTGGCGACGCGGTCGATCTGGCATGGAAGCTATCGGCAACCATCGCGGGCTGGGGTGGTCCGGGCCTTCTGGCGAGTTATGAAGCGGAACGGCAGCCCATCGCCAAACGCAATGTCGCCGCGTCCAGATTCGCAACGCAGGGACGGCGCGCATGGCGGGACGCCTGCACGCCCGAGGTTTGGGAGACGACGCCCGTCGGGCTCGCCGCTCGGGAGCGCCTTATTCGGCTGACCGATGTCGAACAGCGAAAAAGCGCGGAGATGGCTGGTTCTGAACTGGGCTATCGCTACGCGGACTCTCCCATTGTATGCAATGAGAGCGAACCTCCGCCAGACGATTTCATCCGCTATCATCCTAGCGCCTGCGCGGGGGCGCGCCTGCCGCACATCTGGATTTCACCCGGTGTTGCGATTCAGGATATTGTCCCCGAGGGCTTCACGCTCATCGATCTAACAAATGGCGCGGCGGACTCCTCTGGTTTCGCGCGGGCTTTTGGAAGGATCGGGGCCCCCTTTTCTGTTCTGCCTGTCGCCAGCGAAGCAGCCCGCCATCTCTATGAGCGCGATCTCGTGCTAGTGAGGCCCGATCTGCATGTCGCGTGGCGGGGCGACCATCCGCCAGGCGACCCCGACGCGATCGTGACGCGGGTGACAGGCCATTGAGAAGGCGATCGCAGGGAGCGTCGTTCTAAAGCGAACATGACATAATCATGGAAAAAAGGGAGGGAATAAAATGCGACAGGCCCAAGCCTTCTTCAGACGAGGAGCCTACTCGTTCTTCGCCTTTCTGGCATCAGCTTCCCTCGCCGGCGCCGCGGATGTTGTAAAGGCTGGCTTTACCGGAAATACGGGTGACGTGGGTTTCTTCGTCGCCGATGAGAAGGGCTACTTTCGGGAAGAAGGAATCGAATTCCACCCGATCTACTTCGATTCCGGCGCGCGTATGATCGCGCCTCTTGGAACTGGCGATCTGGATGCTGGCGGCGCGCCGGCGAATGTCGGGCTCTACAACGCCGCCGCGCGAAAAATCGACATACGCGTTGTCGCCGACCGCGGCCGGACCGCGAAGAACAACATGTACCAGACCGTGATGATCCGCAAGGATCTGATCGAGTCAGGACGCTTCAAGAATTACCGGGATCTCAAGGGATTGAAATTCGCCTTTCCAGCGCCCGGCGTCTCCTCGCTGTCCGTCCTGAACGAGGCTCTGAAGCGGGGTGGCCTGACATATCCCGATGTAGAGAAGGTGTTCATGGGTTATCCGCAGCAGGTGGCGGCGTTTCAGAACAAGGCAATTGATGGATCGATGATGATCGAGCCATTCGGCTCGGCTCTGGTGGAGATGGGCTCGGGCGTGCGGTTCTCGCCAACGGAAGAGTTCTATCCCGACGACCAGATCAGCATGATCGTTTATGGCGATCACTTCATCAAGGATCGTCCAGAGGTGGCGCGACGGTTCATGAAGGCCTACGTGCGCGCGATCCGTGATTTCAACGACGCTCTCGACAATGGTCGTTGGCGAAGCACGGCGAAAGCCAATGAGATTGTGCGCATTCTGGCGCGCCGACTGGAAGTGAAGGAGGATCAGGTCCGCCGCGCCTATCCTCATGCGGTCGATCCTGATGGGCGCGTGAATGTCGACAGCTTGCGGAAGGATCTCGCCTTCTTTCGCCAGATTGGCGATGTCACCGACCCTTCGGTCTCGGTGGAAACCATTCTCGATGAAACCTTTGTGCAGGGGGCGGTCAGGGAACGTGGTCCTTATCGGCCGGCGCCCTGACCACGCGGAGTTGAAGACATGCGAGGTATTTTCAGATGAACAACGCACGGAACGATCATCGCGGCATGCTGAATATCGGCGGCATTTCAATCGAAATACATGAGTTCGGTCAGGGCGAGCCGCTGCTGTATCTGCATGGCGGCTACGGATTGCTTTACGATCGCCCGTTTCTGGAGCGCCTATCGGCGCGACGCAGGGTCATCGCGCCGTCACATCCCGGCTTTGGCCGTTCTGCGCTGCCAGACTGGCTCGATAGCGTTGATGATATCTCCCACATTCATCTTGAACTGCTGCATAAGCTCGGGATTGATCGGTTTGATTGTCTTGGCGCCTCGCTCGGCGGATGGATCGCGGCCGATCTCGCCACCAAGATCCCGGAGCGGATAAACAGTCTGGCGCTCGTGGCGCCCATGGGTGTGAAAATCGGTTCGCAGGAGCAGCTCGATATTCCCGACATATTCGTTGCACGGCCGGAGTTTGTCGAGCGGATGACCTTCTTGGACCCGCGGAAGGCGCGGCTTGATTACGCATCGATGACCGACGAGGAGCTAGGCCGGATCGCGCGCGACAGGGAAACTCATACCCTGCTGGTCTGGGAGCCCTACATGCACAGCGCGAAATTGCGTCATCGCTTGAATCGACTTCGCATGCCAACACTGTTCTTGCGCGGCGCGCAGGATGGAATTGTCGGAGCGGAATATCTCGCCGCCTTTGCCGCGCTTGCGCCCGATGCGGATGTTGAGACGATACCAGATGCGGGACACTTGCCGCAGTTCGAACAAATGGCGGCGACCGCCTCGCTTGTCGAGACATTCCTGACGCGCGCTCGCGCCTGAGACCGGAGACGAAAGATGAAAGCCTGGCAGTTCAGCGAAAACGCTTACCCTTATCTGCCGCCGGAGGACCAGTATGAATCAATCCGCGTGACCCTGCCAAACCGCTTCTACGATCCTCAAAAGGGCGCGGAGCTTTATGACCGCTATCTCGACGAGTGGTGTCTGGCGGATGAAGAGGGCATGGAAATCATGCTCAACGAACACCATCAGACAGCGACTTGCGTCGATCCGGCGGCCCCGCTAGTGCTCGCCGCTCTGGCGCGCCTGACCAAGCGGGCGCGACTGCTCATTCTTGGCAATCCGGTCGCCAATCGGCGGCAGCCCATTCGCGTCGCCGAGGAGATGGCGCTGCTCGATATCCTGTCAAAGGGACGCCTGGAATGCGGCTTTGTGCGCGGTGTGCCCTATGAGATCACGCCTGCCAACAGCAACCCGGTACGGATGAACGAGCGGCAATGGGAGGCAATGGATCTCATCGTCAAGGCATGGACGCGGCACGATGGCCCCTTCTCCCACGAAGGACGTTTCTTCCACCATCGCAATATCAATATCTGGCCGCGCCCTTGGCAGCAGCCGCATCCGCCTGTTTGGGTCAGCAGCACCAGTCCGGGCGGGGCGCGGCGCGTGGGCGAACGCGGCTGGGTGCAGGCGACCTTCCTGACTGGCGTCGAAGGAACCTCCGAAATCTATGCGTCCTATCGCAAGGGTTGGCGGGAAGCCGGTCGGGGCGACGACGTCCCCGTCAATCGGCTCGCTTATGCGGCTCTTGTCTATTGCGCGCCAAGCGAGTCCGAGGCGCGGGCAGGCGCGGAGAAATTGCTATGGTACATGACCGCGAACAAGGTCGCCCCGCAATTCCAGTATCCGCCCGGTTATATGCCAGCCGCTGCCCAGATCGCCGTCATGCGCGGGGTCGCTCTCGACCAACATGCGGCCAACAAGGGCAACGCAACAGTTGATCGCGCCATTCAGGCCGGCCTCATGTTCGCGGGCACGCCAGACCAAGTCTATTCGCAGATCAAGGCGTTCCACGCGGCGGTTGGCGGTTTCGGCCATCTGCTGATCATGGGGCAGGCCGGCTTTCTGGAACACGACGAGACTACGCTTGGAATAAAGACCTTCGCGCGCGAGGTGTATCCAAGATTGCGCGAGGTCTTTTCCGACACAGCGATCTCGCGCGCTGGGTGAACGGACACTCGCGAGCCCGACGCGCCGGGCATGTCAACGAAATGTGGTCTCATTCCACTCCGCATGGTTGTAGTGAAACCAAATCCATCATTGCGCCCCCTCCGACGCCATGGCTCAATCGCGACGTCAATGCGCTTCATCACTCGGTCTATGGCAAGTCGGCGCCGAACGAGGAGGCCTAGATTGTTACCGATCCTATTCGAGCCGGATATGAGCAAACTCGATTACTTTCGCCCATTTCGCGGTATAGTCGGCAATGAACTTGGCGAACTCCGCCGGGGAACCGCCGAAGGTTTCGCCGCCGATCGCGCCGAGATGCTTTTGAAAAATGGCGTCAACGAGGGCCGCGTTGATTTCCCTGTTCAGCGTTGCGACGATGGCCGGGGAGATATAAAGCGCGGGCGCAAAGTGTACCACTGAACCGGCTGTGATTTGCCTCAATGAGGCGGCGCAAAAGTGTACCGGTCCTGATAGGCCGCCTCGATGCCGTTTGATGGCAT
>CAISJZ010000092.1 GCA_903885755.1 uncultured Hyphomicrobiales bacterium | reverse complement strand
GCCCGGCGGAATGTAAACGAAGGACCCGTCGGAGAAGACCGCGCTGTTGAGCGTGGCGTAATAATTGTCGGTGGTCGGCACGACCGAGCCGAGATATTTCTTCACCAGTTCGGGATGCGTCTTCACCGCCTCGGAAATCGGGCAGAAGATGACGCCGGCCTTGGCGAGTTCGGCCTTGAACGTGGTGGCGACCGAGACGGAATCGAACACCGCGTCGACCGCGACGCGGGTTCCCGCGCCCTCGACGCCCGCGAGGATTTCGCGTTCGCGCAGGGGAATGCCGAGCTTCTCGTAAACCCGCAAAAGCTCCGGATCGACTTCGTCGAGCGATTTGGGGCCCGGCGTCGATTTCGGCGCGGAGTAATAATAGAGGTCCTGATAGTTGATCCGGGGATAATGAACGCGCGCCCACTGGGGCTCGTCCATGGTCAGCCAGCGCCGATAGGCGTCAAGCCGCCACTGGAGGAGCCAGTCCGGCTCATCCTTGCGCGCCGAGATAAACCGGACGATGTCCTCGTTCAGACCCTTGGGCGCCTTGTCGGACGCGATGTCGCTGACGAACCCATACTTGTAGGCGTCGACTTCGACAGACCTGACCTTATCGACTGTCTCCTGGACGGCCGCCATGCTGTTCTCCTCACCCGGCGCGGGTTCAAGGCCCGCCGGCTCAGACTATTTTCCGCGCCGCGAGGCCAGCCCGCCGCGCACGTATGTCTCTTATCGTTTTCCGGAACGTTTCGCAAAAGCGATCGACGTCGCTCTCGCGCGTGGCCCAGCCGAGACTGATCCGCAGGGCGCCTTTCGCAATATGGTCCTCAACGCCCATCGCCGCAAGGACATGCGAGGCCCTGACCTTGCCGGATGAGCAGGCCGAGCCCGACGACACCGCGAATCCCGCCATGTCGAGCGCCATCAGCAGGGTCTCGGCGGAGACATCGCCCAGCGCGAAGGCGATGGCGTTGGGCAGCCGGACGACGCCCGCGCCAAAAATCGCGAGATCCGGAAAATCGGCCAGCAGACGGGCCTCAAGCCGGTCGCGCAGGGCCGACAGCCTTGTCGCCTCGCCCGCGACTTCACGCCCGGCGGCGACAGCCGCAGCGGCAAATCCCGCGATGGCCGCGACGTTTTCCGTGCCGCCGCGCGCGCCGCGCTCCTGCCCGCCGCCGCGCACCAACGGCTCCTCGATATGCAGGCCGCGGCCGGCCAAAGCGATAGCCCCCGCGCCCTTGGGGCCGCCAAGCTTGTGAGACGAGATGAACACGGCGTCCACGCCCAGCGCCCCGAGTGAGCAATCGCCCCGACCCGCGAGTTGCACCGCGTCGCAGACGACAAAGCCATTGCGCGCGTGAACGAGGCGCGCCGCCTCGGCGACGGGCTGAAGAACGCCGGTTTCGTTGTTGGCGGCCTGCAACGCCAGCATGACGCGACCGTTGTATTCGCTCAACGCACGCTCCAGCGCGCCGAGGTCGAAGCGGCCGCGCGCGTCCACCGGCAGCAGTCTGGTTCGCTCTCCGGGGAACCGATGCCCGGCCAGCACGCAGGGATGTTCGGCTTCGCCCATCCAGAGTTCGTCGGCGCCGCCGCCGGAATCCCGCAGGGATGGCGTCAGCAGCAGGTTGGCGGCCTCGGTCGCCCCCGACAAGAACACCACGTCGCGGGGCCCGGCCCCCAGAAATCTGGCGATTATGGCGCGGGCGTCCTCCATGAGGGCGCGGGCCGCCCGCCCCTCGGCGTGAACGGACGACGCATTGCCGGGCAGATCGAACGCCGCGAGCATCGCCTCGCGCGCCTCGGGCCTCAACGGCGCGGAGGCGTTGTAGTCGAGATAGACGCGTTCCTGGCTCGCCGCGCCGCTCATATCGCCATTGTCCTGATCATCGCGCGCCAAAATGCTTGCATTTCGCCATGGGCCGCGTGTTACAAGGCCGCTTGAACGCGAGGATGGCCCGCGCGGATGTAGGCGTCGCCTCCCGCGCGCGTCAAGGACGCCCTGCCCGACTGATCAAGCGAGGCCTCGACGCGAGGCTCGCGCGCGATCCCGTCGAGCGGCGCATTTGAATTGGAGTACGTATGCCCGAGGTGATCTTTACCGGCCCCGCCGGCCGGCTCGAGGGACGCTATCATCCCTCCAAGCAGCGCGGCGCGCCGATCGCGGTCATCCTGCACCCGCATCCGCAGTTCGGCGGGACGATGAACAACCAGATCGTCTATAATCTCTATTACACATTCGCCGAGCGCGGATTTTCCGTGCTGCGCTTCAATTTTCGCGGCGTCGGCCGCAGCCAGGGCGGGTTTGACCATGGCCAGGGCGAGCTGTCGGACGCGGCCGCCGCGCTCGACTGGGCGCAGGGCGTCAGCCCCGAGGCGCGCGCCTGCTGGATCGCCGGCGTCTCCTTCGGATCGTGGATCGGCATGCAATTGCTGATGCGCCGGCCCGAGATCGAGGGCTTCATCTCGATCGCCCCGCCCGCCAATCGCTTCGATTACACCTTTCTCGCGCCCTGCCCCTCGTCCGGCCTCTTCGTGCACGGCGATCAGGACCGGGTCGCGCCGATCAAGGAAGTCATGGCGCTGATCGAAAAGCTCAAGACCCAGAAGGGCATCCAGATCGAACACGCGACCATTCCCGGCGCCAACCACTTCTTCGAGAATCGGGTTGATGAGCTGATCGCCGAAGTCGGCGCCTATCTCGACCGGCGCCTCGACAACCCGCCGCGCCTGCCGACTCCCGCCCGCGCCAAGGCGTAGTCGAGAAAAGGGCGAATCAGGCGGCGTTGGATCGCGGCGGCGCGGTCGCCGCGACTCTCGCGGCAGGACGGTCGCCGGCATCCCTGCCGCCCGTCCGCACGGCGCCGACTGACGCCGGAACCTCAACCGGGCCGGCGACTTCGTTGGTTTCACGACTCCCGCCAGAAACTGTCAGCGCTGCCGCGACCACGGATGCAATTCCGGCGAAAATCGTGAAAAAGATCATGAAGACGGCGACGACGCGCGTATCTCGCATGAATTCGCCAATGAGCAGATAAATCGGGACCAGTATGAACGCCCAGCTTGCCAGAACAAGGGCGACGAAGATCGCCGCATCCGGGGTCGCTCTTGATTTCATGGGCCTGCTCCCGAGCCGCGCGCCTGTCCGCGACGGCGCATGAAAAAACAACCTAAACGTGTATTCATTAATTTTGCAACCAAAATTGATTTCGAGAGGGCTTGCCGAACACAGCGCGAACATATACAGTCTGTTCGTGATTTGTTTACGCGTCTTGTCCAGAGTTCAGGGCGACTGGAAGCGTTCCGCGATTCGCCTGACGGCGAGCGCGATGGCCGGAGAACCACCCATGCTGACGCGAAAGCAGAGCGACCTTCTGCGGTTCATTCACGAGCGCCTGAAGGAAACCGGCGTTCCCCCCTCGTTCGACGAGATGAAGGACGCGCTGGATCTGCGCTCCAAGTCGGGCATCCACCGCCTGATCATGGCGCTGGAGGAGCGCGGCTTCATCCGCCGGCTGCCAAACCGGGCGCGGGCGCTGGAAGTACTGCGCATGCCGGAATCATCCGTTCCCGCCGGATCAGGCGCGCGCGGCGGTCGTTTTTCCCCCTCGGTCATCGAGGGCAATCTGGGCCGGGTGCGACCGATGCCCCAGCACAATGACGATGTGAGCCATATCGTCTCGATCCCGGTCATGGGCCGGATCGCCGCCGGCACGCCGATTTCCGCGATCCAGAGCCGCAGCCACACGATCGGGATGCCCGCCGACATGTTCGGCAATGGCGACCTCTTCGCGCTGGAAGTGCGGGGCGATTCCATGATCGAGGCCGGAATTCTCGACGAGGACACCGTGATCATCCGCAAGCAGGACACCGCCGACACTGGCGATATCGTGGTGGCGCTGATCGACGACGAGGAAGCGACCCTCAAGCGCCTGCGCAAGCGGGGCGCCTCAATCGCGCTGGAGGCGGCCAATCCGGCTTACGAGACCCGAATTTTCGGGCCGGACCGGGTTCGGATTCAGGGCAAACTCGTCAGTCTCATTCGGAAATACTGACCGACGCCCCGCCGCCAGACAGGCCCGGCGTCGCGCGCCTGTGGATGGAATCGCGAAATCTCGCCCTTGTGAGGTGGCGGTTCGCGCCAAACGCCCTAGATTAGGAGTTCATGGCCGGCGCGCCCGTTCAAGGGCCGCGACGCGGCATTTCCATTCAGGACAGGGTTCGTCATGCCGCCCAGGGCCGGCCGCAAGAGCACATCCGAGCCGCGCGCGGCGAAAAAGGTCAGCGAAGACAAGGTCGCGAGCCTGTTCGACGGGCGTGTGATCAGCGTCCGCGGGGCGCGCGAGCACAATCTCAAGAACGTCGATCTCACCATTCCAAGGGACAAGCTGGTGGTGTTCACCGGCTTGTCGGGCTCCGGCAAATCCTCGCTCGCCTTCGACACGATCTACGCCGAGGGCCAGCGGCGCTACGTGGAATCCTTGTCGGCCTACGCCCGGCAATTCCTCGAAATGATGCAGAAGCCGGACGTCGACCAGATCGATGGCCTGTCGCCGGCGATTTCGATCGAACAGAAAACTACTTCGAGAAACCCGCGCTCGACCGTCGGCACCGTGACGGAAATCCACGATTACATGCGCCTGCTCTGGGCGCGGGTCGGCATCCCCTATTCGCCCGCCACGGGCCTGCCGATCGAAAGCCAGACCGTCAGCCAGATGGTCGATCGCGTTCTGGCCTTGCCGGAGGGCACGCGGCTTTATCTGCTCGCGCCGGTCATTCGTGGCCGCAAAGGCGAATACCGCAAGGAAATCGCCGATTTCATGAAGCGCGGCTTCCAGCGCCTGAAAATCGACGGCAAATTTTACGAGATCGCCGACACGCCCGTCCTCGACAAGAAGTTCAAGCACGATCTCGATGTCGTTGTCGATCGCATCGTGGTCCGCAAGGACATCGGCGCGCGATTATCCGAATCCTTCGAGACGGCGCTTGATCTCGCCGACGGCATCGCCGTCGCCGAATTCGTCGAGGAGAAGGACGCCAAGGGCGAGCCCCGGCGCGTCATGTTCTCGTCGAAGTTCGCCTGCCCGGTTTCCGGCTTCACGATTCCGGAGATCGAGCCGCGACTGTTTTCCTTCAACAACCCCTTTGGCGCCTGCCCCGCCTGTTCGGGCCTTGGTTCGGAGCAGACGATCGATTCCGAACTGATCGTGCCGGACCCAAAACTTACCCTGCGCAAGGGCGCCATCGCGCCATGGGCGAAGTCGACGTCGCCCTACTACCTGCAAACCCTGGAAGCGCTGGGCAAGCACTACAAGTTCCGTCTCGACACGGCCTTCGAGGAATTGCCGAAGAAGGCGGCGGATGTGATCCTGTTCGGATCGGGCAATGAGGATATCCGCTTTTCCTATGATGACGGATTGCGCTCCTACGAGGTCAAGAAACCGTTCGAGGGTGTCATCAACAATCTCGACCGGCGCTATCGCGAGACCGAAAGCGACTGGGCGCGGGAGGAAATTTCCCGTTTCATGACGGCGACGCCGTGCAAGGCCTGCGCGGGATTCCGCCTCAAGCCCGAGGCGCTCGCGGTCAAGATCGACGGCCATCACATCGCCGAGGTGTCCGACCTGTCGGTGCGCGCCGCCGTGGAGTGGGCGACCAATCTGCCGCAAAAGCTCGACAAGAAGCGCAACGAAATCGCCGCGCGCATCCTCAAGGAAATCCGCGAGCGCCTGACCTTCCTGCGCGATGTCGGCCTCGACTATCTCACGCTGTCGCGCGGGTCGGGTACGCTGTCGGGCGGCGAAAGCCAGCGTATTCGGCTCGCCTCGCAGATCGGCTCGGGCCTCACCGGCGTGCTCTATGTGCTGGACGAGCCGTCGATCGGCCTGCACCAGCGCGACAACGCCCGCCTGCTCGACACGCTGCGACGGCTGCGCAATCTCGGCAACACGGTGATCGTCGTCGAGCACGACGAGGACGCCATCCTCGCGGCCGACTACGTCGTCGACGTGGGTCCGGGCGCCGGCATTCACGGCGGGCGGATTGTCGCCGAGGGGACGCCCGCGCAGATCCTCGCCAATCCAAATTCGCTTACCGGCGACTACCTCACCGGCCGCAAATCCGTGATGACGCCGCGCCAGCGGCGCAAGGCCCAGCCCGCCCGCAAGCTCAAGATCGTCGGCGCGCGCGGCAACAATCTGAAGAATGTGACGACCGAAATCCCGCTCGGCACCTTCACCTGCGTCACCGGCGTCTCCGGCGGCGGCAAGTCGACGCTCGTCATCGACACGCTCTACAAATCCGCCGCGCGGCGGCTTAACGGCGCGCTGGAGCACCCCGCCCCCCATGACCGAATCGAGGGGCTGGAGCTGCTCGACAAGGTCATCGACAT
>CAISJZ010000091.1 GCA_903885755.1 uncultured Hyphomicrobiales bacterium | reverse complement strand
GCCGCCAGCTCCCGAGGTCTTTGTACCAGCACTTTCCGCGCGGTCGGCTTCGCAATCCGGGCCAGCTACGCCGCCCGCGCTAGCGCGGAAGCCAACCTTGAACTAACATTTCAGGTGGACCCATCAGTGGGGGCCGATCAGTCGAGCTTTCGATGACACGAGCGTCGTCGCGAGGTTGGTTCGTGAGGCGCGTCGTGTCCAGTGCGCCAGCCCCGACACATGTGTTTTTATACGGCGCGAAGCCGCGATAAGACCGCTCGACAACCTCTCGGTCGTGGACCAATTAGGTCATGGCCTCACGCCGCGGCGGAATCCAATTCGAACGCCGCCGCCTGGTTATTGTTCGGCGCGCCCCGTTGGCGGCGCGGCGAGGGCTTGGGCTCGCTGACCTTGGTCTTCAACGCCGCTATGTTCACGCGCTTGGATTCATATCTCAGATCGGCGAGCGCATATTGCGCTTCGATCCAATGCAGCCACATTTTGTCGACGCTATTGAGTTCAGACATACAGGCCCCCGGTTGATGCATGATCGCCGTTTGACATTTTTTCTTCGCGAGGCCTCCGAACCCAGCCCTTTGGAATCGAATCAGCACCTCGCGCCCGCGAATCAGAATCTAACGGACCGCGCGTAACGCGAATTGTTACATGCTCGAAAATCATGCGCGCTCGGCCGAAAATTTTACTTACTGGCAAGGAGTGTCATTTTTGCCGGTTGCCCCAGCGTCATGTGCGCGCGCGCCGCGGCGGACCGCCATTTCGAGCCACGCGCGACGCCCATGAAAGCAAACGAATCGCTTGGGTTACGCGTTGATTTGCAATGCTTATTATGCGGTTATGGCCGGTGGTTCGAACATCGCGAAACCGCGATCAACGCTTTTCGTCCTCTTCGCGATCGATCCCGAGGCGGCCAAGACCGAGAGCGCCGCGCCTCTAGACCTCGCGCCGATCGGTGCCTTCGGCCAGAAAAGCTTGATAGGCAAGAGCCAATCCATCTTTCAGCGACGTCCTGGCGCGCCAGCCAAGGCTCGCCAGGCGCGAGACATCGACGAGCTTTCGCGGCGTGCCATCTGGCTTGCTCGCGTCGTACTCGATCCTGCCGGCATAACCGACTGTCTCGGCGACCTGGCGCGCGAAGTCCGCGATGGTGACGTCGTCGCCAACGCCGATGTTGACGAGGCCCTCGCCGTCATAGCCCTTGAGCAGGTAGACGCAGGCATCCGCGAAATCCTCAACATATAGAAATTCGCGGCGTGGCATGCCACTGCCCCATACAGCGACAGAGGGACTGGCGGCGTGCTTGGCTTCGTGAAAGCGCCGGATCAGTGCGGCGACCACGTGGCTATGTTCGGGATGGTAATTGTCGCCAGGCCCATAGAGGTTGGTGGGCATGACCGAAATGTAATGTCGGCCATATTGGCGTCGATAGGCCTGGGCGAGCTTGACGCCGGCGATTTTCGCGATGGCGTACCATTCATTTGTGGGCTCGAGCGGGCCGGTGAGCAGGGCGTCCTCGCGCATGGGCTGGGCGGCGTCGCGGGGATAAATGCACGTTGACCCGAGAAACAGCAGGCGATCCACGCCGAAGCGATGACTGGCGCTCATGATGTTGGTCTGAATGGCGAGATTATCCTCGAGGAAATCGACGGGATAATTATTGTTGGCCTTGATGCCGCCAACCCGCGCCGCGGCCAGGATAACCACGTCTGGACGCAAGCCTTCGATCAGACGCTCGGTCTCGTCCTGGCGTCGCAGATCGGCGTCGGCGCGGCGCGCGGTGAGAATGTGGCAACCCTCGCGCGCCAGCCGCCGTGCGATCGCCGATCCCGCCATGCCCGTGTGCCCGGCGACGAAGACGCGTCGATCGTGAAGCGCGAAAGGGGCGTGGGGCTCGTTCATTGGGGCGCCTCAGTCTCGATTGTTCCGGCGCGGCGGTTGGCTTTGCAGCAGCGCCAGATCCGAACGCACCATCTCGCCGACAAGTTGCGTGAAGTTCGTTGTATGTTTCCAGCCAAGCTTCTCAAGGGCCTTGGACGGGTCGCCGATGAGAAGATCGACTTCCGTGGGCCGAAAATAAGCGCGATCAACACGCACCAGAACCTCGCCGGATTTCGGATCAACGCCGGTTTCCTCGACGCCCTCGCCCCGCCACTCGATCCGCCGGCCGATCTCGGCGAAGGCCAGCTCGACGAATTCGCGCACCGAATGGGTCTCGCCGGTGGCCAGAACGAAATCGTCAGGCTTGTCCTGCTGAAGGATCCGGTACATGCCCTCGACATAATCGCGGGCATGGCCCCAATCGCGCTTGGCGTCGAGATTGCCGAGGTAAATCGAGGTTTCCTGGCCAAGCTTGATCGCCGCGACCGCGCGCGTGATCTTGCGCGTCACGAAGGTCTCGCCGCGGATGGGGCTCTCGTGGTTGAAGAGAATGCCGTTGGAGGCATGAAATCCGTAGGCTTCCCGGTAATTGACCGTGATCCAGTAGGCGTAGAGCTTGGCCGCCGCATAGGGCGAGCGGGGATAAAAGGGCGTGGTCTCGCGCTGGGGGACTTCCTGAACGAGCCCATAAAGTTCGGAAGTCGATGCTTGATAGAAGCGCGTGTGGTCGCGCAATCCCAGAATACGAATCGCCTCAAGCAGACGCAGCGTGCCGATCCCGTCCGCGTTGGCGGTATATTCGGGCGTCTCGAAGGAGACCTGAACATGGCTCTGGGCGGCTAGATTGTAGATTTCGGTCGGCCGCGTTTCCTGGACGATCCGGATCAGATTCGATGTATCGGTCAAATCGCCATAGTGAAGAAAAAATCGGACGTCCGAGCCATGGCGATCCTGATAAAGATGGTCGATTCGCCCTGTGTTGAAGGAGGACGATCGGCGCTTGAGGCCATGGACCACGTAGCCCTTCTCAAGGAGCAACTCGGCAAGATATGCGCCGTCCTGCCCCGTCACCCCGGTGATCAGAGCGACCTTTTTATCCGCCATCTGTTTGATCCCACTCCATAATAGGCGCAAGAAAGATAAAGCGCTCAAAAGACGTTGTCGATTATCTAGCTAAACATTCCAATGCTGTCCATTACGCTGGCGCGACTTCCCGTGAAAGACCGGCAAATTCGAAAATGCCCCGCGTTTGATCGCAATCTGGTCGTTTAACCGTCGATCAGGCGGCGTCGGCCGGAATCGTCACCGTGGTCGAGTTCCACTTGCGACGTAAAAAAAAACCACATGGCCGCGCGACGAGATCAAAGCGTTTGGCGCATCGCTCCCTGGGATCAATTGTAGCGGCCCGCGACGGGGCATTGCGACGTCGCCACATTTGATTGTCGGGCAGGGGGACCGGACCATATTGGACGCGGCAAACGCGATTGGCATTTTGAGCGGACCATTATTGTCACGTATTATCATGGGCGCGGTTCACAAAAAATGGCGGTGATTGATCAGCGCTCCGTGGGAGATGGCACGCTGGACGGCGGCGCGGGCGATGACACGCTCCGCGGCGGCAGCGCCAACGACCACCTCATCGGTGGCGACGGAAGCGACGCGCTGTTCGGAGGCGCCGGCGACGACCTCATTGAAGGCGGCGACGGCAACGATTTCCTCTACGGCGGCGCCGGCGGCGACACGCTCATCGGTGGGGCGGGCGACGATCTGCTCGACGGACAGAGCGCGCTCGACGGCGGCGGCAATGTCAACGCGCCGGACATGCTGACCGGCGGCGCCGGATCCGACACGTTCGTCTACGGTACGCACTACCGCACGACGATCATCACGGACTACACGCCCGATGTCGACAAGCTCGACCTCTCGAGCCTGGGCGCCGTTCACGATTTCAACCAGCTCATCGCGGACGCTACGCAGGTCGGGTCCAACGTGGTCTTGAATTTTGGCGGCGCCTATACGACGGGAGGCCTAGCCGATACTCTGACACTCGACAGTCTGACGATCGACCAGCTCGACCCCTCGGGCATCACGTTCTCCCCACAGACGACCAATCCTGTCCCGCCGGCCTTTTTCCTAGAGCACAATCCATACGATAGCAGCTATCCGTACTCTCTCGAAACCGCGGCCCTGTCGAATGGCGGCTTCGTCGCCGTCGAGGCCTCGCTCGGCAATTACTATTCCGGCGGTATCATCGCGCATGTGTTCGACGCCCGCGGCGTCGAAACCGGAACCTTCACGGTCAATACGACTCCGCTGCTTTCGGGCAGCTACGAATACGGCGGCACCTACGATGTCGTCCCGCTTGGCGACGGCGGCTTCGGCGTGGTCTGGGACGACAATGCGAACGCATTCCAGTCGACCATAAGCGCCCGGCTGTTCAACGCGGACGGCACGCCGCGCACCGGGGAAATCGTGCTGCCCGGACCGCCAGGCCAACTGACCTATGTTGGAACGTCGCCCGCTGGCGGGTTGATCGTCGACCGTTCCGTCCCCGTCCCGGGAAGTTTCCCGGATTCCTATCGCCAGGGCATTGATCTGACCGGAACCGTTGTCGGAGGAACCAATAATGGCCCGGAATACATACTTGGCCCGAGCGGCAACGCCATTCAGACTTACAATCCCGACGGGCGCATCGGGTATGGCCGATCAATTCCGAGCGGCGGCTCGAACGTGGGATACGAGGGATTCCATAATTACTTTCTAGCCAGCGGCGACGTGCTTGATGTCTGGTACATCGCAACGTCCACGGGTGGTTACAACAGTCAGACCACCTATCATCTTTTCGCTCAGATCGAAGGCAAGACGGATCCGGTCCAACTCGACTTCGACGCCGGATATCTGCCATCGAGTCCGCTATACGCGCCGGCGTCCGTTCTGGAATTGTCCGATGGCCGCATCTCGATCTCGTGGACGACTGGCGGGACGTACACCCTCCCCGGAAACGTCTACACGAACACCTATACGACCGGATACGAAACCGTCATCTTCGACGACGAGAAACTGCTGGGCTTCACCAAGCCGGGCACGTCGGGCGCCGATACGCTGACTGGCGGCCCCGGAAACGATCGGCTCTACGGTCTTGCCGGCAACGACACGCTGATCGGCGGCGCAGGCGCCGACATACTCGACGGCGGCGACGGGAGCGATACCGCCGACTATTCCAGTTCGCTGCAAGGCGTGAGCATCGACCTCAACAGATCCGTGCAGTACGGCGGCGACGCCCAGGGCGACACGCTGATTTCGATCGAGAACATCGTCGGAAGCGACTATGACGACGCCATCACCGGGACGTCCGGCGACAATGTCATTCACGGCAGTTGGGGCAAGGATACGATCGTCGGCGGCGGCGGCGCCGACCAGCTCTACGGCGATCAGGGCGACGACACGATCACGCTCACGGTCGATCTCGGGCGCACGGGCGCCAAGGCCTATGGCGGTGCGGGCGACGACACGATCACGGTGACCGGCGATGCCGCATTCGTCGACGGCGGCGACACGATCAACGTCACCGGCAATTCCAACACGATCTTTTCCGGCGGCGGTCTGCTCGATCAGATCACGGTCGTTGGCAATGGCAACACCATAACTGACGGCGAGACGAACCCGTATATCGGCGCGGACGGATCCGGCAATTTCCAGGTCGAGGTCGCCGGCGACTACAACCAGGTCGTAGGCGGTTACGACGCCGACAGGATCACGGTCGATTCGGGGACGGGAAATAACGTCCAGGGCGGCGGCGGCGACGACATCATCAATGGCGGTTCAGGAGCCGATTATCTCGACGGCGGCTACGGCGCAAACACGATAAACGGCAATGGCGGCGACGACGTCATCTTCAGCGACGGCTATGGCGATGTCGTCCACGGCGGCGACGG
>CAISJZ010000090.1 GCA_903885755.1 uncultured Hyphomicrobiales bacterium | reverse complement strand
CCAGCCCCACCATGCCATCAAACGGCATCGAGGCGGCCTATCAGGACCGGTACACTTTTGCGCCGCCTCATTGAGGCAAATCACAGCCGGTTCAGTGGTACACTTTGCGCCCGCGCTTTATACAGCTCGCTGAGCGCGCTAAATTCGACCTTATCTTCATTCGCGATTCCGCGGCGACCCGTGATGGCCGCATCGAGGTCCTGAGTCGTTGGCCGCAGTATATGGCCTACTTCGAGCCCACTGCCCTGCTCTCGGCGATAGCGGCTCTGACCGAACACATCGGCCTCGTCGCCACCCTGACGACGAGCTACAATGAACCCTACAACGTTGCCCGCCGCGTCGCCTCGCTTGATCACATCAGCAACGGCCGTGCCGGCTGGAATGTCGTCACATCATCAAACGTGTCAGAGGCCTTCAACTTTGGCCGCGACCAGCATATTGCCCACGCCGAACGCTACGAACGGGCGCTCGAATTCGTCGATGTCGTCAAGGGGCTCTGGGACAGTTGGGACGACGACGCCTTCGTCCGCGATCGCGCAACCTCTCGCTACTTCGATCCCGCGAAGCTGCATTATCTCGACCATCGGGGTAAGCATTTTCGCGTGCGCGGCCCACTCAATTGCGCGCGTCCGCCCCAGGGACATCCCGTTCTGGCGCAGGCTGGCGCGTCCGAGACCGGCAAGAACTTCGCCGCAGCGACGGCGGAGATCGTCTTTACCCCGGCACAAAATCTGCGCGAAGCGCAATCATTCTATCAGGACCTCAAGGGCCGCATGCCTAAATTTGGTCGTCAGCCCGATGAACTCAAGATCATGCCAGGTCTCAATCCGGTCGTGGGACGCACAGAGGCGGAAGCGCGGGACAAACACGATTATCTCCAGTCCTTGATCCACCCGGACGTCGGGCGCGAACTCCTTTCGTGGGATCTCGGCGGCATAGACCTATCGGATGTTCCTGTCGATCAGGAACTGCCCTATGAGCGGATCAAGGGAACGCTCGGAAGCACCAGCACCCTCGACAGAATCGTTGAAATGGCCAAGGCCGAAAAGATGACAGTCCGTGACCTTTATCGCCGTTATGGTGGAGCGCGCGGCCAGCAGACGCTCGTCGGCGATCCCAAGATGATCGCGGACCATATGGAAGACTGGTTCCTCAATCACGGCGTCGACGGCTTCCTGATCCAGCCTTCGGTATCACCGGCAGGCTTCCGTGACTTCGTCGAGCTGGTTGTGCCTGAATTGCAGAGACGCGGTGTATTCAGGACCGAATACGAGGGCCGCTCGCTGCGAGAGAATCTTGGTCTGGCGCGTCCGGCAAGCCGCTACGCGCGAGCCGTAAGCCAACCCTCCGACTACGCCGCAGAATGATGCGAACGCAATCCCGCAAATTGAATCGTTCCGTGAGCTTGCGCTATTAAATCAATCCGCAAGTCATTCAGTCGCTCGAGAGGGCTTCACCGGGGATGCCGCGCATTCAGATCCCGGCCGCTCCGACGTCTTTCTCGCACAGATATTTGAAAAGCAAGGTCCATGAGGCGAGCCGGTACCGGATCGTGGCGCCGGCAAGGTCGCGTCGCCGCAACAGGTATCCAGGACTCTCGCACGCATGCCGCAAGTTATTAGCCAAGTCTTGCGCGAGGCGATTTTCGTCTTGCCGCGTGTGAGGCAAGCCTATTGTGGTGTTTTCCAATAATGACGGCTGCGTCATCGCCGGATCGAACGAAGCCAAGGATTTGGGGAGCCTACACTAATTATTCGTGCGGTTACCGCGTGGTTACAGTTTTTCCAATGCGAGGCTTTTCACCACCGTTCGAAAGGCAACGCGCGAGTACTCTCGGCCGCTGCGTCTCAAATGCAAGTAAAGCCCGCACCACGGCGCTCGAACGCGTATTGAGGCATAATGGATTGAAATCCATGAACATTTTGACTTCGCCCTTCGTAATGAGGGGGTCGAGAGTTCGACACTCTCTTGCGGCACCATCAACTCATGTGAATTTGGCCGCGTACCGTCGCAATCAAGCGCACCGGGGCGCACTCCGGAAACAGCTCCGGCGAACTCATCGGTCGGCTGAACAGGGCGCGGTTATCGCGTGGTTACAGGTTTGGATGCGGCTGGCGGACCGGGCGCGACGGGCGGCAATCCACCGCTACCGAACATTACCCTGACGAACATCTGCCAGGAACCTGAACGCTGGTCTGGATCCGATCCTCGGCACGTCCTAGACGAGACCGCCCACATCCATTTTTCTCGTCATATGTCGGAAATGCGCCCTTCCCCTGATTTCGAAGGGCGATGCCGACGCACCGCGCCGAGGCATTTGGGGCGCCGCGCTTGCAGGTCGGAATTCTTCGTCCGCATTTGCCGGGCCTCATCGGCCGACGTTCGCCGCCAGTCCCCATCCAACAATAGCTCGAATGCGGCGTCGGAATGCATTCTCGTTCGGGGCTGCTGTTCCGGCTCGCCTGGTCGATCGCGCGCCCTTCCAACGGATCTAGAGAATTGCTCTTTGGCGCCCAGACCACCAGCATACGCCGGATAAAGCCAAGCCTATTCGACCTTCCCTGGTGGCCGCTCATGGCAGACCTTCCTGCCCGCAATTGCGTCGCGGTCAATTTCGCAATCGGGGCCAGCTATGCCGCCAGTGCCAGAACTCAGGCCAACCTTTAACCAACATTCCAGCCGAACCCATAAGCGCAGGGCGGTCACTACCACGTCTCGATTGGCCGAGAATTTGGGTATCCGGAATTTCGTGCATAATACCGCCACCTAGAGGCCTATTGGGTATTGTAATGCGTAGCACGAGCCGAAGCGGCGGAGGATTGGTCGGGATATTCGGGGCAGCAATCATGCTCCCATTTCTCGCGTCGAAGGGGTTTCCCAACTTCTTCCACGACGATCCCAAATTGGCATTGTCCCTCGCGCTTTGGATACTCATTCTCGGAATGGCCGCGTCATTGCTTTTTGAGACGCGCCAACGCAGTTCAGCCGGGTCTCTTGATCAGGTACTCGCCTTAACCAGGACGATTACAAAAAAACATTTGAAGACCCTCTGCATCAAGAAGAACCAGATGGTCTATATCGACGACTATGGGGTTCTCGTTGATAAGGGATTTGAAAAGGAAGTAAATTATTTCATTGATAAAGTTCTTGCACCAACGATGGGAGCGATTACATGGCGACCATATCGTATCAAGATGACGTCCGCGATCAAGGACCAAATTGACCAGAAAATCGGTGCAGAAAAGCGAACAACCGAGACAGACGAAATCCCCGCCAATCCAATTGCCTTTGAGCGGTGGTGCATAAACCGCTTGTCAGAGGCAGGTTGGCAAGCGCGGCCAACGCCCGCGACGGGCGATCAAGGCGCTGATTGCGTCGCGACCAAAGGTGACATTCGCATCGTTCTCCAATGCAAACTTCATTCGGCGCCATGTGGAAATAAGGCTGTTCAGGAAGTGGCCGCGGCTCGAAGTCATTATCAGGCCGAGTATGGGGTTGTCGTCGCAACGAATGGGTTCACGAAATCGGCTCGTCACTTGGCGGCGACAAATAATATTCACCTGATCCATTCAAACCAGATTCCAGAAGTCGACGCTATCATTGGTCACGATAGCCACTTGGGATAGCGCCAATTCTATCGCCGAATACACTCTTCGTTTCTCGATTGACGTTAGAACTTGACATCGCCCGCTGAATTCGAAGCCCGATGCGGACGCTCCCTCCGAGGTATTCTCGACCAAAAGCGCCGAATTCCCTGCCCAAACGGATCCACCGCGCCCGAACGCCCCGTTCGGGTCCGTCCGATGGACCACTTGATGCCGACAATCAGCTTATTCCATGATGCCCGTTCCCAAGGCGCTGGGGGCAAAGCGCGAGGACGGCAAACCGACTATAAATTGAACAGCCGCTCCGCGTTGCCGTGCGCGATGCGTTCCCGGTCAGGTGCGCTGACCGGAATCTGGTCCAGGAACAAGCGAGCTTCCGCCATCGATCCGAACGGATGGTCGCTCGAGAACATGATTCGATCGACCCCGACCTCAAGCAGCAGGTCGAGAAACGTTGCCGGGAAGTTAAATCCCGCAAATGTGTAATGGACATTTTCGCGGAGATAGGCGCCAAGCGGGCGCGCGAGCTTGGTCATCT
>CAISJZ010000089.1 GCA_903885755.1 uncultured Hyphomicrobiales bacterium | reverse complement strand
GCCGCCGCCACCGCCCTTGCTGGCGCGCCAGTCGCCCCTCCCGGTCTCTCGGCGCGCCGCCCGCAGGGCGGCCATCTCGGTCGGCGTCGTCAGCCGCCCATTCAACGCGACGTCGAGGCGGCGCGCGGGGCCAGAAACGCCGCGGAGGCCGACTTGGCGGATCAGGTGTCGCGACCGAGGCCTCGGAATTGATCGCGATGGATCTAATCCTCGTGGTTCCGCGGGCCGGCGAGCGACGCCGAGGGATCGCGCGTTGCGCATTTTGAGGACCGCCTTCGACGCGGTCGCCCCATCGTACCGCGATCGTCAACGGACTAATTTTTTGGCGAATTGACTTGGTTTTGAGGCCTATTGTAGGTACGTATCTACAATCCGTGAGGTGTCTCCATGGCCATCACAACCCTTTCGAGCCGGCAATTCAATCAAGACACCAGCCGCGCCAAGAAGGCGGCAAGGAGTGGGCCTGTGTTTATCACCAATCGAGGACAGCCGGCGCATGTGCTGATGAGCATCGAGGAATACCGGAAACTGGCCGGCGGACAGATCACGCTTGCCGAAGCCCTGGCGCAGCCTGGCGGGCCCGATTTTGAGTTCAACCCGCCGCGAGCGACTGGCATTGTTCGCCCGCCAGACCTCGCTTGATGTTGATTCTCGACACAAATGTTGTCTCGGAGTTGCGCCGTCCCGAGAAGGCCGATCCGAAAGTCGCGACCTGGGCTGCATCCATTTCCATCGCGAGCATCTTTCTCTCCGCCATCACCATTCTCGAACTCGAGCTTGGCCTTTGTTCGGTCGAGAGGCGCGACAAGGCGCAGGGAAAGATTTTGCGCGCGTGGCTTGAGGGGCAGGTCCTGAGTCGCTTTGAGGGACGTATCCTTCCGGTCGACACCGCGGTGGCGCGCCAATGCGCGCGACTTCATATTCCCGATTCTCGTGGGGAGCGGGATGCCCTCATCGCCGTGACGGCCCTTGTGCACGGCATGATCATCGTCACCCGTAACGTCGCTGACTTTCGGCCCATGGGCGTGTCGATCCTCAATCCATGGTCTTGATCCGCCGATCGCGCCCTTGGCCGGCCCTGCAAGACGCCCTGGCGCGGTTTCTGCGGCGATCGAGCATTCCAAACTGATTCAAATGAAGGGCCAAATGGACGCCTTCTTCAAAATGCCAGAGGCAAGCTGGACCTGTCCCTGGAGCCGCGGTGATCGCGGCGCGATGGGATCGCGATTGCATTTCGACGCGCTCGTGATCGGATCGGAACGTGAAAAGACGCCGGTGGCCTGGCGATCGTCCTGAACCGCGCGCTTGATCGAGGCTCGCGGCGCCAGCGTCGTTGGCGGCGCCCTTCGCGACGAACGCCGCCCACCAGGGTGGGCATGTCGAGGGTGAATCGTCATTGCTTTTGGTTGCGCGTAAAATATCCGAATCAATGGCGCTCGGAGATCGTTGTCATGGCGGCGCAACCCAATTCAATTCATCCGTCGCCGGAATCCATTTCGCGCGCCTGGCGAATGATCAAGCTGATCGATGGCTATTATATCGAGGCGGCGAACCGGGTTCCCGAGGCCAAGGTCGCGGACATCGCGCGACAATGGATCAGCAAGGCCAGACTTGGCGTCGATGAAACCGAGGCGGAATTGATCATGGTCGAGACTTACGCTTTCGCCGTCAATCTCGCGATTTTCACGCCCTCGCTGACCGGGGTTTCGTTGATCGACCGGCTGGCGCGGCAGCACCCATCAAGCGTTAGCTCGGAGGATCGTCTTGCGCTGACCGCGCTATCGGGTTCGAAATTTCACGCGCTGAAACTACTGGCCCGGCAAACCCAGGACCTGGTTCTCGCCGAGGACGTCACCAGCGGGGCGCTCGTCGCCCTCGTCGATCGGGAACTTCCGGCCGCCGCAATGGGCGTCAAGATGGCGTCGCGCCTGTGCGGCTTGCCGGATAATCTGTTTGGCTTGGTGGGGCCAAACGCGCCGCTCGACCCGAGCGCGCTCGATATCGTGCTGTCCTTCGCGCGTCCGGGAAAGGGCCTGAACAATTCTCTTCGCTGCGCCGCCGCCCTGTACAAACATTTGGTTCGTAATGGCGGCCCGCGGATCAATGGGATCAACGCCGCGCCCCGCTTCGATGACGCCGCGGATATCATGGAGGGCAAGGAGGATTGCGATCTTGATCGCATCGCCAAGGCTTGGGCATTGCTCGCCGAGGGCGAGGAGCCGACCGCCGCGAGCCTTGCCGAGGCGCGCAGGCTCACGTCATCGCCGCACATCATTCTGGCGATCGGTTCATGTCTCGCCGCGCGAGCGCGTGGCGAGATCCCGCGCGCGGAAGCCTATTCGCGGCTCGCTTATGTGCAGATGGAAACCATGCATCGTCGCGCCATCGCGGGAACGGGTCGGGATCAGACGCCGCTCCAGGCCGCTCGTAACGCGATCGCGCGCGCCGTCGCCGAGGCGGTGCTGCCGAGGGGCGCGCGCGAACTCTTCGAAGACCTGCATCGCCGTCTCCTGGCGGCGAGCCTGGGAGCGGCCAAAACTGGCGCGGCAAACCCTGGCGCGGCAAACCCTGGCGCTGGGGGCGATGAACTGGCGCGCGTGCTGAAGCTTATCCAGGCCTTGCGAGCCAAAACCGTGGACCAGGGCTGCACGGAACAGGAAGCCATGGCCTCCGCGGGTAAGGTCGCCGAATTGCTGGACCGCTACGGGCTTTCGCTCAGCGAAGTTGAAATGCGCCAGCAAGTCTGCGAAGGCGTTGGCATCGAAACGGGGAGGCGAAGACGCGGGCCTCTCGATACGTGCATTCCCTCTATCGCCATGTTCTGCGATTGCAAGGCTTGGAGTGAAAAGTCCGCCAGTGGCGCCATTCGATATGTGTTTTTTGGTCTGCCTGCCGACGTGGAGGCCGCTCATTATCTCCATGACCTCATCAAAGCGGCCTTCGACGTTGAAACCGATCGGTTCAAGCGAGGCGCGGCTTTGGATGCGGGAGACGCGGGCGAGCGCCGCTCGTCCGTCAATTCCTTCCAGGTTGGTCTAGGCGATGGAATTTGCCGAAAGTTGATGTCGCTGAAATCGCGAAGGGATGAGGCCAATTCGCGTTCCTCGGGACGCGACCTTGTCACGGTCAAGGCATCGGTCATCGAGGACGAATTGGAAAAACTGGGACTCGCCTTTGTCTCAAAGGGGCAGCGCCGCAAACAGCGGGTCGTGGCCGACGCCTACGAAGCGGGCCGCGAAGCTGGGGGAAAGTTCGAGCTTCGCGCGGGACTTGCCACGAGCGCCAGTCGCGCCGTCTGAACGGTGTCGCCTATTCGGTGGGAGTGGGTTCGGTGTCATCCACGCGACCGCGCGGTCGCCCGCGCCCAAGTCCAGCCTCCCTGGCCAATGCCGACCGTTTCGCCGTGTAGTTGGCCGCGACCATTGGATAATCCGATGGTAGACCCCATTTCATGCGATATTGCTGCGGCGTCATGCCGAGGCCCTTGAGGTGCCGCTTCATCGACTTGAATTTGAGTCCGTCTTCCAGGCAGACGATAAATTCCTGGGTCACCGATTTGTTGATTGCGATCGCGGGTTTTAATGGTGACGCCAAAGGGTCGGTCGTGCGCGGGTTTGCGCCGCGGACAATGGTCGTCAGCGCGGCATGCACCTCTGCGATGAGATCTAGCAATCGCGCCTTGGGGAGGGCGTTGGACGAGGCGAATGAGGAGACAATATTGGCCGTGGCATCAAGGACACTGTCGCCGGGCGATTGGTTCAAATCGTTTGGCGAGGGGTTCAATTCCGACATGCCTGCGCCTCCGTTCATATTTGGTCATCTGTTACGCCTGAATTTCCTTGGCTACAAGCATGCGCGAATGGCCGCAAATCCTGAAATGATCGCCATTGAGCGTTCGCATGGCTGTATTCTTGCGCGGCGACACGGGACCGCGCCGCGCGGATCGTTGCAAGAATTATCAATGCCGATCGGGATAACATCTTGAACTCCACGCCCCCGCGCATGAAAGGCGGCCATTGCGGTCGCGGCCATCTAAAACGCGACGCTTTGCGCGAGGAACATTCGGCAATTTCAGCGCCGCGAAGTCGAGGCGAAACGAATTCGACTCGGCAATCGAGAGACTTTTCGTCGATTCCGGAAGCGGAGGAATGCGAGCGGCTTTCGATCGCGTTTAATCTATATTTTTGGATTGGCCCCAAGGCAATCAAGAGCCAGGGTCGCCCGTTGCCGCCACAGGTCTGAATAGTCGAGCTTTCGATGACACGAGCGTCGTCGCGAGGTTGGTTCGTGAGGCGCGTCGTGTCCAGTGCCCCAGCCCCGACACATGTGTTTTTATACGGCGCGAAGCCGCGATAAGACCGCTCGACAACCTCTCGGTCGTGGACCAATTAGTGATCCGCCCCCATTGAATTGGTCCACCTGAAAGTATGTCTTTGGACATGGAAAGGGAGGACCGAAATGCCAAGAAAGAGACCGACACCGGAGGAGATCGTCGCGAGGTTGCGCCAGGTCGATGT
>CAISJZ010000088.1 GCA_903885755.1 uncultured Hyphomicrobiales bacterium | reverse complement strand
TGTCGGAACTGGCGGGCGGCATTGGACCGCCCGTGACCGCCGCCGTGTGGCTGTCGCACGCGTCGAATTCGGCGGCAATCGCCGGGGCGGCGAGGCAGACGCTGGCGAGAAGGCCGAACATCGGGATTGACGGGCGCATTTATTTTCCTCCGGTTCTACGTTGTTTCGCGGCGTCTATTCGCGTCAAGTCTGCCGCGGTTGATCCTTCATCACAAGCGGTTTGAATCGATATGGCGTTGCGTCGGATGTCAATTTCCCGGAGCAATCAGCGCCCGCGCCCGTTCCACCACGGCGCTCGGGGCGTCGTAGGCGCTCGCGATGACGGCGTCGATTTCGCTGCCGCGCACCAGAGAAATATCCATTCCCATCCGTTGGGCGTCCGCGAGGAAGGCGGGGTCCGCCGTCATCTCGTCGAAGGCCTTGCGAAGCGCGGCGAGCCGGTCGGATGGAACGCCCGGCGGCGTGAAAATCGAACGGGTCAACTGGTACTTTCCAAAGATAAGCTCCAGGGCGCGGCGATCCTCCGCCGTCCGCGCGAGATCGAGCGCCATGGGAATATCCGAAATCCGCGGGTCCGGCTTCAATCCGAACTGGGCGAGGACATTGATCTTCCTGTCGCGCAGCCAGTCGCCTTTCGTGGCGACGAGGCCGGAATAGCCGGTCGCGCCGATCGCGTCGATTTCGCCGCGCTCAAGAGCGACGAATAGATCATTGGGGCCCTGATATCCCGGCACGAGCCGCACGCGGGCTTTGATGACGCGCGCCAGAATTGTCGGCAGGATGGCATTGTCCGTCTCGATGCCGGACGCGCCCGTGACCATCGTCTTGTCCAGCAGATCCTTGTAGGTCCGGAAGGGCGTTGTCGCCCAGGAGATGATCACCATCGACTCGACGACCGGATTGCCGATCCAGCCGAATTTGCGCGGATCGAACTGCACGTTGGCGCCGCCCTTCGAGAGAACATGGAAGAGCGGCTCGAAGGCAATGCCATTTTGCGGCATGCCGATCTCGCCGCCGTCCCGCGGCGCGCTGTTGTAGATGTAGTTCGACATCTGCAGGCCGCCGGCGCCCGGCATGTTCCTGACCGCGATCGATGGCTTGCCGGGAATATGGCGTCCGAGATGCAGGGCCACGAGGCGCGCCGTCGCGTCATAACCGCCGCCGGGCGCCGCGCCGACATCAAGACTGATCACGCGGTCACGATAGAAATCCTCGATAGGCCCGGCGATCGCCCGCGGCGACATCAGGCCAAGCAAGAGGCACGCGGCCGCGCCCCACGAGGAAGCCGCCGACCGCGACACGACATCAACTCCGCGACAGTGACGCGAGAAGCTGGCCGTGGCCGCGAATTTCGTCGCGGATACGCAAACGATGGAAGGCGACGAAGAAAGCGGCGGCGGTCGCCGTGACGACCGGCTTGCCAATGTCCCGCTCAACCGTGTCGAGAATGTCGCCGGAGGCCCATTGAGGGCAGGGCATGTACACGCCGTCCGCGTCCGGCGCCTTCGCCACCGCGTCGATGACGTAGCGATAGACCTGCGATGGCGGAACATCCTGAAGGTCCTTGAATCCGATACTGAAGAAGGCGCTGTGAAGAACCTCGAAGCCGTAGTGAACGAGCCCGCGAATGATCTTGTCGTTCGTCGCCTCGGGATAGGGCGTCACGAGCACGATGCGCCGCATGCCAAGGTGCTGCATGGATTCAATTCCGGTGCGGATCGACGTGGTCGAGGGAATGCCGGTGATCTTTTCCAGATTGGCGACAAGTTCCTTGTCATAGCCGGGCTCGCGATTGGTGACGAGCGGCGCCCCGCCGTGGATGATGAAGTCGACATGGCGCGAGGCGAGATAGCGCGCGCTGCGCTCGACGGCGGCGAGACCGGTCTCGTATTCCGTCGATTTCCAGTCGTCGATATTGCAGGTCACGCCGACAAGGCCAATGCCGGGCGGCGCGAAGGAATAGAACTCGTAAGGCACGAGTTCCATGACCGTTGGCGTGATATAGCCGATGCGCTTGCGCCATCCGAACATGTGCTTCCTCCCGGACACCGGCGCGTTTGTCGCGCTTTGATCGCAATCTGCGGCGATTGCACTTGATTTGGCAAGGGGCGTTTTCGCGTCGTGGAGCCGGAGGCCGCGAATGGCGCTCATGCTTGCTTGACAACGATCGGGGCTCGCCGGATTCTGCGGTCGACGCGCGTGGCTAATATTTTTCGCGCGGAATGGGGGAAACGCGCATGTTGTTCGCGGGCAAGTCCACGCTGTTCGCGCTTTGTGTCTGGCGTCTCGCGCTTTCGCCCGCTCCGGCCGCGGCGGACGCGGTTGCTGATTTCTATCGCGGCAAGACGCTCGACATGGTCGTCGGCACGACGCCGGGCAACGATTTTGACTACCGCGGTCGCTTGCTCGCGCGTTTTCTTGGTCGCCACCTGCCGGGCCAGCCCAATATCGTCGCCCGCAACATGCCCGGCGGGGGCGGCGTTGTCGCGCTGAACTGGCTCGCCAATATCGCGCCGCATGATGGAACCGAACTGCACATGGTGTTTCCCGCGATGGGCACGCAACAGGCGGTCGGCGCGGCGGGGATTGATTTCGATCTGCGCAAGTTTTTCTTCATCGGCAATACCACCGACAGTCCCAACGTGCTTGTGACCTGGCATACGTCGGGCGTGCGCACGATTGACGACGCCCGGAAAAAGGAAGTCATTCTGGGGTCCTCGCCGGGTAACACGGGGACCTACTACGCCTACGCGATGAATGCTATGATCGGCACGAAGTTCAAGGTCATCTCGGGCTATCCCGGCGGCAATGAAATCAATCTGGCGATCGAGCGCGGCGAGGTCGAGGGTCGCGCGTCCAATACGTGGGCTTCGTGGCACGAGACAAAGCCTGAGTGGATTCGCGACAGGAAGCTCAATGTTCTGTTTCAGGTGGGCGTCAGGCGCCATCCGGATCTGGCGGATATTCCGTTGATGACCGAACTGGCGCCAAACGAGGAGGACCGCCGCGTGCTCGCTTTTTTCTCGGCCAGCATCGCCATCGCGCGATCCGTTGTCACCACGCCCGGGACGCCGGCGGACCGCGTGGAGGCCTTGCGCCGCGCCTTCGACGCAACGATGAAGGATCCCGCGTTTCTCGCCGAAGCGGCAAAGGCGACCCTGGACATCAGCCCGCTTTCGGGAGAGGCGGCCCAGAAAATATCGGATTCCATCATCAACGCTCCGCCCGAGGTGATCGCGCGGGCGAAAAAGTACATGGACGCGCCATAGGCGCGCGGACAACCATTCGCGACATCATGGAGAAAAAAATGAGCGAGAGTGAACGCCCGGAACCCTGGGGCAAGAACGTGCTGGTGGAATTCGAGGATGGCATCGCGTGGGTGTCGCTCAATCGACCGCACAAGCGCAACGCGATGAGCCCCGAGCTCAATTCCGAGATGTTCGACACCATCGACGCGCTCGAACTCGACGATCGCTGCGGGGTTCTCGTCCTGACCGGCTCGGGCGAGGCATTCTCGGCCGGCATGGATTTGAAGGATTACTTCCGCGCCAATCAGGGCAAGCCGCATCTCGAATGGATGCGCATCCGGCGAATCAACGCCAACTGGCAATGGCGGCGGCTGATGTATTATCCCAAGTCCACCATCGCCATGGTCAACGGCTGGTGCTTTGGCGGCGCGTTCACGCCGCTGGTTTCCTGCGACCTGTCGATCGCGGCGGAGGAGGCGACGTTCGGGCTTTCCGAGATCAACTGGGGCATCATTCCCGGCGGCGTCGTCACGCGCGCGGTCGCCGCGAAGATGAATCAATCGGACGCGCTCTACTACATCATGACCGGCGAGACTTTCGATGGCGCGAAGGCGGCTCGGATGGGCCTTGTCAACGAGGCCGTTCCCAAGGACAAACTGCGCGAACGCGTGCGGGCGCTGGCGCGGACGCTGCTCGCCAAAAACCCGACGGTGTTGCGCGCGGCCAAGCTTGGCTACCGACACGCCAAGAACATGGATTGGGAGGCCTCCGAAGATTATCTCGCGGCGAAATCTGCCGAAACGAACTTCATTGATCCGGAAAAGGGTCGCTCGAAGGGCATGTCGCAGTTTCTTGACGAGAAGTCGTACAGGCCGGGTCTCGGAAGCTACAAGAGGGAAACCTGAGCGCGGCGGCCGGCAAACGGGGACCATGTTTCGTGGCGGATATTCTCGACAGGTTCTTCCATGCGCGGACGATGGCGATCGTCGGCGCGTCGAGCGATCCGGAAAAGATCGGCGGCCGTCCGTTGCGCCAGTGCATTGAACTTGGTTTCACTGGTCGCATTCTGCCGGTCAATCCGTCCGCGCCGGAAATACAGGGTCTGCCGGCGTTCGCCTCGATCGAGGATCTTCCCGATGGTGTCGATTGCGCGTTGATCGCCTTGCCCGCGAAGGGCGTCGCCGGAGCGGTCGACGCATGCGCGCGCAAGGGCATTCCGCTTGCGATCCTGCTGAGTTCCGGCTTCGCCGAGGCCTCGGAGCAGGGGCGCGAAGCGCAGGATCGTCTGGCGGCGCGCGCGCGCTCCGCCGGGATGCGATTGATCGGCCCCAACAGCATGGGCGGCATCAGCTTTGAAAACCGGATCAGCGCCACGTTCACCTCCGTCAATATGCACGAAGGGCGAAGCTGGCCGCCGCCTGGCGCCATCAGCATCGCGAGCCAGAGCGGCTTTGTCGGTTCGCATCTGCTTGGCATGTTGCGGGATCGCGGTCTTGGCGTGGCCAAGTGGCTGGCGACGGGCAACCAGGCGGACATTGATCTGGCCGATTGCATCGAAAACTTCGCCAATGACTCCATCACGAAGACGATCGTGGTCTATCTCGAAGGCGCTGGTCGCGCCGACGCGCTGCGCCGCGCCTTTGATCTGGCGCGTCTGAAGGGAAAGCCGGTCGTCGCCCTCAAGGCCGGGCGCACCGATATCGGCGCGCGCGCGGTCGCGTCGCATACGGCGTCCATGATCGGTGGCAATGAGGCCTTCGAGGCGGTCTTCCGGCGTCATGGCGTTTTCGAGGCGCGGTCGCTTGATGAACTTGTCGATGTCGTCGCCGCGCTCGATACCGGGCGGCGGCCGCGCGACAACACAATCGGCGTCGGCACGGTTTCCGGCGGCTTCGGCATCCTGATCGCCGACGCGGCCGCGCGGAACGGTTTTGAACTTCCCGAACTGGATCGCGAGCGTCAGCGAACCCTGCGCGAGATTTATCCGCTGGCGACGACGCGCAACCCGGTCGATGTGGGCAGTTTCGCGCCGTTCAACGCCGCGGTCGAGCGCTTGCTCGAGGATGTGTATGGCTCCGTCGTGCTCGCCATTGGCCATTTCGGCCTGATGGCCGACAGAATGGATGCGTTGCACGACGCGCTCGCCGGCTTTCGCGCGGCGCATCCCGATACGTTCATCGCGCTGGTCGCCTGCCTGAGCGAATTCTGGCGTCGGCGGTTTCAGCAGCTCGGGCTGTTTGTGTGCGAGGATCCAGCCCGCGCGGTCAACGCAATGGCGGCGTTGCGCTGGCTGGACGAGCGGGCCGCGCCGCGCGTTGACGATCCGCTTCCGAATATGCCGACGATCAATATTGACTTGGCGTCAACGCCCGGCGACGAACGCGGGGCCCGAACCATTCTGCGGGCGATTGGCGTGCCGGTGATTGACGACGCATTCGCCCTGAGCGAGGAAGAAGCGATCGCCGCCGCGCGCGCGTTTGGCGGCGCGGTCGTCCTGAAAATCGTTTCGCCTGATATTCCGCACAAGAGCGATGTTGGCGGCGTGATCCTTGGCCTGTCGGGCGACCCGGCGGTTCGCGAGGGATTTCGCGCGATCATGGCGAAGGCGCGAGCGGCCTGTCCGCGGGCGCGGATCGAGGGCGTCATGGTGTCGCCCATGATGGACGGCGGCGTGGAAACGATTGTTGGCGTCACGCGCGATCCGGTTTTCGGGCCGCTCGTCATGTTCGGTCTGGGGGGCGTCTTTGTCGAAGTGTTCCACGACACGGTCGCGAACGTCGCGCCCTTCGGGCCGCGGGAGGCCATGGAGATGATCCGCTCCGTCGCGAGCTTCCCGCTGCTGAATGGCGCGAGGGGAAGGCCAGCCGTCGACCTTGTCGCGCTGGCCGAGGCGCTGTCGCGCGTGTCGGTTCTCGCCGCCGCCCACGCGGACCGCGTCGAAACGCTGGAGATCAATCCGCTGCTCGCGACAACGTCCGGCGTTTGCGCGCTCGACGCGCTGATCGTGTCGAGGTCCGCCGCGGATCGGGCGCGAAATTTAGGAGTTGCGACCTGATGTCCGACGGCGAGGCCGATGGATTGGACGCCATGCGCGAGGGCGCCGCGCGATTTGCCGCGGACGCCTTCGGCGCGGCGCGGCTGCGCGCGCTGCGCGAGTCCGGCGACGG
>CAISJZ010000087.1 GCA_903885755.1 uncultured Hyphomicrobiales bacterium | reverse complement strand
GGGCGCGGTCATCGAGGCGCGACTTGATCGTGGCCGCGGTCCGGTCGCTACCGTGCTGGTGCAGCGCGGAACGCTCGACGTTGGCGACATCGTCGTCGCCGGCTCGCAGTGGGGCCGCGTTCGCGCCCTGCTCGACGACAAGGGCCAGGCCGTGCTCGACGCCCCGCCCTCGACCCCCGTCGAGGTGCTTGGCTTCAATGGCGCGCCGGAAGCCGGCGACCGCGTCGCGGTCGTTGAAACCGAGGCCCGCGCCCGCGAGATCACCGAATACCGCGAGCGCCTGAAGCGCGAGAAGGCCGCCGTGCGCGGCGGCGGAACGGCGCGCGGTTCGCTCGCCGACATGATGAGCCAGCTCAAGACGGCTGGCCGCAAGGAATTCCCGCTCGTCATCAAGGGCGACGTGCAGGGTTCGGTCGAGGCGATCATCGCCACGCTCGAAAAGCTCAACACCGACGAAGTCGCGGCGAGAATCGTTCATGCGGGTGTTGGCGGCGTCAGCGAATCCGACATTTCGCTGGCCGCGGCCTCGGGCGCCGTGGTCATCGGCTTCAACGTGCGCGCCTACAAGGAGGCCGCCGAGGCCGCCGAGCGGGCCGGCATTGAAATCCGCTATTACAACATCATTTACAACCTCGTGGATGACGTGAAGGCGGCGATGTCCGGCATGCTGTCGCCGACACTGCGCGAGGACATGCTTGGCAACGCCGACATTCTGGAAGTGTTCAACATTTCCAAGGTCGGCAAGGTCGCGGGTTGCCGCGTCTCCGACGGTCATGTGGAACGCGGCGCCAATGTGCGCCTTATCCGCGACAAGGTCGTGGTGCACGAAGGCAAGCTCTCGACCCTCAAGCGCTTCAAGGACGAGGTCAAGGAGGTCGTCGCCGGTCAGGAATGCGGCATGGCTTTCGAGAACTATCAGGATATGCGCGCGGGCGACGTGATCGAATGCTATCGCGTGGAAAGCATCGCGAGGACCCTGTAGGAACGGACGCCGCGCGCGGGGCGCGCGGCGATTTGGGCTATTGATAGACTGGTCCCGGCTGGCGTCGAATGAACGCCCGGGATCGAGCGAACCCAATCAAGGCAACCATGTCCAGAGCTCATCACAGTAGCGGCGCCGAGCCGTCTCAGCGCATGTTGCGCGTGGCGGAACTGATCCGGCATTGCATGGCGGATCTTCTGACGCGCGGCGAGATCGTCGATCCCGTGCTGGAAAAACATGTGGTCACCGTGCCGAAGGTCGGCATGTCGCCCGACCTCAAGCTCGCCACGGTCTTCGTCATGCCGCTCGGCGGCAAGGACGTGGAGAAGGTGATCGAGGCGCTCGACAAGCACAAGAAATTCCTGCGCGGCGAGGTCGCCCGCAAGATCAACCTCAAGTTCGCGCCGGAAATCCGCTTCAAGGTCGATGACACGTTCGAAAACTCGGCGAAGATCGACGCGCTGCTGCGATCGGAGAAGGTTCGCAAGGATCTGGAAAGAGGGGACGACGAGGACGAAGCCGGAACCTGAAGCCGGCCGTTTCGACTCGTTGACCCGCGCACCCTGATTTATTTCGCTGAAGCGCCCGTGACGGCGCCCCCAAGGCTGACACATGAACGCCCCCCGCTCCAACCGCGTCGAAGTCAACGGCTGGGTCGTGCTCGACAAGCCCGTCGGCATGACCTCGACCCACGCCGTCTCGCGCCTCAAGCGCCTGTTCAACGCCAAGAAGGCGGGCCACGCCGGCACGCTCGATCCGCTGGCGTCGGGCATCCTGCCGATCGCCTTTGGAGAGGCGACCAAGACCGTGCCCTTTGTGCAGGATGGCGAGAAGGCCTACCGTTTCACCGTCCGTTTCGGCGTCGAGACGGATTCGGACGATTCCGACGGGACCGTGACCAAAACCTCCGACCTGCGCCCGACCCCGGACGCCATTCTGGCCGCGCTGCCGGCATTCGTCGGCGAGATCATGCAGCAACCGCCGTCCTTCTCCGCGATCAAGGTCAACGGCGAGCGCGCCTACGACATGGCGCGCGACGGAGAGACCGTCGATCTGCCAGCTCGACCGGTGGTCATCCATTCGCTGGTTATGATCTCCTTTTCCCCAGAGGAGGCGGTGCTCGAGGCCGAATGCGGCAAGGGCACCTATGTTCGCGCCATTG
>CAISJZ010000086.1 GCA_903885755.1 uncultured Hyphomicrobiales bacterium | reverse complement strand
CCCGCGCAGCCGCGCGATCTCGGTTTCGTCGTAACCAAGCTCGCGCATGATCTCATCCGTGTGCTCGCCGAATTCCGGCGTCGCCCGGGTAAGCCGCGCCGGCGTGCGACTGAGTTGAACCGGCTGACGCATGAGGTTTAGATCGCCCAGCTTTCCCGAATGCACCTTCTGCGACATTTCGAGGTGCTTGACCTGCGGATCGTTGAAGGTCTGACCTATGTCGTAGATGACGCCCGCCGGCACATCCGCCGCGTCGAGCCTTTCGAGCAAATCCGCGGATTGCATTTGGGACGTGATTGCCTCGATGAGCGCGTTCAACGCCACGCGGTTCGCGCGGCGCGCGTCCTTCGTGGCGTAATCGGGATGCTTGATCAGATCCTCCCGACCGATGGCGCGACACAGCCGGTCCCACATCGGGGGCGTTGGCGCGATGTTCACGAAGCCATCCTTCGTGCGATAGGCGTTGGTCGGAACACCCGTGGGATGTTCATTGCCGACGCGCTTTGGAATCTGGCCATCGATGAGATAGCGAGCGGCCTGCAAATCCATCATGAAGATTTGCGCTTCAAGCAGCGATGTGCGGACCCATTGCCCCTTGCCGGAAATGCCGCGTTCGACCAGCGCCGTCATGATCCCCAGCGCGGCGAAGAGCCCCGCCGTGATATCCGCGATGGGAATTCCGGCTCGAGTCGGGGGGCCGTCGGCCGCGCCAGTCACCGACATGAAGCCCGACATGCCCTGAATGATCTGATCGACTCCCGGACGATCCTTGTAGGGGCCGTCCTGACCAAACGCCGAGATGCTCGCGTAGATCAGCCGAGGGTTAATCGCCGATAGCGTTTCGTAATCTATCCCCAGACGGTGCTTGACGTCCGGCCTGTAGTTTTCGACGATGACATCGGCCTTTTCCACCATGCGACGCAGAATCGCGCGGCCTTCCGCGGATTTAAGATCGAGCGCCAGCGCACGCTTGTTGCGGTGCGTGTGCTGGAAGTCGAAGTCATGACGCCCAGAAAAATCGCCCGGGTTGCCTACACGCTCCACGCGCCAGACGTTCGCGCCCCAGTCGGCCAGTTGCTTGACGCAGACTGGTCCCGTGCGCACGTGCGTCAGATCGATGACATTCAGGTGCTTCAGCGCCTGAGAGGCCGGTTCATGGGGCATGTTTCCTCCGTCGATTTTCGCGCGCGTTTGCGGCGGCCCGGCATTGCGTTCATTCCTGGCGCGATTTCACAAACCGGAGGATCAGTCGCGCGAACGCCGGCGTCAAGGTGACGTCATCCATCGCCGGTTGGCGCAACGCTCAATTGCTGGACAGGGCGCGAAGGACGCACGTTTCGCCTTGTCTGGAAAAAGGGCGATTGCAATCCCATGCATTGCCGGAGGCGCCAAGGTGGGCGTTCGGAGGCACCATGATCGCGACACATGATGCATCCTGCTTGCGAAAGCCACGGTCACAGTCCCAACCCTGACTGCTCCGGTTGACGTAGCCATTTGCCGGAGCGACGACCGCGGCGCAGATATCGCCCTTGAGGAGATATCCCCGCTCACAATCCCAACCCTGCTTGCTTGAGCCTCGAGTCAGAAAGCCATGGGGTGGCACCTCGATCAGGTCACACGACTTCGCGCCTCGACGATAGCCGCGGTCGCACTCCCATTCATCGCCTCGATCATTCAGAAACGCGTGGGCGGGCAAACCAACATCAACGCACCCCGTTGAGTCCATCCGAAAGCCCCGGTCGCAATTCCAGCCCGAGCCAGAGTTACTCCCCGACAGAAAACCGTTCGGCGGGACCTTGACAGGCGCGCACTGATCGCCGGACTTGCGGTAGTCCCTGTCACACTCCCAGCCATCGCCGTAGACGTTAAGGTGCGCGCCAGCGGGCGTCTTGACCTCATCGCAGGCCGTCAGGCTCGATTTGAATCCGAAATCGCAAGACCAGCCACCGCCTCGAGAGTTCGCATAGGCGTTGGCGGGCAGGTTCGAAAGCGCCGCCGGCCCGGCGGCGACCGCCGAGTTGGCTGCCGCCAATAGCGGCAAGAAGGCAAATAGGATCCCACGCGAAGCGGGCAGCCAATAGCGCGCCAGGCGCCGCAAGGTCGTCATGGCTCACAATCCAATGTTCGGAGGCAGATGCCCAGCCAAATCGCAATCCCGAAGCGCTTGCGGTCGCGGCTGCGCTTTTATCCGTGCGCGCTCTTACGGGATAAGTCGAGATTTAATTGGCGGGCCGCGGCTGGCGAGGCAAACCGCCGCAAAGACCGCCTTGCAATTGCCGCCATCGACCTATAGGCAGCCTCATCGATATTTGGCCGGATTACTGGGCCGCTCCGCCTTGCCACATGCCCGGCGCACGCTTCAGACACTCTCTCCAGATGCGAAGGATCGGGAAATCGGCGCGACCTCGCGTCTGAGGCCCCGATTTCGAGAGCAAACGAAGGTACGACGATGGTGAACGGCAAGGTCAAGTTCTACAACGGCCAAAAAGGCTTCGGCTTCATCCAGCCCGACGACGGCGGCAAGGACGTTTTCGTTCACGCCACCGCATTGGAGCGCGCTGGCATTTCCTCACTGAACGAAGGCGACAAAGTCGCTTACGATACACAGACTGATTCGCGTTCCGGCAAGGTTGCCGTCGGGAAGATCGAACTGGCGTAACGAACCACAAGCACCTACGCGCGTGGGTGAAATCCTGGCCGTCGCTTGGTGGAGCGACGGCCTTTACGCATCGGTCCACGCGGGCCCGGGTGTCTTTTTTGTGACGCGGGCGACATCGACGCGATCGCAAGGGGTAACTGATGAATGGAATAATCGCGGCCCTGAAAGCCAAATCCGAGATCCCGGGCGAGGGTCGCCGCTGGATTCGCGTTCTCGCCAATTATCGCGAACCGGACGCGACGCGAAGCGTGATGGAGCTCGCCATCACCGGGATCGCGCTGGCCTCGTTCTGGGCGGCGATGTGGTGGGCGCTCAAGGTCTCGTACTTGCTCTGCTTGCTGCTCGCCATTCCCGCCGCGGGCTTTCTCGTGCGTCTTTTCGTCATCCAGCATGACTGCGGGCATGGGTCTTTTTTTCGCCATCGCATGTTGAACGACACAATCGGGCGCGCGCTTGGCGTCATCACATTGACGCCTTACGACGTCTGGAAAAACGCACACGCAATCCATCACGCCACGTCAGGTAGCCTGGAGCGTCGCGGCGTCGGCGATATCACGACGCGGACGGTGCGCGAATATGCCGAGGCATCCGCGTGGCAAAGGTTCTGCTACCGACTGTACCGGCATCCGATTGTCATGTTCGGCATCGGGCCGGCATACCTCTTCCTGTTGCAACACCGGGTTCCCTCGGGATTCATGCGCAACGGCATGAAGCCTTGGATCAGCGCCATGGCCACAAACGCCCTGATCGCTGCCGTGGTCGCCGGGCTGATGTGGGCGGTTGGCGTCGTGCCATTTTTGTTGGTGCATCTGCCAATCACGGTGCTGGGCGGCTCCATCGGTGTCTGGCTGTTTTATGTTCAGCACCAGTTCGAGAATACCGTTTGGGCGGATAACGGTTCCTGGGATCTGCCCGATGCGGCGCTCTATGGAAGCTCGTATTACGATCTGCCGCCCGTTCTGCGCTGGCTGACCGCCAGCATCGGCATTCATCATGTCCATCATCTGTGCAGCCGGGTGCCGTTCTACCGCCTTCAGGAGGTCATGCGCGATCATCCGGAACTGTCGTCAATCCGGCCGCTGACGATCGCACAGAGCATCGCGTGCGTCCGACTCGCCCTGTGGGACGAAGGGCGGCAAAGGATGGTGTCCTTCCGGGAAGCCGCCACGCTGCCGCGCTTGCCTGTCGTGTCCACCCAACCGCCAGTCCGCGAATCCGTCGACGCCTGATGGCGTCAGCCGCGCGCAAGGCTGGCCCCGGCCAGTGGTGACGTGCTATGAGCCACGCCATCATGGCGTCATTGCATCAAATGGAACCGGCATCGCGTGACGCCGGCCCGGTCTTCGCGGCGGGGCCGATGACGCTTGTCGGTCTCACCCGCGATGAATTGGCGGAAGCCTTGCGCGCGATCGGCATCGCCGAGCGCGAACTGCGCATGCGCGTCGCCCAGCTCTGGCACTGGATTTATTTCCGGGGCGCCACCGAATTCGACCAAATGCTGAATGTCTCGAAGTCGCAGCGTTTGTTGTTGTCCGACCACTTTACCCTTGCGCGACCGGAAGTCACCAGCGAACAAATATCCACGGATGGCACGCGCAAATGGCTCATTCGCATGCCGCCGGTCGATGCGCGCGACAAGGGCGCTGAGATCGAGTGCGTCTATATCCCGGAAAGCGATCGCGGCACCCTTTGCGTGTCGAGTCAGGTTGGCTGCACGCTGACGTGCACCTTCTGCCACACGGGCACGCAAAAGCTGGTGCGCAATCTGACCTCGCGCGAGATCGTCCAGCAGCTTGTCGTGGCGCGTCACCAGATTGGCGATTTCCCCGGACAGACGCCGCCCGACAACGGGTTCCTCCCGTCGGGCGAGGGCGTTCGGGCGGTCTCGAATATTGTGTTCATGGGCATGGGCGAGCCACTGTTCAACTTCGACAATGTGGGCGCGGCCATTGACGTTCTGTCGGACGGCGATGGCCTTTCCCTGTCGAAACGGCGCATCACCGTATCGACGTCCGGCGTCGTGCCGGAAATTCCTCCGCTCGGAGAGCGCGCTGGAACCATGCTGGCGATTTCATTGCACGCCGTGCGCGACGACCTGCGCGACACGCTGGTGCCGCTGAACAAGAAATATCCGATCCGCGACCTGCTGGACGCCTGTCGGGCCTATCCCGGCCTGTCGAACGCGCGGCGCATCACGTTTGAGTATGTGATGCTGAAGGGCGTCAATGACAGTCCGGCCGAGGCGCGAGAGCTCGTCCGCCTGCTTAAGGGCATCCCCGCCAAGATCAATCTCATTCCGTTCAATCCCTGGCCCGGTACGAAATACGAGTGTTCCGACTGGGACACGATCGAGAAATTTTCCGATATTGTCTTCAACGCTGGCTACGCCAGCCCGGTGCGCACGCCACGCGGACGCGATATTCTGGCGGCCTGTGGACAGTTGAAAAGCGAGACGGAAAAGGTGCGCGCGCGGGCGCGGATGATGGGCGAATAGGCCTATTCCATCGTGATCTTGTTCCTGACGATGACATCGCGCCAGCGTTCGCTGTCGGCCCTGATGTAGGCGGCCGCCTCGGCCGGCGAGTTCACGATCGGGGTCGCGTGCAGATCGGCGATGATTTTTCGCGCTTCGGGCGTGGCGAAGGCGTCGCGGATCGCTCCATTGAGCGCATCGACGATGGCGGGCGGCGTCTTGGGCGGCGCGGCGTTCGCGAACCACGTCACGGAAACAAAGTCCGGCCAGGTCTCGGCCAGCGTTGGTACGTCCGGCATGGCGGCGTTGCGCGTGGCGCTCCCCACCGCCAGCGCGCGCAGTTTGCCTGACGCGATGTGGGGCCAGGCGTCCACGAGATTGATGAACGCCATGTCGATCCTCTCGCCGATCATGTCGGTCGTGATCTCTATGGTCCCCTTGAATGGCACGTGGGTGATATCGACCCCGGCATGCGCCTTGAACGCCTCGGCGGTCAGATGCAGCGTGCTGCCGAGGCCGGTTGACGCGTAATTCAATGCGCCTGGCCTGACCTTGGCCATGGCGACGAGATCAT
>CAISJZ010000085.1 GCA_903885755.1 uncultured Hyphomicrobiales bacterium | reverse complement strand
CGCGCGTCGCCGTCACGGGCGCCGGCCCGAGCGTGTTTCGCGAGACGGCGATGGAGGAAGCGTTGAACAAATCCTTCACGTCCGCGGCCGTCGCCGGAATCAAGGTGTCTGCGGAAAAGCTGATGGGCGACATCCATTGCAGCGCGGAATACCGCGCGCATATCGTCAACGTTTATGCCCGGCGCGCCGTCGAGGCGCTGACGGGCTGATCATGGCTTCCGCGCAACAGTCGCGAACAGGGACGGGACATCATGGGTGAGTTCGCCATCGGTCAACCGGTATCGCGCTTCGAGGATCCGCGCCTGCTGCGCGGCGGCGGGCGCTATGTCGATGATATGTCATTGCCGAACATGGCCTTCGGCCACGTCGTGCGTTCGCCACATCCGCACGCGCGCATTCGCGGCATCGACACGAAACGCGCGCGACAGGCGCCCGGCGTCATCGCGGTTCTCACCGGCGAGGACTGGCTGAAATCCGGATTCGGCGACCTGCCGACCGCGGGCGGCAAGAAGAGGCGCGACGGCTCGCCGATGTATCGGCCGAAGTTTCCGGCGATGACCGCGGACAAGGCGCGTTATGTCGGCGACCCCGTCGCCTTCGTCATCGCCAATACCGCGCTTGAAGCGCAGGACGCCGCCGAACTCGTCGAGGTGGATTACGAGCCCCTGCCGGCGATCACCGCGACCGCCCACGCGCACGAGCCCGGCGCGCCGCTGGTTTACGACGATTGCGAGAACAACATCTGTTTCGTGCATCTGGAAGGCGATAAGGCGACGACCGACGCCGCCATCGCCGCGGCCCATCACGTCGTCAAGAAGCGGTTCATCATCAGCCGCGTTTACGCCGCGACCATGGAACCGCGCGGCTCCATCGGCGTCTATGACCGCGCCGCGGATCGTTACACCTGCTACACCACGTTGCAGCGCGCCCTGAATTTTCGCGAGGAACTGGCGGAGACGCTGAACATTCCCGAGAGCAAGCTACGCGTGGTCGCTGGCGACATCGGCGGCAGTTTTGGCATGAAATCCGGCGTTTTCAACGAGGTCGGCCTCGTGCTGCTGGGATCGAAGGTCACGGGACGTCCGGTGAAGTGGACTTCGTCGCGATCGGAAGCCTTCGTCGCCGATGCGCATGGCCGCGACAATGTGACGGACGCCGAACTCGCGCTCGACAAGGATGGAAAGTTCACCGCGCTGCGCGTCAGGACGCTCTACAACTGCGGCTCCTACACGCAGCCGGGCTCGGACAGCGGCGCCTACAGCAATCTCGGCACGCTCGCGGGCGTCTATACAACGCCCGCCTGCCATGTGGACGTGACGGGCTGCTATACCAACACGAGCATCATCCGGCCCTTCCGCGGCAATGGACGGCCCGAGGCGGCGTTCATCATTGAACGGCTTGTCGATCTCGCCGCCGACGAGATCGGCATGGACCCGGCGGAGTTGCGCCGCCGCAACATGATTTCGCCGAACGCCATGCCGTTCCAGACGGGCCTGTCCTTCAATTACGATTGCGGCGAGTTCGAAAAAGTCTTCGACGTCGCGCTCGACATGATCGACTACAAGGGGTTCGAGTCGCGCCGCATCGAGGCGCGCAAGCGCGGAAAACTGCGCGGTATCGGCATTTCCTATACGATCGAGAAGGCCGGCGCGCCGGGCTTCGAGGGCGCGGAGGTGCGCTTTGACCGCACGGGCTCGATCACCCTGATCGCCGGGTCGGTGACGCAGGGCCAGGGCCACGAGACCGTGTTCAAGCAGATCGTCGCCGATCGCCTCGGCATCCATCCCGATGAAATCCACTATCTCCAGGGCGACACTGATCAGGTCTTCTTCGGCGAGGGCACGGGGGGGTCGCGCACTTCCGCGCTCGGCGGCTCCGCCGTGTTCGCGGCGACGGAAAAGGTTGTCGTCAAGGCGAAGCGGATCGCCGCGCACATGCTGGAGGTCGACGATGTCGATTTCGCCGACGGCGTCTTCACCAGTCCTAAAACGAATCGCAGCCTGACGATGAAGGATGTCGCGCGCGGCGCGATGAGTCCGAAGAACGTGCCGAAGGACCTTGAGATCGGGCTCATCGCCAACGCGGCCTATCATGGAACGCGGCAGAATTATCCCAATGGCTGTCACATCATCGAGGTCGAGATCGATCCCGAGACTGGCGTCACGACGCTCGAAAAATACGTCGTGGCCGACGATGTTGGCGTCGTGCTCAATCCCAAGCTGCTCAAGGGGCAGATCGTTGGCGGCATCGCGCAGGGCATCGGCCAGATGGTGATGGAGGAAATCCGCTACGACGAGCATGGCCAGATTCTGACGGGATCGTTCATGGACTACGCCATGCCGCACGCCACGCTGTTCCCGCATATAGACATCAAGAGCGTTCCCGTGCCGACCGCGACGAACTTGCTCGGCGTCAAGGGCGCTGGCGAAGCGGGTTGCGTCGGCGCCTTGCCGGCCATGGCCAACGCCATGGTCGACGCCTTGTCGCATCTGGGCGTGCGCGATATCGTCATGCCGGCGACGCCGGAGCGCGTGTGGCGCATGATCGACGAGGCAAAACGCAATCAGGCCTGAACGCCGAGCGAGGGGGATCGATGATGTTGCTGCCCACGACGATTGTCGGCTCCTATCCGCAGCCGGACTGGCTCATCGATCGCCAGACGCTGGCGACGCGTCCGCCGCCGCGCATTCGCGCGAAAGAACTGTGGCGCGTGGCGCCGGAGTTTCTGGAACAGGCGCAGGATGACGCGACGCTGCTTGCCATTCGCGATCAGGAACGCGCCGGCATCGATATCGTCACCGATGGCGAGATGCGGCGGGAATCCTATTCCAATCGTTTCGCCACCGCGCTCGATGGCCTCGACATTGACAATCCCGCCGTCGTGCCGAGCCGCAGCGGCAAGCCCGACCTCGTGCCGCGCGTCATTGGACCGCTGAAGCGCAAATATCCGGTCGAGGTGCGCGACGTGGAGTTCCTGCGGCGCAACACCGACCGTAAGATCAAGATCACCGTCCCCGGCCCCTTCACGATGTCGATGCAGGCCAAGGATTTCCATTATGGAGACGAGGTGAAGGTCGCCATGGCCTACGCCGCCT
>CAISJZ010000084.1 GCA_903885755.1 uncultured Hyphomicrobiales bacterium | reverse complement strand
GCGTCGCCGGGCGGCACGATGGAGAGGATCATGTCGGCGCCCGCTAGCTCCGCGTCGGACGCCGCGATCATGCCGGCGTCTTGCGCGCGTTTGGCGCTGGCGGGCCCGCGACCGGCCAGCGAGGTGATGACGCGCGCGCCGTTGTCGACGAGCACGCGGGCGACGCCCGCGCCCATGGCGCCTTGCGCGACCAGTGCGATATTCATTGTTTTCCTCGTGTTTCCCAAGGGAATGTTAGGCGCGGCCCCGCGCCTTGTCCATCGCGCCGTTGGCGCCGTTGAGGCCCAGTTCGCGTTGCAACTTCTTCGTCAGATTGAGCGAGGCGAGGCGATGGCTCTCGCGCAAATAATCGCGCAGGGTCGCGTCATCCATGCTCGCGGCGTTGACGCGCTGGAGCCAGGACATGCCGCGCGAGGCGAGATAGGGCGCGGGCCGCAGGCCTGCTTCGCGCTTGAGGAGGTCGAAGGCCATGGGCGAGCATTTGAACGTGACGCCAACTTCATCGAGTTCGAGCAGGCTCGCGATCGCGAAAACCCTGCCGCCGACCTTCCAGACATGCGACTCGCCCCATTGCACGACATGGGTCGCGCGCGGCAATGTCGCGCAGAAGGCGTTGTAGTCCTTCAGCTTCATGGCGCCTCGGGCCGCGTGTCGTGGAACTTGCGGTAATCGATGCGCGCCATGCCTTCATCGTCGACATCAAGGATATCGACGTACTGGCTGCTCCACTCGATGTCCTCGTGGGAATACATCTGGCGCGCGTTGAGTTGCTGGGCCGAGGTTTCATCGAGGCCGGCGAACGTCAGCACGAAGCTCGCCTCGACATCCGCGAGGCTCGCGGCGTCCTGTCCATACAAGGGGCTCACTTCGTCGATGATGTGAAACACCGTCCAGCTCAGCGCGAAGAGCGGATTGGCGCTGCGATCGAGCGGCAGTTCGCGGAAACGGCGGAAGCGCGTTCCCTCCGTGCTGGTCTCGATGCGCGTCATCCAGAGTTTGGCCGAGGCGTCCGTGATCATGTTGTGGCGCGCGTTCGCGAGGCGGATCATCAGGTTTGGCGAGCCATTCATGACGCCGACAACCATGCTCCGGGCGAACATGACGCGCGCGCGGGGGCGTGAAAACCGCGCGAACACCAGCCCCGTCATCGCCGCGGTGATCGACAGGCCGGTGAAGATTTCGACGGTCGCGATGACGTGTCCGTATCGCGTCGCCGGATGCATGTCGCCGTAGCCAACCGTGGCCAGTGTTTCGATGGAGAAATAGAACAGGTCCTCGAAACCGGGGCGCGTATTGGCGATGGGGTTGTCGCCGAGCCAGTACAGGAACGCGAAGATCGTATTGATCGCGAGGTAGGCGAAGGCAAAGGCGGTGACGAAGACGGGCCAGGTCGCCGTCATGGCGTAATGATAGAGATCGCCCCAGGTCCAGCGCTCAAGCCCGTGGGCGAGAACCTCGCGGTCGCCGACCCGCACGAGGCGTGGGCGCGCGGCGCGGCGGGGTTCGTTGTTCGCGTCGCTCATGTCTCGAACGCCTCGATGCGCCATGGTTCGAGCGCGGCGTCCGCCAACCATGCGCGATAGGCCGGTAAATCCAGCATGGCCCTCATATAAGCCTTGGTCGCGCGTCCGACCGGGATTTCGTAGATGTGGAGCCGATTAACGACCGGCGCGAACATGGCGTCGGCGGCGCTGAACGCGCCGAACAGAAACGGACCATCCGCGCCAAAAGTCTTGCGCGCGCTGGCCCACATTTTCTCGATGCGCGCCACGTCGGCGGCGGCTTCCGGCGTGAGGTCCCGGCGCGCCGGCGCGCGGCGGAAATTCGTCGGGCACAGCGTACGCAGGGCCGCGAAGCCCGCGTGCATTTCGGTCGAAAGCGCGCGGGCGTGGGCGCGCGCCGCCTTGTCCTTCGGCCAGATCGCCTTTTTGGGATAGGCCTCGGCGATATATTCGACGATGGCGAGCGACTCCCAGACCGTCACATCGCCGTCGATCAGCGCCGGGACCTTGCCGGAAGGCGAAACCTTGAGAATTTTCCTTTTCGTGTCCGCGTCGTAGAGCGGGATCACTATTTCCTCGAAGGGAATGTGAAAGCCGGCCAGCAAAATCCATGGTCGCAGCGACCAGGAGGAATAGGCCTTGTTGCCGATGACGAGCCTGAAGGTCATATCGCGATTCCTGTCTTTCGCCATCTTCTCCGCTCGCGCGTCGCTGGCAAGCGGGATATGAGTGGGCGTTCAATTCCGGCGAGGAGTTCTTGCCCATGCCCAGCCTGTCCTGGCCCGATTTCGGCGCGTTGGCCTTTTTTGTGATCGCCTGGCTGGCCTATTCCTATGTCATCGCCGGGGGGCGGGGGGATCGTCGCGGCCTCAATTATCTCATGGACGAATATCGCCTGCGCTGGATGCGCGAGATGGCGATCCGCGACATGCGCATGGTCGATTCCGGCATCATGGCCTCATTGCAGAACGGCACGGCGTTCTTCGCCTCCACCTCCATTCTCGCCTTCGGCGGCGCCGCGAGCCTGTTGCGGGGCGCGGACGACGCGGTGAAGGTGTTTTCGGAGATTTCCTTTGGAATGGTTCCGACGCGCGGATTGTTCGAACTCAAGGTTGTCGGCCTACTCGTCATCTTCGGCTACGCCTTCTTCAAGTTCGCCTGGGCCTATCGGCTGTTCAATTTCAGCGCGATCCTGATCGGCGCGACGCCGGCCCGCGCCTCCACCGATGTCGACGCCCGCGAGCGCATGGCGACGCGCGCCGCCTCGATGCTCGGCGCGGCGGGCGGGCATTTTTCGCGCGGACAACGGGCGTTCTTCTTCGCGCTGGCCTATCTTGGCTGGTTTCTGGGCCCGTGGATCTTCATCGTCATGACGGCCGCGGTCGTCTTCGTGATGTGGGCTCGGCAGTTTCATTCGGACGCGCGGCGCGCGCTGTTTCCGCCAGACGACTCGCGCGGCGCTGCTTGACCGCGCGCCCCGCGCGTCGCATGTCGGGGCATGACCAGCGAATCCGATACCGAGAAATCGTCCTCCGCCCGCAAATCGCTGGAGGATGTGATTTTGCGCATCTGCGGCGAACGCGGCCCTGGCAAGAGCATCGATCCGACCGAGGTCGCCAAGGCCTTCGCCGAGGCGCGCGGCGAGGATGATCTGGCCTGGCGGCGCTGGCTCGTGCATGTGCGGGCCTCCGCCGTCGGTCTCGCCCGGCAAGGGCGCCTCGTCATCTATCGCAAGGGCAAGCCAGCGGATCCCGAGGATTTTCGCGGCGTCTGGCGCATGGGCCTTCCACGCGGAGATTAGGGCGCGTTGGGCCCCGGCAGCAGCGCGTCGGTCATGCCGGCGAGGCGATAGGCGACAAGGCCAATTCATTCCTTCGAGGCGTAATCGACGAAATTCAGGAAGTGGCCGGCGTTGAAGTTGACGCGCCAGAGGTCGCGGGTGTTGCCGCCGGTGCCGTAGTCCGCCGGCCAGGCCGTGACGGCGAAGCCGGCGCGGCGAAAGACGCCCATGGATCGGGGCATGTGAAACCCCGATGTCACCAGCAGGAAACGTTCGCCCGGCCGCGGCTTGACGATGTCGCGCGTGAAAATGGCGTTCTCGTAGGTGTTGCGCGAACGATCCTCCAGAACGAGACGCTCCGGCGCGACGCCAAGCGCGAGAAAGAACCGGCGAGCGATTTCCGCCTCGCTGACATCGTGACCGCCGGGCGAGCCATTGCCGCCGGTGAAGATCAGCCGCGCCGCGGGAAATCGTCGCGCGAGCGCGACGCCTTCGGTCATGCGCGAGCCGAAATCGCCCAGCACCAACGCGTCGCGCGCCTGGCTGAGGGATTCATCCATGCCGCCGCCCAGCACGATGATGCCGTCCGGCGCCGGCATGTCGGCGGGCGGCCGCGGGAAACGGTTTTCCAGCGGCTGCATGAGAATGGCGCTGGCGGGCCCGAAGGCGCAGAAGGCGTAAAGAGCCGTCGTCGCGATGAGCACGCCGCGGGCGGCCCGCGCGTATCGCGTGGCCAGACCGATCACGCCGATGACAAGGGCGAACCCGACGAGGTTCGACGGCTCGGCGAAAAACCAGAAAATCTTGGAGACCGAATAGAACATGGGGGAATGGCTCTCTGGCGGCGCAATGGCGCTGCGCGGGTTATCGCACGATTCGTCGGAAAGGCCGGGGCGGGCTCAATCCCAGTCGGGGGCCGCCGGCGGGCTCAAGATGCGGCCGGCGGGCGTGGCGAGGCCGGAAATCGCCTTCATGTCGGCTTCGGACAGGGCGAAATCGAAGATGTGAATGTTCTCGAACATGTGGGTTCGCTGGGACGATTTCGGGATCGCGGCGACGCCTGACTGCTGCACGTGCCAGCGCAGCACGACCTGCGCCGGCGTCTTGCGGAGCCCGCGCGCGATACGGGTGATAACCGGATCGGACAGAAATGCGCCCTGTCCGATGGGACAATAGGAAACGAGCACGACATCGTGGGCGCGGCAGGCGGCCAGCAGCTTCGTCTGATCAAGTCTTGGATGATACTCGCACTGGTTCGTGGCGATCTTGTCGCCATGGCTCGCGGCGAGACGCACGGCCAGATCAAGCATGGCGCTCGGGAAGTTCGCGACGCCGATGTTGCGCGTCAATCCCTGCTTCTTGGCGTCGCAGAGCGCCGCGATCGAGGCCGACAGGGGGATCGCCTTGTTCGGCCAATGAATGAGCAAAAGATCGACATGGTCGAGGCCGAGGCGTTTCAGGCTTCCGTGAGCCGATTTCTGCAGGTCGCCCGCGCCGATATCGCCGGGCAGGACCTTGGTGGTGATGAAAATCTCGTCGCGAGGCAGGCCGGCGTTTTTCAGGCCTTCGCCGACCTCCGCCTCGTTGGCGTACATGACGGCGGTATCGATGTGGCGATAGCCGAGCGACAGCGCGCCCTCGACGGCGCGCGCGCATTCGGCCCCGCGCAGGCGCGAGGTGCCCAGACCGATGGCGGGAAGCCGAGCGCCATTGGCGAAAAGCCGGGGGGCGAGAGTCGGGGTCTGCATCGTGGGCTCCGGCAATGGGTTCGACGAATGAACGAAATCCAGAATTATGTCAGCGGCAGGGTCAGCAGCTTTTTCGCGGCGGGCCTGCGCAGAATGGTTTGATAGTAGCGCTCGACATTGGGGCGAGGCTCGCGCTCGAAGGGCACATTGCGCCAGCGGTGGATCGCCGGGCCCATGACGCAGTCGGCCATGGTAAAGGCCGGCCCTCCCAGGAATTCTCGATCGGCGAGGCGCGCTTCGAGCATCGCCATCAGCTCCACCATGACCTTGCGGGCGGATTCGATTTCCTCGGCTGGTCGCGTGCCGCGCGCCCGCACGAGGCCCCAGAAAAGGGTTGTCAGCGGCGGATTGTGGGTGGTCTGCTGCCAGTCCATCCAGCGGTCGAT
>CAISJZ010000083.1 GCA_903885755.1 uncultured Hyphomicrobiales bacterium | reverse complement strand
TTTGACAAGATTTCTGAAAATTTTTGGTCTCTGACAGAAGTCTGGATTGGTAGCGCGTCTCCACGATCTATGACCCGTTCTTTCTCGCGGGCCCATCGTGCAGCATCATCTCGAAACAAAAATGTTTTTGAGAGACACGGATATCCATCACGGCGGATTTGAACCTGCCATTTGTTTCCACGTTTCCGAAAAGTAGCCATGCTTTCACACCTTCATTGTGCCAAGGGTGTGACCGGCTGAAGTATAGAAGTGTTGGTTAACTGCGGTTGATCCGAAATTCCCTTATATTACAAAGGGTTTCTTGGTGGAGCCAGACGGAATCGAACCGACGACCTCTTCAATGCCATTGAAGCGCTCTCCCAACTGAGCTATGGCCCCACGCTTTTCCGACGGCTGGCGAGCCAGCGCCTGATATCTCGATCCATTGGGGTGAACCGGTCGCCGTGGGTTGATGCAACCCCCAGCGGGCGGCTGTATAGCCGCATAAGCGCGACGCCACAAGCCCCCGCGGGCGCGAGGCTTCAGTTGGCCTCGCCGAGCAGCGTCAGCGTGCGCAAAACGGCCTCGGGATCGGCGATATTCCGGCCCGCTATATCGTGGGCGCTGCCGTGCCCGACGGTGGAAAACAGCAGCCCCGCGCCGATCGACAGCGCCGAGGCCTTGCGGCCAGCCAGCAGCTTGACCGGAATATGCCCCTGATCGTGATACATCGCCACGAAGGCGTCAAAATCGTCGCGACCGATCAAAAGGTCTGCCCCGACGGGCCCTTCCACGTCGACGCCGTGCGACTTCAGCCGCGCCGCCGCCGGAACGGTGATTCGATCGTCGTCATCGCCGAACAGGCCCCCCTCCCCGGCGTGGGGATTAACCCCAAAGAGCCCGATGCGCGGCCGGGCGACGCCAAGGCGTCCCAGAGCCTCGACAGCCGCCAGCGCGGCCGCCTCCACCAGATCCGGCGTCAGGCGGGCCAGCGCGCCGCTGAGCTGTTCGTGGAGGGTGGCATGGACGATGCGCAACCCTCCGCCGACGAACATCATGAACACCCGGCCGGGCGGCAGGCCCCTGATTTGCGCAACCAGTTCGGGATAGCCGGAGAAGGGTATGCCGGCGGCGTTGACCGCCGTCTCGTTGTGCGGGCAGGCGACGACGGCGCGCGCCGCGCCCTCATCGGCCAGACCGATGGCGGCCCTGACATAGGCGACGGTTGCCCGCCCCGCGGCGGCGCAAACGCGTCCGGGCGCGAAGTCCGCCGCCGCCAGCGCCTCGACCGGAAGGATGTCAATGAATCCCTCTTCCGCGGCCGCGCGGCCATCGGTCTCGCGCACGGCGAGCATGGGCGCGAGTTGGCTGGCGTAGTGGCGGATGACGAAGGCGTCGCCGACGAGCAGCGGTCGGGCGCCGGCGATCACGGTCCGGACCGCGATTTCCGGCCCTATGCCGTTTGGGTCGCCAATGGCGAGCGCGATTCTGGAGGAGACGGATGCGGTCATTTCAGGCGTTTGGCCGCTTCCTCGACAAGGCTGACGTCGGAATATTTCATCACGTCGATGTCCCGGGTCAACAGACCAACGGCCTTCTGCTGATCGAGGTTTGATTGCATGGCCTTTAGATTTGGCATGCCCGTAGGGTCGCGATACTGGTCGTCCTTTGTGAACGCCCAGCCGAGGCGCTCGGGCGGCGCCTTGGTGATCTTCGACAGCAACGCCACCGCCTCGGCGTGATTGTTCGGGTCCGTGTACCAGAGGTTGGTGCGCAATGTGTCTTCGATGAAATCAATCAGCGCCGCCCGGTTCTTGTCGATGAAAGGTTTGCGCGCGGCCCATACGCTCAGGAGCGACACGCCGAAGGCGTCGCGCTGGGTGAATAGCGTGCGCGAAATGGCGCGCAACTGCGGGTCGAGGGAGAACGGTGGCACGGCGCTGATGAGATCGGCCTTCTTGTCCGACAGGATCGCCTTCATCGTGGGGAATGGCGCCTCGACGATGGTGTAATCCCGTTGCGCCTCAAGCCCGCTCTTGCGAAGAAAGGCGCGCATGCCGACGTCCACGGCGCTGCCGACGGTGTTGGTGGCCAGCACCTTGCCCTTCAAATCGGCGGGCGTCCTGATGGGGCTGTCCTTCAGCACCATGAATTCGTTGGTGCCGTAACCGGGAAATCCATCCTCGCTTTCGTCGCAGATGATTCGAAGGTCCTCCATGCCAGCGTTCTGGATCGCCAGACCAAAAGCGGAGAAGGCGAAGGGGCCGATGTCGAGATCGCCCGCCGCCATCGCGGTAATGGCGAGCGGCGTGCCCTCGAAGCGAATGGCTTCGGCGACATAGGTCTTGCCGAAGTTGCGCATCAGATCTTTTTTCTCAAGCGCGAGCGGCACCATCGAGGCTGGCGTCACGACCCAGCCGATGCGGATTTTCACGGGGTCGGCGGCGCGCGCCACATAAGGCGCTGCGACCGAGGCCGCGACGCCAAGGCTGAACCCGCGTCGATCGATCAATCCTGGCATGGCGCCCTCCCGCGCGGCGCGATTGTCTCGCGCGCTGACAAACCATGAGAATGGCGGCTTTCGCGCGCGGCCGCAATCCCTTGAACCCGCGGCGCTTGCCATACGGCGCGCGCCGTCGCAAATTCACGCCAGGCGCCCGCGGGCAACGCGCGGCCCGCATGGGGGAAACGCATGGATCGGCCCGTCCAGCTCTTTGCCTGGCATTTCATGTCCTATCCCCACCTGCCGGTGGATTTCGACGAAAAGTACGACACCGGCTGGATCACCGTGCCGAACACGCTGTGGGACGCCGACAAAAGCCGCGGACTTCTACGCGAATACAACGATCAACTCGCGCAAGCCGACAGGCTCGGATTCGACGGCATGGTGCTGAACGAACATCATCAGAACATTTACGGGCTGATGCCCGCGCCCAATCTCATCGCCGCCGCGCTGACGATGGTGACGACGCGCGCCAAGATCGTCGTGCTCGCCAATCTCCTGCCGCTGCACATGAACCCGCTGCGCGTGGCGGAGGAATACGCCATGCTCGACAATTTGTCGGACGGGCGGATCATCGCGGGATTCGCTTCCGGGGCGGGACAGGAGACATTTAATTACAACACGCCCGCGGCTTCGCAGCGTGAACTCTTCTGGGAGGCCGTCGATCTCATCACGTCGGCGTGGACGCGTCCCGGCCCCTTCGCCTTCGAGGGCAAGCACTATCCCCTGC
>CAISJZ010000082.1 GCA_903885755.1 uncultured Hyphomicrobiales bacterium | reverse complement strand
GCGGTTCTTGCGCATCTTGCCGGCGGTGTGAGCAATGATTTCGTGATCGTTCTCGAGCTTCACGCGGAAGGTCGCGTTGGGAAGCAGTTCGGAAACGATGCCAGGAAACTCCAGCAATTCTTCTTTCGACATTTGATCTCGTTTGGTTGGTCGCCCATGCGGCCGGCGGCGCCGGCTTGTTGATTGCGGCGGACCCTAATCGAGAACGCGGCGTTTGTGAACCGTGGCTATTTGGCCCGTCAGGGGCCAGCGGGGGGCGGTTCGGCTGGCGCGCGGGCACAGGAGCGGTATTTGCGGACGGCCAGTGGGATCAACGCGAGGTAGAGAATGCTCAGCACCGTCAGCATCTGCATGGGATAGGTCGCGACTAGCAACAGCGTCGCCATCACCGCCAGCAGCAGCGGCATGAACCATTCGCGCGGGATCCTCCCGATCTTCTTTCCCGAGAAATGCGGGATCCGGCTCGCCATGAGGAAAGCGATCAGCAGGACGTAGGCGATCTCAAGCGGCACGAAGGCCGGGCTGCTTGGAGCGCCGGCGCCAAAATGCAGATACATCGGCAACATCACCGTGATGGCCCCGGCGGGCGCCGGCATGCCGACGAAGAAGTGGCCCATCCACGGCGGCCGGTTGGGATCGTCGATCATCACGTTGAAACGCGCCAGGCGCAGTGCACAGGCGACCGCGAAGATCAACGCCGCGAACCATCCAAGGCTCTTGTTCTCGTGCAGGGCCCAGAAATACAGCAGCAGGGCCGGCGCAACGCCGAAATCGACGAAATCCGCGAGCGAATCGAGTTCGGCGCCGAAACGCGAAGCCCCCTTGAGCGCGCGCGCGATGCGCCCGTCGAGCCCGTCGAGGATCGCGGCGGCGACGATCGCGACCACAGCCTGTTCGAAAAGTCCTTCCGTCGCCAGCCGGATCGCCGTCAGGCCGAGGCAAAGCGCCAGCAAAGTCACAAGGTTCGGCAGCACGAAGCGCAGGGGAATACGGCGCAGACGGCGCAGTCGCGCCATCCGCCGTTCCGCGCGCTCGCGTCGCGCGTCGATCCGGCTCTCGTCGCTCACGCGCGCGGCCTCCGGCCCGGCTCAACCAACCTTGTAGCCACGCCTCTCCTCCCCGGCGGCCAGATCAGCGAGAGGCGTCTCGCCCGCCACCGCCTTGCCGCCGATGCTGACCAGCGGCGTCGCCCCTTCAGGCAGGTAAACATCCACCCGCGAGCCGAAGCGGATCAGGCCGAGGCGGTCGCCCACGCTCAAGGTCTCGCCCTCGCGCACGAAACAGACGATGCGACGCGCGATCAGGCCGGCGATCTGGACGACGCCGATCTGGCCCGCCGCGGTTTCGATGATGAACCCGTTGCGCTCGTTGTCCTCGCTCGCCTTGTCGAGGTCCGCGTTGAGAAACAGCCCGGGTTTGTAGGCGATTTTCAGGATACGACCAGTCAGCGGCGCGCGGTTCACGTGGCAGTCGAAGACCGACATGAAAACGGAAATCCGCAACATCGGGGCGACGCTCAACCCGAGTTCGGGTGGTGGCGCGAACCGTCCGACCGAGCTGACAATGCCGTCGGCCGGCGAAATCACCAGCCCCTCGCGCAGGGGTGTCACGCGGACGGGATCGCGGAAGAAATAAGCGCACCAGGCGGTCAGGATGGCTCCGATCCAGCCGAGCGGCGACCATAGCCAACCCAGGATCACCGCGCCGACCGCGAATCCCGCGATAAAGACATAGCCCTCCGGATGGATGGGCGTGACCTGCTTGCGGATGGAATCAACAATGGACATGCGCGCTTCCGGGATTGCCTCGCGGAGGCGCTTTCTGACACCGAACGGGGCCAAAGTCACGGCCCCGCCCGGACGGAGCCCCGAAAATCGCCTATTTCGTCAGGCGAAGCGCGGTCATCTGCGAGCCCACCGAGGTGAAGGCAGCCTGCAACGCCGCCAACGTGGTGGCGTCGTAATAATAGGACACCGAAGTCGCGCAATTCTGCAGAATGCCCTTGATCGTCGGATCGGTCACCTGGAACGCGATCGTATAGATCCGGATGCCCGCCTTCTGGATATTCGTGCAGGTGTCCTGCGTGATCTTGTTGGCGTCGGTGACATTCGCGGCGGAATGATCGGGATAGGCCGCCGAGTGGGTGTTGGCGCCGTCCGTCATGAGCACGATCGCCTTGTTGGTCAGCGCCGAATAGGCGGCGCCGTCGGCGAAGGGCGGATTGGGCGACAGCACGCGCCAGCCCCAAAGCAGGCCGGGCGCGATATAGGTTTCGTCGTTGGCCGACAGCGCATTGATCTGCGCTTTCAGGGAAACGCTATCGGTCGTCAGGCGCTGGATTGGAGCCGAGCATCCGTAACCGATCAGCGCAGGCACGGGATTGAGGCTCGTCACGCTATCGGAGGTCGCGTTGTCATCCGCGGGCAGGTTGCGCGATCCGACGCAGCCATACCAGGGAATTTGATAGGTCACCGGCGTCGAAGAGCAGACGCCGGGCGAGGTCTGCGCGTAGTAGCTGCAATCGTAGGAATAGGGCACGCCGTCGCTTGTGCCACTGCAGGTCGCGTGGGTCAGGACGCTCGAATAGGTCGGCTGCGTCGAACAGGTCGTGGTGTACCCCGTCGCCGATTGGGACGCCGTGCTCGTCAGCCAGCTTGCGCCCGCGTAGGTCGTGCCGACATTGACGTAATAGGTGAATGGAACGAGGGCGACTTTGACCGTGGCCGCGGCATTGGGAAGCGCGAAGAGCGTATCGACCAGACCGCTCGCGGCCGATTGCGCGGTCGTCATCTTGGCGCCGGCCATCGAGCCGGTCGTATCGAAAACAATCGCGACTTCGAGCTTTCCGGAGGAATAGCTGGCCTGCGAATTCGCGACTACTTTCGTCGTCGGATGCCCCACCATCTTCATGAAATTGTTCTTGACCGTCAGGGTCGCGCCGACGGTGACCGTGCCCGTGGACAGGACGCTGATGGTTAACGTTGGAAGCCCGTTGGGCGAATGAGCGAATGCCGCATTGACGAATTTTGTCACGATCGCGCTCGGATTCGCTTGATTGTTCGCCACGGCCTGCGCGCCGGCCAGAGCGCCGGAATCCAGGGCTTCCTGCAGAATCGATTTTTCGCGGCTGGCGGCGGAATAATCGACGGCATAGCCGACCGCCCCCATGATCGGTATGAGTGACAGAGCAAAGAGCGTCGCCGTGCTCCCACGCCGATCCCGCGTGAAAGATGTTTTATTCGACCAAAGGAAACGAAAAAGCGAGCGCGCGTCGAGCATTGCATTGCTCCGAAAGTCCGCGAGCGAAAGGCCAAGCTTCCGC
>CAISJZ010000081.1 GCA_903885755.1 uncultured Hyphomicrobiales bacterium | reverse complement strand
CGGCTATGCCGGCCTGACGACGGCGCGGGTCGACGCCAAGGCCGGCGTTTCGAGCGGCGCGCGCGTGCACCACTTCCGATCGAAGGCCGATCTGGTCGTCGCGGCGACCAGCCATGTCTACGAACGCGCTGGCGAACTCGGGCAACAACGCGCCGAGGCGGCCAGCCGTCTGGCCGAGCCGCTCAGGGCTTTCGTCGACGATTGCCTGACGATCTATTTCGACTGGCCCTTCCTCGCGGCGCTTGAAGCCATTCTCGCCGCGCGAACCGATTCCGCGCTCATGGCGCGAGTCCATCCCGTGCTCGATCATTTTCACCGAACGATGCGCAAGACCTGGCTTCACGCGCTCGTGGCGGCGGGCTATCCGCGCGAGCGGGCCGCGATCGACCTTCGGCTCACCCTCAACCTCATTCGCGGCATGGCGGTGAACAAGGTGTGGGAAAACGACGCGACCGAATACCGCAAGCTGCTGGACATCTGGTGCGAGCGCATGGCGCCCCGCGATCAATCCTTCACGCCGCGAACTCGCGCACGGTCACGCGCGTGAGATCGCGCACGTAAACGCCATCCTCGAACGGCGTGGCGCGGTGCATGGTGCTCCGGTTGTCCCAGATCACCATGTCGCCAACGCGCCATTGATGGCTGAAGATCATCTCGGGCCGCGTCGCCAGTTCCATCAACTCGTCGATCAGCGCGCGGCCTTCGGCCTCCGGCCAGCCGATGATGTGCGAGACATGCGAGGCGATGAGCAGCGAGCGCCGGCCCGTGTTGGGATTGACCTTTACGAGGGGATGCCGCGCGGGTGGGCGCGCCACGAGTTCCTCCGGCGTTGGCGTATAGCCGCCGAGCTTGCCGCGCGATTCCCAGATGGAATGCACGGCCTCCAGCCCTTCCAGTCTGGATTTCATCGTGTCGGGCAGCCGGTCGTAGGCCGCGCGCGTGTCGACGAACTGCGTGTCGGCGCCATGCGGCGGCACGACGCGCGCGTGCAGCATGGAATAGGTCGCTCCGGTCTGGCGAAACGTGCTGTCGGTGTGCCAGAGCGCGTTGGCGAGGCGGTAGGCGCGCGCCGCGTTGTCCTCGGTCTGGATTTGTCCATCCTCGGTCAGATTGGTGATCGGAAAGATTTCCGGCGGAAATTTCGCGTCGCGCGCGCCGCGGCTGCCACGCACCTGCGGCGGTCTCTCCAGCGCCCCGAACAGCCGCGCGAAATCGACCTGCTGTTGCGCGTTGATGTTTTGACCGGGCAACACGCAGACGCCATGCTGGTCTATCATGCGCTCGATGTCGGCGCGAAGTTCCGGCGTCGGCTGGCTCGTATCCACGCCCGTGAGCTCGGCGGCGAACAGGGGATGCAACTGTCGCGCGTGAATGGCCATGCGGTCCTCCCCGAGTGTCTTGCGGCGATGATAGCGCGAAAATCCGGGATGCGCCACAATCCCATTGCCGCCGGGCCGCTCCGGCGTCATATCGGCGCGATGAATTTTTTAACGCCCCTGCCCATCGACGAGGTTCTTGGCGAATTGACCGCGCGGCTCGCCGCCGGGCCGAATGTGGTGCTCGTCGCCCCGCCCGGCGCTGGCAAGACGACGCGCGTCCCGCTCGCGCTGATGAACGAGCCACGGGCGAAGGGCGGCAAGCTTATCCTGCTAGAGCCCCGACGGCTGGCGGCCCGCGCCGCCGCCGCGCGCATGGCCGACACGCTTGGCGAGAGCGTTGGCGAGACCATCGGCCTGCGCGTGCGCATGGAGTCGAAAGTGTCGCGCAAGACACGCGTCGAGGTCGTCACGGAGGGCGTCTTCGCCCGGATGATTCTGGATGATCCCTCGCTGGCAGGCGTCTCGGCTGTGCTGTTCGACGAATTCCACGAGCGCTCGCTCGACGCCGATCTCGGGCTGGCGCTCGCGCTCGACGCGCAGGAAGGCCTGCGCGAGGATTTGCGGCTGATCGTCATGTCCGCGACGCTCGACGGCGCCCGCGTGGCGCGCCTGATGCGCGCCGCGCCGGTGATTGAATCGCAGGGCCGCGCCTTCGAAGTCGAAACGCGATATGTCTCGCGCGATCCGCGCGCGCGGCTCGAGGACGAGGTCACGCGGGTCGTCCTGACCGCGTTGCGAACGCAGACGGGCTCGCTGCTGGTCTTCCTGCCGGGGCAGGGTGAAATCACCCGCGTCGCCGAGCGGCTGCGCGAACAGGTGCGCGACGAGACTGTCGATATAGCGCCGCTGTTTGGCGCGATGGATCGCCGCGCGCAGGATCTGGCGGTCTCGCCCGCGGCGCCCGGACGGCGCAAGATCGTGCTGGCGACTTCCATCGCCGAGACCTCGCTGACCATTGAGGGCGTGCGGGTGGTGATCGATTCCGGTTTGGCCCGCGTGCCGCGCTACGAGCCGGACATCGGTCTGACCCGGCTGGAAACCGTGCGCGTGTCTCGCGCCGCCGCCGACCAGCGCCGCGGCCGCGCCGGGCGCACCGAGCCCGGCGTCTGTTACCGCTTGTGGGAGGAGGCCGCCTCCGGAGCGCTCGACGCCTACACGACGCCCGAAATTCTTGCCGCCGACCTGTCCGGCCTCGTGCTCGATCTCGCGGCCTGGGGCGCGCGCGACCCGGCCGCGCTGACGTGGCTCGATCCCCCGCCCGCGCCAGCGGTCCGGGAGGCGCGCGCGCTGCTGCTTGGCCTTGGCGCGCTCGATCGCGCGGGCGCCATCACCGACGAGGGGCGCGCCATCCGCGCGCTGCCTCTGCCGCCGCGCCTTGCGCGCATGGTCGTCGACGCCGCGCGTCTGGGCGAGGCGCCTCTCGCCGCGCACATCGCCGTCGTGCTGGTCGAGCGCGGCCTTGGCGGCGACATGGTGGACCTGTCCGAACGGGTCGAGCGATTGGCGCGCGACCGCTCTCGCCGCGGCGACGACGCCCGCCGCATGGCGCGGGGCTGGGCTGGGACGGCGGAGTCGCGTGGCGAGGCGACCTGCGGCGCCCTCGTCGCCCTCGCCTATCCCGATCGCATCGCCATGGCGCGCGGCAAGCCCGGCGAATTCCTGATGGCCAATGGCCGCGCCGCCGCGCTGGAGCCGCACGAGCGGCTGGCGCGCGAACCCTTTCTGGCGATCGCGGAAATCTCCGGCCGCGCCGCCGCCGCGCGAATTCTCGCCGCCGCGCCGATGACCCTCGCCGAGGTCGAGGCGGCGGCCGGCGCGGCCATCGAGACGCGCGAGGAAACCACGTTCGATCGCGGATCGGCCTCGCTGCGCACCCGCCGGGTCCGCCGTCTCGGCGCCATAACCCTCGCTGAACAGGTTCTGCCGACGCCGCCCGGCGCCGCGAGCGGCCAAATGCTCGCCAAGGGCGTCGCGTCGCTCGGCGCCGCGCGCCTGCCCTGGACAAAGGCCCTGACCCAGTGGCGCGATCGCGTGAGCTTCCTGCGCCGGGCCGAGGGCGGCGACTGGCCAGACCTCTCCGACACGGCCCTCGCCGCCAGCGCCGCGGACTGGCTCGCGCCGCATCTCGATGGCAAAATCGGCCTCGCCGACATTTCGGCCGATGATCTCGCTCAGGCGCTCCACGCCTTGCTGCCGTGGGACATGCAACGGCGGCTCGACGTCGAGGCGCCCACCCATTTCGAGGCGCCGACCGGCAATGCCGTCGCGCTCGATTACGAGGCCGATGGAGGGCCTGCGCTGGCCATTCGCGTGCAGGAACTGTTCGGGCTGCGGACGCATCCATCCATCGCCGCCGGTCGCGTGCCGCTGACCCTGCACCTGCTGTCGCCGGCGCATCGGCCGATTCAGATCACACGCGACCTGCCGGGCTTCTGGAAAGGCTCCTGGAGCGCCGTGAAAACCGAGATGAAGGGCCGCTATCCCCGGCATGTCTGGCCCGACGACCCCGCAGCGGCGGCCCCCACCGCGCGGGCGAAACCACGCGGGACGTGAACGGCTCCGCTGGCCTGAACATTGCTTTAACCATATCGCCACGAATGGCGGCGATCATGGGGTGACGACCCAACGCGGCCGGCGGCTATGGATCAACGGAGGGGCTTCAGGGAGAGCGGATCACCGCTTTGCATGGAGACGCCTCTATGTGGACCCGAACAACGATCTGCGGCCTTGCGTTGCTGTGCGCCAGCGCCGCCCGCGCCGATTTTTCCCTGATCTGCGACGAAAAATCACAGGTCGAGGATATTTTGCGCACCGACAGCGAAAAAGGCTTCGTCGTCGCCAAGGACAAGTTCCGCGCCTATCTCGCCCTGAGGGACGAGCGGAACGAGCCGACCTGCGAATTGTCCGACCCTCTCCAGCCGGCGTCCGTCGGCGAGGTCGTGGCGCGCTTCGAATCCATCGAATTCCTGCCGGAACAGCTACATGACGTCGTGATCGTCGAGATCAGGGTTGGCGAACGTTCGGTTTTCGGCACGATCAACCGCTTTGTCGCGCCCAAGGCGCCCGAAACAGGCCTCTAGGATCCCTGGCTTGAACGGAACGGTCCGATTTTGGGGCAGTGGCATTGCGCCCGCCGTAATTGGATTTTAAGGTTACCGGGGAAAAGTCATACGGTCCGGAAGCGCCAATTGGCTTCCATTTGGGCTGGTGGCTGGAGTTGCGTGTTTTGTTCCGCCGGTATGAATCAGATCTTCGACCCCAAATGGCCACAATTGCTGGGCATTCATCCATGATCGCTGTTCCGCCGCTTCCGGTTCGATCCGGCGCGGCCCTTCGGGGGAAGCGTGTCCATGTCAATGACAGGGGCGCGCGAATGGCGAGAGTCAGGGGGCGCGCTTCCGTTGGTTGCGAACTCCGGTCGCGTGGGACCGATTTCGTTTCGGTTCCAGTTCCGCGGAAGCGAGGATGATGACTTATATGATCGATGACCTCGACGAGGTCACTCTCCCGAGACGGCGTTTCCGGCGGCATGGGGTATCCCAAGCGGTTCTGGGCGTCGTTGTCTTTGGCATCGGCGCCGCGATTGCCGGCGCGATGGCCACGCGTTCTCTCGACGAAGGTTCGGATGCGGAGCAGGTGGCGGCGCTTCCACTTGAGCGGCCCGTCCTCAAACCCTCGGTCCACAGTCCCTACGGCGAATTACCTGTCGCCTCGCGCGCTTTCTCCGCCGCCCTGAGGCTTGATCCCGTCGATTCCTTCTCGCTTCGCTGGGCCTTCGATCCGAATCCCATGCCGGTCGCCGAGGCGCCGACGCTTCCTGAACAAAAGTCTGCTGAACAAGCCGTTCCGTTGCCACGGCGACCCGCCGCCACGCTCGCGGAGAACGCCCCGCTGCCTCCCTCGCGCCCCAGCGAATTGGGGGCGCTCAACAATGAAAAGCTTCTGCGTCCGGCCCCGCGCCGTCTTGCCCAGCGAGCGCCCGCGACGCCGCCGACTCCGGTCGCGACAGCCGACAATCGCGGGTTCTTCGAAAAACTGTTTGGCGGCTCGCAGCAACCGGCCGGCCAGACCCTCGCCTATGCGCGGCCCGACGATGGCGTCATTGGCGCCGCTCCGAAATACAATCAATCCGGCGTCGCCTCCGGCGCGCCCGCCAACGTCGAGCGCTACACCGCGATCTACGACATCTCGGCGCATACGGTCATTCTGCCCAATGGCGAGAAGCTCGAGGCGCATTCGGGTCTCGGAGCCCGGCTCGACGATCCACGGCACGTTCATGAAAAAATGCGCGGCGCCACGCCGCCCCATGTCTATGAGCTTGAGCCGCGCAAGGATCTGTTTCACGGCGTCCAGGCGTTGCGCCTGAATCCGATTGGCGGCGAGGGCGCCGTCTATGGTCGAACGGGCCTGCTCGCCCACACATTCATGTTGGGTCCGAACGGCGATTCCAACGGCTGCGTGTCGTTCCGGAACTACAACCGGTTTCTGCAGGCCTACCAGAACGGCGAGGTCAAGCGCCTCCTCGTGGTGGCCAGTCGCAGTTGAAGGCGCCGCTTGCGGCGGATAAGGCGCGGGCAATATAGTCCACGCGCTTTCGCCGATTGTGAGGCGTTGGCGTTCTGGCCCTTGCGATGCATCGGGATAAGGCTCTGCTTCCCTCGGATCTGTCCATTGAAGTCGATCCGTCCGCGCGCCTGTCGGGCGCCGGCTGGCGTCATGCGGGGCAGGGCAGATACGCCGCGTTCTTCCTTGCCTGTTTACTGATTCACGCCATTGGCGTGTCGCTGCTGTTTCTCGAATATCGCAACGCGCCGCCGTTGGCGCCGCCGCCAGAGGAAATTCCCGTCGAAATTCTGGTCGAACCGCCGCCGCCCGAACCGAAGGTGGAGCCGCCCGCGCCTCCCAAGCCGCTGGACGAGACCGAGGCGCATGACGCGCCACGCGAGGCCAACGACGAAAAGCTGAAACTCGACACAAGCGAGGAAGCCTCGAAATCCCCGACCGTCGCGCCACCGCCGGACAAACCCGCCGCCGCGCCAGAACGGAAGCAGGCGAGCGCGCCCTCGGCCAGGGAACGCCCGCAAGACAAGCCGGACGCCATACCGCTCGACGCGGCGGCCGAAAATCACGACAAGCCGAACAATGCTCCGCCAAGTCCCGCTCCGCCAAAAACGCCGGAGAAGCGCGCCATCTTTCTCGCCGATCCCTTCACGACCTTCCAACCGGCGCCGGAGGTGCATTTCAGCACGGCGGCGAAAGCCTCCCCCATCGCCGGCGGCAAGGCCAACGCGACCTATCTCTCGATCCTCTACGGCATGATCATGGCGCATATGCACAAACCGGTCTCGGTATCTGGCGGCGGGATCAAGTCGGAGGGGCAGATCGTGTTTGTCGTGGACGCCATGGGCCAGGTTCTGCAGCGCAGGGTTGGCCGACCGAGCGGCGTTCCGGAGCTTGATCTTGCCGCGCTCAACGCCGTCGGCTCGGCCTCGCCATTTCCCGCGCCGCCCAATGCCATGCCAATCGGGCTGACATTCACCTACGAGACAAAATAGCGCGCTCAGGACTTTCCGTGCGCGGAGGGCGCCTTGGGCCTTGGCGCTTCCGGACATTTCTCCGGTTTGATGTCGATGAGCGGCGTGCCATCGAGGCAATCAAGCCCGCGCACGACGAGATGATCGCCGTGAACCTCGAGCAATTCGACGAGCGAGGCGGCGACGGGATTGGGCCGAATCGGCGAGCGTAGCGAAAACGTGCCCATTGTTTCGCCATTCGAGCGTGGAGACTGCTCCACGAGATCGCGTCGCGCCTCGTGCATGAAATACAGAATGAGCAGATGCGAATGCCTTTCGATCTGCTTGAGGCCAGCGCGCCAGCGCGCGTCGACTTCAACGCGGCACGGCGGGCCCGCGACGCGGTCGCCCTGGCGCGGACAATCGCGCCGGCTCGTCCAGGGCGTGCGCAACCTGCCGATGAAGTAGAGGCCAGCGTCGAATTCGGCGGGCATGGCGACGGCGACTTCGCCGGGCCGGATATCGCTCGTGGCAAGGGACATGGGCGGGGGCCTGTCTGGTCGGTTGGCGCGATCCTAATCGAAAGCCGCGCGCGTGGAACCCCCGGCGCGCGCCTTGCATGAGGTTGGCGGCTTGCGCCGGATCGGCGCGGGCCTAGAATGGCCGCAAGGGACGTCAAAGCCCGAGCGGGAGGCCGAAATGATCGATGCGTTCGAGGACCATTGCTGGAAGGATGTCGTCCCCGCCGACGTGCTGGACATCTACAGGCACTACAGGCGGGATGTCTTCGTCGGGCCGCGCCCGGCGCTGCTGATCATCGATCTCTACAATCTGTCCTATTACGGCGGACCAAAGCCCGTGAGCGAGGCGGTGAAGGAATTCCCCTCGGCCTGCGGCGTCAACGCTTACAACGCCATCGAGCCGACGAAAAAGCTGATCGCGGCCGCGCGCGCCGCCGGCCTGCCGATTTTCTACACGACGGGCGATACGCGTCCGGCGAGCAAGCCCGGCAAGATAACCGCCACCAATCGCCGCGGGGCCGGCATGAAGCCCGAGGACATGGAGATCTGGCCCGACTTCGCACCCCAAGCCGGCGACGTCGTCATCACCAAGCAGCGCGCCAGCGGTTTTTACGGAACGCCGTTGACCGCGCATCTGACGCAGCTTGGCGTCCGGAGCCTGATCGTTATCGGCACGAGCACGTCGGGCTGCGTGCGCGCCAGCGCGGTTGATGCCTACTCCCACGGCTACCACGTGACGATGGCCGAGGAATGCTGCTTCGATCGATCCGATCTCTCGCACAAGATCAATCTTTTCGACCTGCATCACAAATACGCCGACGTGATGAATACCGGAGAGATCATCGCCCATCTCAAGGGCTCGCGCGTGATGGAGGCCGCCCAGTGAAACCACGCGTCTATGGTCCCTACGCCTGGTCGCCGATCATTCGCCGCCCGAAATTCTCGTTTCCGAATGGCGCGCGCGTCGCCGTGTGGATCATTCCAAACATCGAATTCTTTTCGATGAGCGACATGATCCCGATCTCGGCGGGCGGCGGCGGGAAGGTTCCGGACGTGCCGGGTTACACCATCCGCGACTACGGCAATCGCATTGGCGTCTTTCGCATGATGGAGGCGATGGACCGGTATGGCGCGCGCGGCACGGTGGCTCTCAACAGCGATCTCTGCAAGCAGCATCCCGAAATCATCGAGGAATGCCTGAAGCGCGACTGGGAGTTCATGGGCCATAACGAAACCAACACCAAACGCCTCAACGAGGCCGCTCCTGGCGAGGATGGCGAAATCGTTCGCCGCGCCATCGAGACGATCGCGCGCGAGACCGGCCAGAAGCCCCGGGGCTGGCTCGGCTCGGGCCTGCAGGAAACATGGGGCACGCTGGATCATCTCATCGACAACGGGCTCGAATACGTCGCCGACTGGATGTTTGACGATCAGCCGATCAGGATGACGCTCGACGACGGTCGCTCGATCATGTCCGTGCCCTATTCCTACGAACTGAACGACAAGCCCGCTTTCGAGAAGAAGGGCATGAGCGCCGACGCCTTCGCGGACATGATCAAGGCGCAGTTCGACACCCTGTGGCGCGAGGGCGAGACCCAGGCGCGGGTCATGGCCATCGCCCTGCATCCCTACATCACCGGTATGCCGCACCGCATCGGAGCCATCGACAAGGCGCTGGACTATATCAGCCGCCACGATCGTGTATGGTTCGCCACTGGCGCGGAAATCGCGGCGGCTGGGAAAAACGCCGCCGGGCCCGCCTGATCGGGAGGGGACGGATGGGCAAGCTGGCCAGGGCGCTTGGCGTCATCACGGCGATCACGACAACCCTGCTTACCGGCGTGGACGCGCGCGCCGAATTGAAGAAGATCACAATCGGCGATGTCGGCTCGGGTTCGTCGCTGCACTGGCCGGCCTATATCGCCATGAGCAAGGGCCTGTTCGAAAAAGCGGGTATCGACATCGAATACATTCCCGTGCAGACCAGCGCGGGCGTCTTTCAGCAACTGTCCGCCGGTTCGCTTGATCTGGGCAGTGGCGGCTTTCCCGATCCACTGCGCGCCATCGACAAGGGCGGCGCCATCACCATCTTTCGCACCGAGGGAATTCCCTCGCCCTATGAACTGATGGTCAAGCCGGCGATCAGGTCCTACGCCGACCTCAAGGGTAAGATCGTCATGATCGACACGCCGAAAGGCAACACGCGCCTCTATCTCGAACGCATGATCACCCCGCACGGTCTCAAGTATGGCGATTTCGATCTGGTCTTCGCCGGCGCCACCGCCGCGCGCTTTCAGGCGCTCGCCTCTGGCGCGGTCGACGCGACACTGGTCAACCCGCCCTACAATTTCAAGGCGCGCGCTTGGCTTCAATTCGCTCGGCGCCAGCGGCGATTCCGCCCGCGATGTGCCCTTCAATGGCTATGCCGCGAGCATCGCGTGGGCGAAGGCAAACCGGCCCGCGCTCGACGCGTTTCTCTCCGCGTACCAGAAAGGCGTGGACTGGTTCTACGATCCCGCCAATCGCAAGGAAGCCGTCGATATTCTCGTCAGGTTCGCGAAGCTGGACCGCGTCGATTGCGAGCAGACCTATGACCTCTATCAGAAGCTGAAAATCTACGACCGCGTCGGCGCCATCGCGGGCAGCGGCCTCGACAATCTCATTCGCATCATGAAGGCGGATGGCGATCTTGAGGGACCCGCCGATCTCGCGCGTTACGCCGACGCATCCATCGTCACGCCGTGAAGGACGACATGACACAGCTGCATGCCATTCCCATTTCCGCCGGCCAGGAGTCCGCCGAGGAGTCGTTCGCGTCGGGGCTCGCTGGCTTCATTCGCAAGCGGCAATGGGCGTGGGGTTCCGTGCTCGGAGGTCTCGCCCTGTGGGAGTTCATCAGCCGTGTCATTGTGGGCTCCAAGCTCTTTCTCGCCGCGCCAACGCAAGTCGTGATTGCGTTGTTCGAACTCGCGTGGTCCGGAGAAATCTGGAAGCATGTGTGGACCAGCGGCCTCGAATTTTTCCTCGGCTATTTCCTCGCCTGCTTCCTTGGTGTCGCGCTCGGATTTTTCATGGCGAGTTCGCGAGCGGCGAAGGAAGCTCTGCAACCCTGGGTTTCCGGCCTTTACGCGACGCCGACCGTCGCGCTCGCGCCGCTGTTCATATTGTGGTTCGGCATCGGGATTTTTTCGAAGGTCATTGTTGTCGCCGTGCTTGTGATCTTCCCGGTCTGCATCAACACGGAAACGGGCCTGCTCGGCACGCCGCGCCAGCTCGTTGAAACGGTGCGAAGCTTCGGCGCGACGCCGCGGCAGATCTTCTTCAAGGTGTCGCTGCCCTTTGCGTTGCCCTTCATCTTTGCCGGCCTGCGGCTTGGCATTGGCCGCGGCCTCATCGGCGTTGTCGTCGCCGAACTTTTTGGCGCCCGCGCCGGGCTTGGCCAGTTGATCAGCCAGTCCGCCGAGACGTTCAACATGCCCAACCTCTTCGCGGGCGTGACCGTGCTCGCGGTCGCGGGCATCGCCATGACTAGCGGATTCATGAAGCTGGAACGCAAACTGATTCCGTGGAGGGACTGAACGTGGATCAGGGGCCCCGCAAATTGACGGTCACGAAGCTGACCAAGCGCTTCGGCGATCTCGAGGTTCTCAGCGAGATTTCCGTCGGAGTGAACCGCGGCGAGTTCATCTCCATTGTCGGGCCCTCGGGCTGCGGCAAGACGACCTTCCTGCGCATCATCGGCGG
>CAISJZ010000080.1 GCA_903885755.1 uncultured Hyphomicrobiales bacterium | reverse complement strand
GATGTTCAGCGTCTTGCAGACATCGACCATGAAGTCCGAGCCGGTTTTCTCCGTCGTAAGCCGTTCGGCCTCGCCCGGATGATCCTGTTCGGCGGCCATTTGCGCCGCGGTCGGCGGCGCGGCTTTCGGCGCGGCGGCGGGCGCCGCTGGCGTTTGCGCGCGCGCTTCCGCGGCGATGGTCGCTCCGCCCGCGACGGCGGCGCCTTTCAGAAATCCTCGCCGATCAAGGCTTGCCTTTCCGGACATGCTGTTCTCCCTGTTGACGCGTTCGTATGACGTTTGTTGGCTGGCCGCGTCGATCGCGGCGGTTTATTTCACGCCCATGCCCATCAGCAGGGGCAGATCCTTGGCGGCGGGCGAGGCCGGCAGACTCTTGAGATAGGCGTAGATGTCGGCGGCGACCTTGTCGGGCACGATGGCCGCTTCATAAGGGGCCATTTCCGACGCGGGTTTTCGCAACTGGTTCAGAAACGCGTCGTAGGGCAGGGCTGTGCGCGACAGTTTGGGCCCCGTCGCCGCCGCGCCATTGCCGCCGATGCCGTGGCATTGGTAGCACCCGTCGGACAGAAAATGCTTTTCGCCGTTCTTGATGTCGCCGGCGGGCGCCGCATCCTGCGCGAAAGCAGGGCCTGCGAGCAGGGCGACAAGGGTGAAGAGGATCGCGCGCATATGAAAAATCCTCCTCAACCGCGTGGCTGCATGATGACGTCGATCAACACGGGCTGACCGGCCTTCACCGCGTCGACGCCCTTCCTGAGCGCGCCCGCGAGATCTTTCGGATCGGTGATCGGACCGATGCCGACGGCGCCGTAACCCTCCGCCAGCCTCGCGTAGTCGATGTTCGGGTCGGTGATGACGGTGCCGACCACGCCGTTCTCGACGCCTCGATTATGGCGGTTGGCCATGCGCTGAACGTGCATAACCTCCTGGTGATAGGCGCGGTTGTTGTGGATTATCGTGAGATAGGGAATCTTGTGATGCGCCGCCGTCCACAGCGTATGTGGCGCCATGTTGAAGTTGCCATCGCCAATGATCGCGATGGGAAGCCGCCCGCCCGCGTCGCGATGGGCCAGCGCGGCGCCGAGCGCGCCGACGGGCTCGTAGCCAACGCCCGAGCCGCCGGAGTCGCCAATGAACTGATAGTGCTTTTCCATGGGCCAGAGCCGGTGTTCCCAGCCGCCGACATATTTGTTGGGCGAGACGAACGCCCAATCCTCGGTCTTGACCGCCGCCCAGAGTTCGGCGAACAGGCGCGAGCCGCTGATCGGGTTGCTGTCCCATGTCAGCGCGGCGTCCGCGCGGGCGCGATCGGCGATGCCCTTGTAGAGTTCCTTGAGCTTCTGGCCGCGCGCGTCGAACGCCGCCTTGCGGTCGCCGATCTCCTTTTGCACGGCTTCGATGAGATAGGGAAGCGTCGCCTCGCCGTCGGCGGTGACGTAGAGATCAGCGGAGCTGTAGCGCTGGAAATCCTGATAATTCGCCTTGATCATCAACTCGTGGGTCGAGATGCATATGACCTTTGTGTTCGCCTTGGTCTTCATGCCGGTATGGCGCTCAAGTTGATCCGTCATCTTGTTGAGCTGGCCATAGAGATCGACGGGCTCCAGCGAGAGAACGCAATCGGCCTGCGACAGCAGCGCGCCAGCGCGCGCGGTCTGGCAGAGATAATGTGTCGTCGGCATGTTCATGCGGCTTTGCTGGTCGATGACCGGCGCCTGCAGGGCCTCGGCGAGTTTGACGAGGCTGTCCATGCCCGCCTGCGAGCGCGCGTAGCGATCGGCGATGATGACGGGATTTTCCGCCGCGACGAGCATTTTAGCGGCGTCGCGCAGCGCGTTGGGATCGCCCGACGTCGGCGAGGGAATATTTAGTTTGGGAATGCTCAGTTTGCCGTTCGCCGCCTTGGAAAGTTCCATCTCCTGTAACTTGCCGTCCGCGGTGATGAGCACCGGCGCGCAAGGCTGCGCGCAGGCGAGCTGATAGGCGCGAACGGTGGATTCCGAGAAGCTTTGCAGCGACCAGGGATAGTCGTCCCATTTGGTGAAGTCGCGCACCGTCGCGGCGCCGTCCTGCACCGTGTGCATCCATTCGACGCCGGGGCGGCGGTCTTCCACCGGACCCGCGCTGGCGGTGAAGGCGATTATCGGCACGCGATCACACCAGGCATTGTACAAGGCCATTGCGGCATGTTGCGTACCGACGGTTCCGTGCACCATCGCCGCCATCGGCTTGCCCGCGACCTTGGCGTAGCCATGCGCCAT
>CAISJZ010000079.1 GCA_903885755.1 uncultured Hyphomicrobiales bacterium | reverse complement strand
TATCTCGGCCAGAGCGTGCTGGTGGAGAACAACGGCGGCGCCGGCGGCTATCTCGCCGCCGCGCAGATCGCCCGCGCCCGGCCCGACGGTTATTCCCTGCTCTACGCCACCGCGGCGACCTATCTCGTGCTGCCGCACATCTACAGGTCGAAAGGCTTCGAACCCTTCGCGCAATTCCGTCCCGTGGCGAGCGTCGCCAAGGTGGCCTCGGGATTCTTCGTCAACAAGGACCTGCCGGTCCGCACGCTGGCGGAGTTCGTCGCCCATGCCAAAGCCAGCCCGAAGCCGCTGAACTATGGCAGCCCCGGCGTTGGCTCCAACAATCACCTGGCGGTCGAGCGGTTCCGCAAGATCGCGGGATTCGAGGCGACGCATGTGCCCTTCCGCGGCGGCGCGCCGGTCATGGCGGCGCTGCTGGCCGGGGAAATCCAGTTCGCCTTCGACGCGCAATCAACGCTCGTGCCCTATTTCAAGAGCGACAGCGTGCGCGTGCTCGCCTTCGCCGACGAAGCGCGCAGCCCGTTCCTGCCGGGCGTGCCGACCTTCGATGAATCGGGCTATCCCGGTCTCTATCAACGTTCCTGGCACACGATCGTCGCGCCGGCGGGGGCGCCGGACGACGTGGTGGAAAAGCTGCGGGCCGCGGCGCAACGCGCGACGGAAGGCCCGACCGCGCGCGAGCGGCTGACGGCGATGCAGACCGATCCGTTCTACCATCCAGCCGCCGAGTTCGAGGCCATGGCGCGCAAGGAATACGCGGAGGCGGCGCCATCGGTCGAGGCGGCGGGCCTGTCGGCGGAATGACCAGATATCCAAAAACGCGCGCGGCGCGAAGGGAGCCGACATGAACCGGACCGTGATCATGAAATCGCTCATTGGCGCGCTGGCGCTGGTCTGCGCGCTGGCGCAAGACGCCGCGGCGCAGACAAGACTTGTTGTCGGGCAGGTGTCGCGCACGACGACCAACTGGCCCTATTACATCGCCGAGGCCAAGGGCATGTTCGCCGCCGAGAACATCGCGGTGGAAAACATTTTTGTTGGCAATGTCTCGGCCATCGCGCAGCAGGTGACGGCGGGCTCTCTCGATCTTGGCAACACCACGTTCGAGATCGTGATTCAGGCGGTCGAGAGCGGCGCGCCGATCAAGCTCATCGGCTCGACCGTGATCAAGTACGCCTTCAGCCTTTACGGACAGAAAAACATCAAGACCGCCGCCGATCTGCGCGGCAAGTCGGTGATGGTTCCTGTGCCGAAGAATGACATCGCCAATTTCTTCGAGGCCTGGTTGAAGGCCAACGGCGTGCAGCCATCGGAAGTCGACATCATCTACAACGGCGCTTCGGTCGCCCGCTACGCCGCGCTGTCGACGGGCGCGGTCGCCGCGGTCGCGGTGTCGCCGCCGCTTGATTTCGCCGCCGACGCGGCGGGCCTCAACAAGCTCGTCGACTTCGGCCAGTTCGTGAAATCCTACGGGTTTCTCGGCGTTTTCGGCCGCGCGGACTGGCTAGCGAAAAATCGTCCCGCGGCCGAGGCGTTGTTGCGCGCGCTCTCCAGGGCGACGGACTGGCTCTACGATCCCGCCAACCGCGAGGAAGCCGTCGCCCTTCTGATGAAGGAAACGAAGCAGGACCACGACATCAGCGAAAAGACCTACGATTATGTCGTGCGGGATTTGCAGGCCTTCAGCCGCGGGATGGCGATCCCCGAGGCGGACTTCATGAACGTGCTCAAATCCTTTCAGGACATGGGCGTGGTGAAGGACAAGGTCGCGCCAAAGAATCGCTACGTAGACGAGAGTTTTCTGAAATAGGCCGTGTCGCTTTTTTTCTGGGAGGCGGGCGCGTTGATTTCATTGTACGCTCGGCATGGCAACCCCGCGAGGCTCTGCCGTAACAAGCAATCACGGGGTTTGGCGACCGGATTTCCCGATGTCGAACCCCCTCGCCAAGGTTCTCGTCCAATGGGAGACGGTTCGCAATCTTCCAGTGGAGCCCGAATGTTCCGACTCGCCCCGATGCGCGCCGCCCTGATCGCGGCGATGATCCCGATCGCCGCGGCGGCCAGCGCGCAGACGCCCTCGTGGATTTTGCCGGACGTGCTCGCCGCAGCCAAGGCCGAGGGCTCGGTCACGATCTATTCCTCGGTCAATGAAGGCGAGGCGCTGCCGGTCTGGAGAATTTTCGAGGACGCCACGGGGGTCAAGGTTCAATTCGTGCGTGGCTCGGACGTGGCGATCAATTCGCGCATCGCCATCGAGGGGCGCGCCGGTCAGAAAAGCTGGGACATCACCGTTACAACCGCCGTGAGCCAGAACCCGCCGCAATTGCTGGAGCAATACGACATACCCGAAGCCCGCAACCTCATCCCCATAGCGCGCGCCGCGGATCGGCGCTGGTATGGCCATTCGATCAACTACAATGCCCCATCCTACAACACCAATCTGGTGAAGAAATCCGACTTGCCGACCTCGTTCGCCGACTTCGCCACGCGTGGGGAATGGCGCGGGCGGGTCGCCATCGACGGCACGGACACTCAATGGCTCGCGGGGATTTTCCAGTATTACGGCGAAGAGAAAGCCCGGGCGCTCATCAAGTCGCTGGTCGCGAACCTCGATCCCGTCATCGCGGATGGCCACCTGGCGCTGGCGCGCTCGGTCGGCGCGGGTGAATACGCGCTGGCGCTGAATAATTTCATCAACCTGACCTACAGCGTCCAGATGAACGGCGGCCCCACCGATGTCTTCGCTCTCGATCCCGTCTCGGCGCATGTCGCTCAGGTCGGCGTCAGCGCCAACGCACCCCATCCGAATGCGGCGCTGCTCGCGGCGAATTTCGCCGTCAGTCGCGAGGCGCAGGAACATTCGGCGAAGTTCGGCCGGCTTCCCGTGCGCGCCGACGTAACCCCCAATCCGCCGGACGCATTGACGCGCATCGCCAGCAAAACCGTGGTTCCGACGCTGTTCGGCCCCGAGGACGACCGCAAGTGGAAGCGCGTGTTCGACGAGCTTTTGCGCGGGCGGTGAACGCCGATTGGGCGCCCGCTCTGTTGTTTCGCGCGTGGCCGACGACTAGGATCGCGGGCAATCAAGGTAATTGAGTCCAGGGGAGCCCGAATGTTCCGACCCGCGCCCATGCGCGCCGCGCTGATCGCCGCGACGGTCCTGATCGCCCCGACGGCCGGCGCGCAGACGCCCTCGTGGATATTGCCGGATGTGCTCGCGGCCGCGAAGGCCGAGGGGACCGTCAGCGTCTATTCCTCCGTCAACGAACAGGAAGCCCTTCCCGTCTGGAAGGAATTCGAGGACGCAACGGGCATTAAGGTCAATTACATCCGCGGCAATGATTCCGCGCTGACCTCCAAGATCCAGATCGAGGCTCGCACGAGCCAGCAGAGTTGGGACGCGGTCGTCACCACCAATGTCACCCGCCTGCCGGCGCGCGTGCGCGCGGCTTTCGAGCCTCCACAGGCCGCCACGATCGACGCGCGATTCCGCGACGCCGATCATCGCTGGTATGGCGTCTACGCCAATTACAACGCGCCGAGCTACAACACCGACAAGGTCAGACTCGACAAGCCGCCGCGCGATCTCGAGGCGTTCCTGACGCACAAGGAATGGATCGGCCATGTCGGGATCGACGCGCTGGAATTTCCATGGATGCGCGCAGTCATCGAATATCATGGCGAAGAGAAGGGTACCCGGTTGCTCAAGCAATTCTTCGAGGAGTTCAAGCCCTCGCCCGTCGATGGGCATCTCGCCCTCGCGCGCGCCGTGTCGGCGGGCGAATACTGGGTGACGCCGTCGAACTACATCAACCTCGTGAACAACGTGCGTTCGAGCGGCGGCCCTTCTGATTACTGGGGCGCCAATCCGCTCGCGGTCATCCTCGGCGAGGTGGCGCTCAATCCTTCGGCGCCGCATCCCAAGGCGGCCTTTCTGGCGGCCAATTTCCTGCTCAGCAAGGAGGGGCAAACCGCCGTCGGGCGGCAAGGGCGCCTGCCCGTACGCGCGGATGTGCCGCCCGTGCCCGCCGACGCCATCGCGAAACTCGGCGACGTCAAAATTCTGCCGCTCGAATTCACGCCCGAGCAGGAAAAGGACTGGCAGAAGCGTTATCAGGATTTGCTTCGCGGCCGATGAACGCTTCCCCGCATCCATGAAACAAAAGAGGAAAGTCCCATGATCCAGGTTCGCCGCGTCGGACACGCCACGCTCACCACGCCCGATCTCGAACGCGCCATTGAATATTACAACGAGGTGATCGGCCTTAACGTCGTGGCGCGCGACAGGAAGAGCGCGATCCTCGCCACCAAGGTCGGTCTGGAGGCCATCGCGCTCGAGCAGAGCGACCACGCCGATCTGTCGCGCATCTCGTTCCAGGTCGCGCCGGGAACCGACCTTGGCGATTGCATCAAGGAGCTCGCGAAACACGGCGTGCGGGCGGAACGGCGAAGCGGCGTGACGCCTGGCGTCGCCGAATGCATCACCTTCAAGGACCCGAAGGGCACTGACGTCGATATCTACGCCGAATATGCCTTCGCCGCGGACAACGGCAAACCGATCGGCGTCATGCCGCTGAAGCTTGGCCATGTGGCGTCGGCCTGTCTCGATATCAAGCCTGTCATGCAATTCTACATGGACGTGCTGGGCTTTCGCCTGTCGGATATCCGCGGCGATTTCTTCTGTTTCCTGCGCTGCAACCCCGATCATCACACGGTCAACTTCGTCAACGGCAAGCAGCCGGGCCTCGCGCATATCGCCTTCGAGGTCAAGGACTGGCCGGAAATCCACCGCGCCTGCGACTATCTCGCCAAGAACAAGATCCTGCTCGTGTGGGGGCCGGGCCGCCACATCATCGGCCACAACATCGCCGCCTATCACCGCAACGCCGATGGCGTGCGCGTCGAGCTCTACACCGAAATGGACCAGATGAAGGACGAGACGCTCGGCTATTTCGATCCCCGCCCCTGGCATCAGGAACTGCCGCTGCGGCCCAAGCAGCATGGCGCCGAGACGCTGCGGAACTACTGGGGGTTCGGCTCGGCCACGTCCTATCCCGGCTATCCCGGCTTCAAGGATGGCGTCGATCAGGGCTCGCGCTGAGGAGCCCCTTCACGCGAATTTCGATTGCGCGACGCGCGCCGCCGGGCCAATGTGCGCCCAACGTAAAGACGCGACAAAACATGGGGATGAAGATGCCCGGGACGGGAAAGCTCGATCGACGAGGATTTCTGAAAGGCGCCGCCATCGCTGGCGGGGCGACTGTCGCCACCGAAGCGCGCGCGCAAACGCCAGCGGCCCCCGCCGCCGCGCCGAAAGCCGCGCCGCCGACCGCGGCGCAAATGGCCGCCGAACAGGATCATCCGGGCGAGGCCGAACGGCTTACGACGGAGAAAACCGGCTCGGACTTCATGGTCGATGTCTGCAAGACGCTGAACATC
>CAISJZ010000078.1 GCA_903885755.1 uncultured Hyphomicrobiales bacterium | reverse complement strand
CTTTCCGCCGCCTGATGGTCGCGCAGGACACGGGATCGGCGATCATTGGCCGCGCCCGCGCCGATCTCTACATTGGCGCGGGCGACGCGGCGGGAGCCATCGCTGGCGACATCCGCCACCCCGCCGATTTTATCGTGCTGCTGCCGGTCGAGGACCCGGGGAGCGGGCGATGAGCGCGCCGCCCTCGGGAAAGTCGCCGCGCCGCAAGCTCCTCACCAGCGAGGACGAAGAAATCTGGCGCGCGGTGACGCGCACGCTGAAGCCGCTCACGAAACCACGTGTCCGCGTGGCGGCGCCCGCGCCCATCGTGGAGAAGCCGTCGTCCGCGCCCGCTCGCGCCCGTCCGAAAGCGGCGGCGCCAACCTTCACGCCCGCGCCGCCCGCCAAACCGACGCGACCGAACATGCAGCCCATCGAGGACAAGCTGCGGCGCAAGCTGGCGCGCGGCAGCCTGCGCGCCGACATGAAGATCGACCTGCATGGCATGCGCCAGCACGAAGCGCACGAGGCGCTGCTGTCATTCCTGTGGCGGGCGCGGGCGCAAGGCGCGAAAGTTGTCATCGTGGTCACGGGCAAGGGGCGCGGCTCGCGGAGCGAGGACGGCCACGTTCATCAGGCTGGCGGCGTACTGCAACGCATGGTGCGCCACTGGCTCGCGGCGCCCGATCTGCGCGACCACGTCATCGGCTTTGACGAGGCGGACGCGGCCCATGGCGGCTCGGGCGCGCTCTATGTGCGAGTGCGCCGCGATCGCTCTCTCGGCGGACGTGACGAATGACCCCGTTCGGCAAGAAACTGCGCGAACTGCGCGCCGCTCGCGCCCTGACCCTCAAGGCCATGGCGGCGGACATCGGCGTCTCCGCCGCCTATCTCTCGGCGCTCGAACATGGCAATCGGGGCTCGCCCTCCTGGTATCTGCTGCAGCGGATCATTGGCTATTTCAACGTCATCTGGGACGAGGCCGAGGAGCTTGAGCGCCTGGCGCGTAACTCCAATCCGCGGGTCGTGGTGGATACGTCCAGCCTGCGGCCGGAGGCGACGGAACTCGCCAACCGCCTCGCCGCCGATATCCGGACGCTCGATCCCGCGGAGGTCAAGGCCATCATGGCGATTCTTGAGGCGCGGGAGAAGCGCAAGCCCTGACTATTGACCCCGGGCAAGGCGGGTGTCACAGGACCGCCGGGAATATTGGACAGGCTCAGGGGACCGGCATGGCTGATCAGGAATTCGACGTACTTGGCATCGGCAACGCGATTGTCGACGTAATCGCGCGCGCCGAGGACGATTTCCTTGCTCGCGAGAAACTGGCCAAGGGGTCCATGTCGCTGATCGACGAGGCGCGCACCCTGACCCTCTACGAGACCATGGGCGCCGGGACGATGATCTCGGGCGGTTCCGCCGCCAACACCATAGTTGGCGCGGCCTCGCTCGGCGTGAAGGCGGCGTTCATCGGCAAGGTGAAGGCCGACGACGTCGGGCATGTCTTCACCCACGACATCAGGGCCACGGGCGTGCATTTCGCCACGCCACCCGCCAAGGCCGGTCCCTCGACGGCGCGCTGCCTCATTCTGGTGACGCCCGATGGCGAGCGTACCATGAACACCTATCTGGGCGCCTGCCAGAACCTGACCCCGGACGATGTCGACGAGACTTTGGTGACATCCTCGAAGATCACCTATCTCGAAGGCTATCTCTGGGACCCGCCGGCGGCCAAGCAGGCCTTCGTCAAGGCCGCCGCCATCGCCCACAAGGCGAGCCGCCTCGTCGCGCTGACCCTGTCGGATTCCTTCTGCGTCGATCGCTATCGCGACGAGTTTCTCGCGCTCATCCGCGACAAGACCGTCGATGTCGTTTTCGCCAACGAGCACGAGTTGAAGGCGCTCTATCAGACCGCCGACTTCGCCACCGCGGTCAAGGCGTTGCGCGAGGAGAATGTGCTGGGCGTCGTCACGCGCTCCGCCAATGGCTCGATCGTTGTCACGCGCGAGGAAACCATCTCCGCGCCCGCCTTCCCAATCGACAAGCTGGTGGACACGACCGGCGCCGGCGATCTTTTCGCGGCGGGCTTCCTCGCCGGCCTGACGCGCGGCGTGGATTATCACACCTGCGCGCGCCTCGGCGCGCTCGCCGCCGCCGAAGTCATCCAGCACTATGGCGCGCGGCCCGAAGCCAATCTGCTCGATATGGCGAAAGAGAACGGGCTGATCTGAGGCGGGACGGTTCCGTTTAGAGCTTCCGCAGCGCCACCGATTCAATCCGGTGGTTTTCGTCCTTGGACAGAACGAGGCTGGCCCGCGCGCGGGTCGGCAGGATGTTCTCGTGCAGGTTCTTCAGGTTGATCGTTGTCCAGATGGAGCGGGCGGTGGCGCGCGCCTCGTCGTCCGATAATGTCGCATAACGATGGAAATACGATTTGGGATCGCGGAACGCGGTCTGCCGCAGCCGCATGAAGCGGTTGATGTACCAGGTCTCCAGACGCTCTTCGTCGGCGTGCAGATAGATCGAGAAATCGAAGAAATCCGAAACGAAAGGGATTTCCTTGCCGAGTTTGTTCGGCAGCAGGACGTTCAGTCCCTCGACAATGAGAATGTCGGGATGATCGACGACGACGCCCTGATCCGGCACCACGTCATAGACAAGATGCGAATAGACCGGCGCGCGGACATTGCTCTCGCCCGCCTTCACCGCCGCGAGGAACTGCAGCAGCGCGGCGCCGTCATAACTCTCGGGAAAACCCTTGCGCTCCATCAGGCCTTCGCGCTTGAGAACGTCGTTGGGATAGAGAAACCCGTCGGTGGTGACGAGTTCGACGCGTGGCGTGTTCGGCCAGCGCGACAGCAGCGCCTTCAGCACGCGCGCGGTGGTCGACTTGCCGACGGCGACGGAGCCGGCGACGCCGATGATATAGGGCGTCTTGCCATCCTCGGCGTCGAGAAAGCGCTGCGTCGCCTTGTAGAGACCCTGCGTCGCCGCGACATAGAGAGCCAGCAGGCGCGACAGCGGCAGGTATATCGCGATGACCTCCTCGATGGAGATCGGATCGTTGATGGATTGCAGCTTCATGAGGTCGTCGAGGGTCAGCGTCAGCGGCGTGTCGGCGCGGAGCGCCGCCCATTCCGCGCGCGAGAAGTGCCGATAGGGCGAGATGTCCGCCCTGAGCTGATCGCGTGCGACTGCTTCGTCCATCTCAAGTCTCCGCCCGCGCGGGCCGGTTCCGGTCGCTCAATCTAGCCTGTTTTCGGATCGCCCGAGAGGGGCACGCGTCAGACCTTCGGCCGGGACGCCTTTTCCTCGTGGCCCGATCGGGCGCTTCGCTTTTCCAGTTCCGCCAGCACGTCCGCCAGACCGGCGCCCCCGGCGCGCAGCAGCACCAGCAGATGGAACAGCACATCGCCGGATTCCTTGATGAGGGCGTCCCGGTCGCCCTCGACCGCCGCGATCACCGTCTCCAGCGCTTCCTCGCCGAACTTGCGGGCGCAGCGCGCCACGCCGCCATCGAGCAGCGACTTCGTGTAGGATTTTTCCGCGCTCGAACTCGCGCGCGCGGCGATGGTCGCTTCCAGCGTTGTCAAATCGAAGGCCATGGGCGAACCTCAATCCAGCCGGACCGGCAGGCCGGCGGCGGCCATATAGTCCTTCGCCTCGCGTATCGTGAATTCGCCAAAATGGAAAATCGAGGCGGCCAGCACCGCCGCCGCGTGCCCGTCGCGGGCGCCGTCGACGAGGTGCTGGAGCGTCCCGACGCCGCCGGACGCGATCAACGGCACGGACACCGCGTCGGCGATGGCGCGGGTCAGAGGGAGGTCGAAGCCCGACTTCGTGCCGTCCCGATCCATCGAGGTCAGCAGGATTTCGCCGGCGCCGAGCGACACGACCTCTCGGGCGTAGTCGATGGCGTCGAGGCCGGTGCGGTTGCGTCCGCCATGGGTGAATATCTCCCACTTGCCCGGCGACACCTGCTTGGCGTCGATGGCGACGACAATGCATTGCGCCCCGAATTTTTCCGCCGCCTCGCGCACGAAATCGCGGCGGGCGACCGCGGCGGTGTTGATCGACACCTTGTCGGCGCCGGCCAGCAGCAATTTGCGGATATCCTCGACCGCGCGCACGCCGCCGCCGACCGTCAGCGGCATGAAACAGGCTTCCGCCGTGCGCGCGACCACGTCGAATATCGTGTCGCGGTTCTCGTGGCTGGCGGTGATGTCGAGAAAGCAGAGTTCGTCCGCGCCGGCCCGGTCATAGGCGATGGCGCTTTCGACGGGATCTCCCGCGTCGCGCAGATTGACGAACTTGACGCCCTTGACGACGCGGCCGTCCTTGACGTCGAG
>CAISJZ010000077.1 GCA_903885755.1 uncultured Hyphomicrobiales bacterium | reverse complement strand
TCGGCGCGGGCCTGGCCGCCCATCACGTGCTCGCCGCCTCGCTGCTGCGCGTGCCCGAGCCCGACATCAACGTGCGGGCCTGGCGGCACAAGTTCATGGCCATCGAGTGCCTCCAGGGCGCAATCTGGGCCGTCATCGTGCTGTTGCTGCTGCGCGAGACCGACCCTGTCGCCCATACCTTCGTCCTGTTCGTGATGTTGCTCATCGCCGCGATGACAGCGATGATTTCGGCCTCGATCCCATGGGCGGTTTACTCCGGCCTGTTCCCGACGGTGATCGCCACGATCGCGTTCATCTCGCCGCGCGACGGTTTTCAGAACCTGCCGATCACGCTGATGGCCGGCGGCGCCCAGCTCTATTTCATCATTCTCGCGCGGCGACTTTACTCGACTTCGCTCGACACGCTTTCCCTGAGCATGGAGAAGGAAGCCCTGATCGCCGAACTGGAGCAGTCGAAGCTCAACTCCGACGAGGCCCGCCGACGGGCCGAGGAAGCCAATCTCGCCAAATCGCGTTTTCTCGCGACCATGTCGCACGAGTTGCGCACGCCGCTGAACGCTATCCTGGGATTTTCCGAGGTGATGAAGAGCGAGCTCTTCGGGGCGCACAGCGTACCCGCCTACAAGGAATACTCCAACGACATTCACGGCAGCGGGCAGCATCTTCTCATGCTGATCAACGAAATTCTTGACCTGTCGCGCGTCGAGGCCGGGCGCTACGAACTCAAGGAAGAGTCGGTGTCCATCGCTAATATCGTCGAGGATTGCCGCCACCTGCTCAGCCTTCGCGCCAAGAACCGCGGCATCAACGTGACCTCTTCCATTCAGCCTGACCTTCCGCGGGTGTGGGTGGACGAGCGCGCCATCCGCCAGATCACGCTCAATCTCCTGTCGAACGCCATCAAGTTCACGCCGCCGGACGGATCGATCGCCGTCAAGGTTGGCTGGACCGCGGCCGGCGGCCAGTACCTGTCGATCCGCGACACGGGCCCGGGCATTCCCGAGGACGAAATTCCGATCATCATGTCGTCCTTCGGGCGCGGCTCGCTCGCCCAGAAGAACGCCGAGGAAGGCACCGGCCTTGGCCTGCCAATCGTCAAGGGCCTGATCGAGTTGCACGGCGGCACGTTCACGCTGAAATCCGAGGTCCGCGTCGGCACCGAGGTCATCGTTGTCCTGCCGCCCGAGCGGGTCATGAACGCCCTGCCGATGATCGACCCGAACGCTTCGGAATCGAGGTCCGAGGCCAGTCCGCCGCGCCGAGCGCGGTCCGCCGCCTGAGGCTGGCATTCGCGCGCGGGTAAGCTAGATTGCCGCCACGCCGGGGCGGGAGAGATTGTCCATGAAAATATCGGTCGTCATCCCCGTGCTCGCTGGCGCCCTGATCGCGGCCGCGCCCGGCAATGCCCAGGCGCCGTCGCCGCCGACCGCGCCGAGCCGGTCCGAACAACGCCCCCAGCCTCCCGGCGAGGGATTGAAACCGCTTCCCCCGGATTCGACCACGCGCCAGACGCTGACACTCCCCGACCGGACGCTGACCTTCAACGCCACCGCTGGCACGATCCACCTGTTCGACGCGGAGAGCGGCGCGCCGCGCGCCGATATCGCCTATATCGCCTTCCGCAAGGACGGCTCGGACCCCAAGACCCGCCCGGTCGCTTTCATTTTCAATGGCGGCCCCGGCTACGCCTCGGGCTGGCTGAACCTTGGCGGGCTCGGGCCCTGGCGCCTGCCAATGACGGCCGAGGCCGCCCGCCCGTCCGCCAGCCCCGCCGTGGTCGACAATGCCGACACCTGGCTCGACTTCGCGGACCTCGTGTTCATCGATCCGCCCGGGACCGGCTACAGCCGCGTCATCGGTGGCGAGGACGTGCGCAAGTCCTTCTGGAGCGTCAACGGCGACGCCGGCGCGCTGGCGACCGCCATCCGTCGCTGGACCGAGGCTAATGATCGCTCTTTGTCGCCAAAATTCATCGTCGGCGAAAGCTACGGCGGATTCCGGGCGCCCAAGATCGCCAACCTCCTGCAAAAGGAACAGGGCGTCGGCGTCAACGGGCTGGTTCTGATCTCGCCCGTGCTGGATTTCGGACGGTTCAACGCCAGCAACTCCATTCTGGGACTGGCGGCGCGCCTGCCCTCCATGGCCGCGACCTATCGGGAGCGAAAGGGTTCGATTACCCGCCAGTCCATGAAGGACGTCGAGGATTACGCCTCGGGCGCTTTCATCATGGATTTGCTGAAAGGTCCGAACGATCCCGATGCTGTCTCGCGGCTGTCGGCGAAGGTGACGGAACTGACGGGCCTTGACGCCCAATCCGTTCGCCAGCTTGGCGGACGGGTTCCCACCAACATTTTCGCCCGCGAGGCCAACCGGGACACGAATACCGTCTCCAGCCGCTACGACGCCAACGTGACCGGCCTCGATCCGACCCCATTCGCGCCAAGGGACAACACCGAGGACCAGTTACGCGTCGGCCTCCACGCGCCGATCACGCAGGCCATGGTCGACATCTACCATCACCGCCTGAACTGGAACGTCGAGAACGGCCGCTACCTCTTCTACAACGAACAGGCTGGCCAGGCCTGGGATTTCGGGCGCCGGCCAGCAGAATCCCTGTCCGACCTGCGCGAGGTTCTCGCGCTTGATCCAACCCTGCGCGTTCTTGTCGCGCATGGTCTGACCGATCTCGTGACGCCCTACTTCGAGACCAAACTGACGCTCGATCAGGTGCCGCTGGTCGGGCCGCCCGGACGTCTGAAATTGCAGGTCTATCCTGGCGGCCACATGGTTTACGCGCGCGATGGTTCGCGAAAGATGCTGCGCGAGGACGCCCGCGCCCTTGTCGAGGGCAAGTAAATTCGGACCAGCGCATGTGTGCATTCGCACAGGCGCGGCTGGCGATTTCGGCTAGAGTGCCGCGGCTGTCAGGGAGACCAACCAACATGATCCGCGCTTTCGCTCTCGCAAGCCTCGCTTCCTGCGCTCTGCTGGCCTCCCCGGCCGCGCGGGCGGCGGAATCCGCGGAGGACGCCGCCTTCGCCAAGGAGGTCTTTGGCGC
>CAISJZ010000076.1 GCA_903885755.1 uncultured Hyphomicrobiales bacterium | reverse complement strand
TGAAGCCGGAACTCGGCACGAAGCCGCGCGTCTGGTATCGCAACCTTTGGCGCTACTCCACCGCGTTCATCGGCGGTAGCGTCTGCGGCGTCGTCAATGGTTTGGACGAATGTCTCGTGGGCGTCGAGGCGCGCCTGCTCAAGGATGGCCAGGAAATCGCCAAACAGACAACCGACAATTACGGCGATTTCAAATTCGACCGACTGCCGGAGAACTCGGGCGCCTATGTCGTGGAAATCGCCGCGGCCAGCGGGGTCAAGCGCATCGAGGTCGTGCTGAACGACAGTGTCGCGCTGGGCGATATCAAGGTTTAATCGCGCGAAATTTTGACCGGCGCGGCCAATGAGGGAGTGTGCGATGCCGTTTTGGCGCTCGTTTGGTCACGTTCTCGCCATGGCGTTCGCCGCGCTGCTTGGCATTGCGGGCGCGTCGGCGGCCCACGCGGCGGACGGATTTTACGCGGGAAAGACCATCACGGTGCTCGTCGGCGTCGGCGCTGGCGGAACCGTGGATACACTCACCCGCGGCTTCTCGAATTTTCTGCGCAAGCATCTGGCGGGCGCGCCATCCATTCTCGTGCAGAACATGCCCGGCGGCGCGGCGATTGTCGCGACCAACTATCTCGCCGAACGCGCGAAACCGGATGGGCTCACGCTGCTGTTCGGGCCGTGGGACCCTCTGCTGCAGGCAATGAACTCAACGACCCTGCGAGCCCGCTACGACCAGTTCGAATATGTCGGCGGCGTCGGCGATATCCGCATTCTCTATTCGCGCACCGATGTTATTCCCGGCGGGCTCAAGACTCCCGCCGATATCGTCAAGGCGAAAGATCTCGCGCTCGGCGCGCTCAACGCCAGCGACTATTCGGGGCTTCTGCCGCATCTTGCTCTCAATGAACTCGGCGTCTCGCATCGCTATGTCCTGGGCTATCCCGGCGGCAACGAGGTGTTTCTGGCGATGCAGCGCAACGAGACGCAATTCCATTCGACCGCGCTCTCGACCTTCCGCGGCCGCACCGCGGCCTTCATCAAATCGGGGCAGGGCATGGGCATTGCCTATCTCACGACAGTGCAGCCCGATGGCTCGTTCGAGCGCATCGCCGGCATCGACGACATGCCGGCCTTTCCCGATCTCTATCGCGGCATTTTCGGGAAAATGCCGTCGGGGGCGAACTGGGACGCGCTGAACTGGCTGACGCGCGAGGCGGGCGAGCTCACCTTCGCCATGTTCGCGCCGCGGGGAACGCCGCGCGCCGCGGTCGACGAGTTGCGCAAGGCCTTCGCCGACGCGGCGAACGATCCCGAGTACATCCGGCAGACCGTGGAAATGAACGGCGTGCCCTACACCTATGTGGATCCCGCCAAGGGCGCGGCGATTTTTGGCGCGCTCGCCGATGCTCCGCCCGCGGTTATCGAGACCCTGCGCGCCGATATCGAGCGGTATCGATAGGCCCATGCCGGAAACAACAGAGCGCGACGGCGGCGCCGACGACAGGGCGCGACTGGCCGGATATATCGACGCGCGGGGCAGGCGGGAGTTCGCCGTCGCCGCCGCGGCGAGCCTGCTGTTCTCGATCACCACGACCCATTCGACGCTGGTCGCGGTCGCCTTTGAGCACGCGGGATTCTCGCTGCGGCTGATCGGAGTGCTCATCAGCGTCGTCGGCGTGACCGCTCTCGCCTTCACGCTGGGGTCTGGCTATGTCACCGCGCGCATTGGCGCGGTCGCGGCCTTCCGCCTTGCCATGGCGCTGGCGGCGATAGGTGTGGCGTCGATGGCATGGACGCGCGACCTGTTCTGGCCGGCGCTGATCTCGCGGCTCATCTGGGGCGCCGGCGTCGGGCTGTTTCTCGGGCCGATCAATCTCTATGTGCAGAGCCGGTTGAACCGGACGCGGTTCGTCTATCTCGTGACGGCGTTTTCCTCGACGATTCCGTTGGCGCTGGCCATCGCGCCGCCCATTGGCGAATGGGTGCTCAACACGTTTGGCGAGACGGCGCTGTTCATCGAGGGCGGACTGCCGGCCGCGCTGGGTTTGCTGATCACGATTGGTGTGCGGCCGCTCGCGCGACCGCCGCGACCCTCCGGCCTTGGGCTCGCCGCCGCGTGGCGCCGCTGGCACCTTTTGCCCGTCGCGGGCATCGTGATCGGCGGCGCGCAGTTCGGCTATGTCGCGTCCTACCTCGCGCCGGAACTGCGCGGCGAGCACATTCCGCTCGGCTGGTTTTTCATTCCCATGACAATAGCGATGGTGGCGTGCCGGGTCGGCGCCATGCGGCGGCTGTCGGCGCTGCATCCGCGCTATCTCATGGCGAGCGGCCTGATTACCGGCGGCTTGTCGCTGCTGGCGGCGGCCTCCGCCGGCCACTGGATGGTCGCGCTCGCCGGCGCCTTGCTGGGCTATGGCAATTCCATGATGTTTCCGATCATGTCCGCCTGGCTGGGCCGCGGCGCCACGCCGACCGAAGGGCCGGGCGTTCAGGCCATCGTCTCCGCCGCCTTCTATCTCGGCATCTACTGGGCGCCGATGCCGCTCGCCTGGGTGATCGATGCCTGGGGCTATTTTGGCGCGGAATTCTTGTTGGCCGTGATGGGCGTCGCCAGCGCCGCGGCGCTGCTGGGCGCGCGGAGCGTCAGGCGTTGAACCGGCGCGATTACCCCGCCAGCGCGACCTCGTATTCGTCCGACAGGATCAGCCATTCGTCCTCGGCCTCGCGCAGCGCGCGTTCGAGTTCGGCGCGTTGCTGGGCGATTTGCGCGGCTTTCGCCGTGTCCTTCGAAAATGCGTCGGGCGCGGCGAGGGCTTCGTCGATGCGACGAATGAGGCTCTCGAATTTCGTCATGCGCTCCTGCACCGCCTCGATCTTCTTGCGCAGCGGCGCGGTTTCCTTGCGCGCCTTCGCTGAATCTCGGCGCACTGCGGCGGGCGGAGCTTTCGCCTCGTCGCGACCACTTTCCGCCGCGCCGCCGCCGGGTCCGTTGGCGCTGGCGAGCACGAAGCGCTGGTAATCCTCCATGTCGCCGTCGAAGGGCTTTACCGTGCCGTCGGCGACCAGCCACAGGCGATCGGCGCAGGCCTCCAGCAAGCGGCGATCGTGGGACACGAGAATGACCGCGCCCTCGTAATCGTTGATGGCGTCGATCAGCGCCGCGCGGCTGTCGATGTCGAGATGGTTGGTCGGTTCGTCGAGAATGACCATGGACGGGCCGGAAAAGGTGGCGAGACCCATCAGCAGACGCGCCTTCTCGCCGCCGGACAATTCGGTGATGCGCGTTTCCGCCTTCACGTTGGGAAATCCGATGCTGGCGCAGCGCGCGCGGATTTTCGCCTCTGTCGCTCCGGGCATCAGCGGCGCGACATGGGAGTAGGGCGTACCGCGCGCGTCGAGATCGTCGATCTGGTGCTGCGCGAAAAATCCGACCTCCAGTTTCGACGAACGCCGCACGTTTCCTGTCATGGGTTCGAGCCGTCCGGCGACCAGCTTGGCGAAGGTCGATTTGCCATTGCCGTTCGAGCCCAGCAGGCCAATGCGGTCATCATTGGAAATGACGAGATCGAGATTGCGCAGGACGGTCGTCTCGCCATAGCCGGCGCTGACCCGCTCCATGGTGATAATGGGCGGCGACAGGGGCCGCGCCGGCGAGGGAAACTTGAAGGGCAGCACGTTTGTGTCAACGATGGCGTCGAGCGTTTCCATCCGCGCCAGCATCTTGATGCGCGATTGCGCCTGCCGCGCCTTGGTCGCCGAGGCGCGAAAACGGTCGACAAATGTCTGCAGATGCTTGCGGTGCTCTTCCTGCTTCTTGATGTGCTTCTGGCGCACGGCGAGCTGGATGCTCCGCTGCTTCTCGAAACTCGTGTAGTTGCCGGTCCACAGTTCCAGCTTGCCCTGATCAAGATGCAGGATGTGGTCGGCGACATCGTCGAGCAGGTCGCGATCATGGCTGATGACGATGACCATCGCGGGATAGTGAGCGAGGTAATCGACGAGCCACAGCGCGCCTTCAAGATCGAGATAGTTGGTCGGCTCGTCGAGCAACAGGATATCGGGCGCCGAAAACAGCACGGCGGCCAGCGCCACGCGCATGCGCCAGCCGCCGGAGAATTCCGACAGCGCGCGATGCTGGGCCGCGTGATCGAAGCCGAGACCCGCCAGAATGCCCGCGGCGCGCGCCGGGGCGGAATGGGCGTCGATATCGACGAGGCGCATCTGGATATCGGAAATGCGCAGGGGATCGCTGGCGGTTTCCGCCTCGGCGAGCAGGGCCGCGCGCTCAAGGTCGGCGGAGAGAACAAAATCGATCAGGGTCCCCGGTCCACCCGGCGCTTCCTGTTCGACGCGGCCAAGGCGCGCGCGCCGAGGCAGCAGGATCGAACCGCCCTCCGGGTCGATCTCGCCGGCGATCATGCGAAAGAGCGTGGTTTTGCCGGCGCCGTTGCGGCCAACGAAGCCCACGCGGGCGCGATCGGGCAAGGCCGCCGTGGCGGAGTCGAACAGCAATCGCGGGCCGATGCGATAGATCAGATCGTTAATGTGGAGCATTTGGCGGGTTGTGCCGCGGCGCGGGATGAAACGCAACCAGCGACCACGCCGCTACTCGAAATCGCCCGCCAGTTCCGCGCGCGTTGCCTCCGGCAGCACGGCCATGTGCGCATAATTCGCGTGGGAGAGACCCACGACGACGCTCGCGCCCGGCGCCCTGAACGCGGCGATATCGTCCTTGCCGAAGGGGAAGTGGACGAATTGCACCGACGAGGCCTTGCCGTCCTCCGTCGTGCGGTCCTGATCAGCCTCCGGTACGCCCTTGATCCTGCGCTCGCCGATCTGGATGAAAGCCGTATCCTCGACGCCGCCAAGCCGGTTCAACACGCGCTTGCGACGTTCGGGATCGTCGATCTCGATCATGAACGTGGCGACAAGCTCGCTTCCGTCGGGGATCAGCGGATTGTAGGCGGCCAGTTCGTCCTTGAGCTGCTCGTCGCCACCCTTTTCGATATGCAGCATTTCCTGCACCTGAAGCCACATGGTTTCGCGGTTCTCGAAGTAAAAGGTGGCGTTGGGGCCAACCTCGATTCGGCGATGTTGCTTGCGTTCGGAGACGCGGCGACGCGTTTCGACGCGCACTTTCGCGTAGTCGGCGAGCGGGAGAATATCGGCGGAGGTCAGTGCGTTTCTGTTTGTCATGTTTTAATCCTCACAAACCGTAGGCGCGCGCCAGAATCTGGATGGGGTGACGCACCAGTTCAGGCTTCCCGCCTTCGCCGCCCAGCTTTTCAACGCCCTGCGCGATATGGACGCCCGCGAGCGGGCATTCCGATGTCACGAAACCCTTGGCCGCGTCCTTCGCCTGGCGCGCGACGGGCTTGCCGACCTTGAGGGCGGTTTCAAAATTGTCCTTCTTGAAGCCCCACGAGCCGCCATGCCCCGAGCAGCGCTCGATGACGTTGACGTCGGCTTCGGGGATCAGGCGCAGCATCTCCGCCGCTTTCTGCCCCATGTTCTGGGCGCGCGAATGGCAGGACATGTGCAGCGACACGCCGCCGGGAACCGGCGTCATGCCGTCGGCGAGGCCATGTTTTTTCGAGAGGTCGACGATGAACTCCGAGAGGTCGAACGTCGCGCGCGAGAGCAGTTTGACGTCCTCGCTGTCGGGCATGATCAATGGCCATTCAAATTTCATCATCAGCGCGCAGGAGGGCACCAGCGCGATCACATCGTAGCCTTTTTCGATCCATGGCTTCAGCGCGGCCGAGACGATCGCGGCGCTTTTGGCGACTTCCGCGAGATTGCCCTGTTCCAGCATGGGCATGCCGCAGCAGTGGGGATGCACGACCTCGGTCTCGACGCCATTGCGCGCGAGCACGGCGCGGGCGGCGACGCCGCCATCGGTGTCGTTGTAGTTGTTGAAGCAGGTCGCGTAGATCACCGCCTTGCGGCCATGGGCGGGCGCGGCGAGATTGATCGGCGGCGCGGATCTGGCGATCGAGGTGAGCGTGCGGCTCGCGTATTTCGGCAGTTCGGCCTCGCGGTCGAGGCCGGCGAATTTCTCCAGCAGCGGGCGTGTCAGCTTATTGCCCTTGTCGCTGGCCCAGTTGGCGATCGGCGCGACCTTCGTTGCGATGGCGCCATTGCGATCGGTCTCGGCGAGCTGCTTGTCGGCAAAGCCGACCTCGCCCTTTTTGTACGCGATGGCGCGGGCGCGCAGCATCAGATGCGGAAAATCCAGATTGAACGCGTGGGGCGGCACATAGGGACACTTCGTCATGAAGCACAGGTCGCACAGCGTGCAGGCGTCGATGACGGGCTGGAACCCGGCGCTGTCGACGGAATTGAGTTCGCCGGTCTTGGATTCATCGATGAGGTCGAACAGCC